>NZ_JAUSYB010000001.1:1608129-1929755 GCF_030816505.1 Microbacterium sp. W4I20 | reverse complement strand
GTCCCGTCGTAGGCGGTGACCTCGCTGGGCAGCGGCGGACGCGGGCCCACGACGCTCATGTCACCGATGAGCACGTTCCAGAACTGCGGGAGTTCGTCGAGCGACAGCTTGCGCAGAACGCGGCCCACCCGGGTCACGCGCGGGTCGTCCTTCATCTTGAACAGGAGGCCTGCGCCCTGGTTCTGCTCCTTGAGAGCGGCGAGCTGCTGCTCGGCGTCGGTCTTCATGGAGCGGAACTTCACCATCTTGAAGCGACGGCCGTCACGGCCGACACGCTCCTGGAAGAAGAAGACGGGGCCGGGGGAGTCGAGCTTGACGAGCAGCGCCAGGACCGGAGCCACCAGGCCGATCGGGATGAGCGCGAGCGTCGCGACGGCGATGTCGAGGGCACGCTTCAGCAGGTGCTGGCCGCCCTCGTAGGTCGGGATCTGCACCTGGATGAGGGGCAGCCCCTCGACCGGCGCGAACGAGATCCGCGGGCCGGCGACATCGGTGAGGCGGCTCGACAGCACGAGTTCGGCAGCGGTCCCCTCGAGCTGCCAGCTCAGCTGCTTCACGAACTCGGGCTCGCCATCGGGGCGGCTCGCCACGATGATCGTGTCGGCACCCAGTTCGGCGGCGACCGTCGACACGGAGTTCACGTTCCCCAGAACCGGGAACTTCGCGCCGTCGACCTCCACCTCCCGGGCGTTGCCGTCGAGGAGCGTCGCCCCGACCACCTGGTAGCCGGACGCGCCGATCGGGTGCAGGGTGCGCACCACGTACTCGACGTCATCCCGGTTTCCGACGACGAGCGTACGGGAGGTGAACCTCCCGTACGCCCGCTGCGCCTGGAGCCAGTGGCGCCACAACCACCGGGTCACCAGAAGAGTCAACACACCGACAGGCAGCCCCAGCAGCAGTGTCAGTTGCATCGACTTCCATGCGAGCAGCACCGCCACGATGGCGATGATCCCGAAGGCGAGCCCGCTGGCGTGGACCACGCCGCGGTACTCGGTGGCACTCGCACGGAACAACGCGGCGTCCCGCGTGTGCAGTGCGCTGAGCATGAGGTACCACAGCGCGGCGAGGGGGACGCCGTCGCGGAGTATCTCGAGCCCGGCGACACCGGTCATCAGTTGGACCATCGCGGTCAGACCGACGGCGAACAGGATGACGGCCGCATCCGTGATCCGCAGTCTCATCCGATAGCGACGCTCCCACTGACGGCGTCTTTCCAGGGTTGCGGAGGCGCGCGGTGTGACCACCGTGTGCGTCACCGACTTGGTCGCCCTCGGGGCCGCGATCGGCAAGAAGACCGAACCCGCGCGAGTGATGCTCAGAGCATCCTCGACGGAAGTCATGCCGAGGCCCCTTGAGCCGTGAATGTACGCAAAAATCCCCAGTGCGCCATCAGTGTGTTCCCCAGATTTCCCCAAACCATGAACCCCACGTTCACGGCCAACGTCTGCATCCCGACCCCTCGGGTCCTGCTGGAACTCGGTGATCCCACTCACGGAGTGCATTTCGCCGTCCCACACGGCGGTCGCTAGCAGCAGGCACAGCAGACTTTGAACACTGTAGCGGAAGATGTGCCGGAGCGGAAGATATTTCCGGCGAATGGATGAACAACTTCCTCGAACCCCTGCGCGCCGGCACTATCCTTGCGCCGTGACCGCGAATCCTGCCGCTTCTCGCTTCCAGCTCCGTCCGATGCAGCCGCGTGATCCATCGCAGCCGCACCGCACGGCGAGCACCCTCGAGCTGTTCTTCGATCTCGTGTTCGTGGTCGCCGTCAGCATCGCCTCCGCCGAGCTGCATCATGCGCTCGGCGAGGGGCACTTCCTGCACGGGGTCACCTCCTACGCGATGCTGTTCTTCGCGATCTGGTGGGCGTGGATGAACTTCACCTGGTTCGCGACCTCGTTCGACACCGACGACTGGCTCTACCGCGTGACGACCTTCGTGCAGATGGGAGGGGTGCTGGTGCTCGCGGCGGGGATCCCGCGGGCGTTCAACGAGGGCGTCTTCACCCTCACGGTGCTCGGCTACGTGGTGATGCGCGTCGCGATGGTGGCTCAGTGGCTGCGAGCATCACGGTCGGCCGGCCAGCTCCGAGGGGCGACGAAACGCTACGCGTGGGGGATCGCCGCCGTCCAGGTGCTGTGGATCCTCTTCCTCCTCATTCCCGCGGGACCACTGCAGATCGCGGCCTTCGTGCTCTTCGCCCTGCTCGAGATCTCCGTGCCCGTCTTCGCCGAGCACCGCAGGCAGACGCCGTGGCACCCGCACCACATCACCGAGCGCTACGGTCTGTTCACGCTCATCGTGCTGGGCGAGAGCCTCCTCGCATCGGCGAACGCGATCATCGACGCCTTCGACGAGGTGGAGACGCTCGGGCCGCTGATCGCGATCTCGGTGCTCACGCTCGTCGTCACGGCATCCCTCTGGTGGATCTACTTCTGGCCGCCCCACCACCGGGCCATCACATCGTTCCGGCGTTCGTTGCGCTACGGCTACTCCCACTACTTCGTCTTCGCCGCCGCCGCCGCGTTCTCGGCCGGCATCGAGGTGGAGATCGACGTGCTCACACACAAGAGCGAACTGTCGAACATCGCGGCCTCCTTCACCGTCACCATCCCGATAGCGATCTTCCTGCTCGGCATCTGGTGGATCGCGATCCGCGAGAACGCCGACCGAGTCGTGAACACGGTCGTCCCCATCGGTGCGCTGCTGGTCCTGCTCGACCCGGTGCTGCCGATCCCCGTGACGCTGACGGCGTTGATCCTCGTGATCATCGTCGTGGTCCTCGTGCTCCGGCCGCCGGTGGCGAAGGACGAGGCGTCGGCGGACGCTGTGCCGTCAAAGAGGACGCATAGTCGGAGCATGGATTCCTGATCGAGAGTTCCCGCAGCATGGGTGACCAGTCCACGAGTGGTCCGCTTGAGAGGAACGATCATGAGCCGCATCCCCGAACCCACCCGCACTCCCGATGGTCCCGCCTACGAGGGTCGACTCCTCGATCGCGCAGACGAAGAGGTCGTCGACCAGGGTGCTCCCTTCGACATCCGCACGCTCATGAGCCGCCGTGGGGTTCTGGGGCTCGCGGGCCTCGGGCTGGGCGCGGTGGTCCTGGCGGCCTGCGCTCCGGCCGCCTCGGGCGGATCGACCGCGACGCCCAGCGCCGATGCGAGCGCAGGCACCGGCGGAACCACTATCGAGATCCCGGATGAGACGGCGGGCCCCTACCCGGGTGATGGATCGAACGGGCCGGACGTCCTCGAGGACTCCGGCATCGTCCGTCAGGACATCAGGGCGTCGATCGACGGTGCGGCCACCGCAGAGGGAGTGCCCCTCGCCATCGAACTCCAGGTGATCGATCTGGCGAACGACGGACGCCCCTTCGCGGGTGCCGCCGTGTACCTCTGGCACTGCACCGCACAGGGCGAGTATTCGATGTACTCGTCGGGGCTGGAGGACGTCACCTACCTGCGTGGCGTGCAGGTGGCGGATGCCGAGGGCAGAGTCTCCTTCACCTCGGTGTTCCCCGGGTGCTACTCGGGGAGGTGGCCGCACATCCACTTCGAGGTGTACCCGGATGCAGCATCGATCACGGATGCCGCCAACGCGATCGCCACCTCGCAGCTCGCTCTTCCCGAGCAGGAGTGCGCCGTGGTGTACGCGGAGTCCGTGTACAGCGGGTCGAGCGAGAACCTCGCCCGGACCACGCTGACCGCCGACAATGTCTTCGGGGATGACGGTGGCGCGACGCAGCTCGCGACTGTCACCGGTGACGTGGAGAGCGGGTACACGGCGGCCCTCGTCGTGGGGGTGGACACGTCGACGACGCCCGCTGCCGGGGTGGCGCCAGGAAGCGGGGGCGGTGGACCCGCCGGCGGCGGCGAACCCCCTGCGCGCTGAGGTCGCAGGGGATCGGGCAACGGGTGCTGGCGGATTCTGCTATGCTGATCGTGCAACGTGTGTGCAGTGCCCCTCTCGGCCGCCACGTCGCCACTGATCAGGGCCGTAAAGGACCGCGCACATCGATGCGCGCGGCATCCGCCCTCGATCTCACAACTTGCGGAGCGCCGACGCGCGCCCGCCACACAGCAATGAGCATCACCATGACCACCATCACTTTCCCCCCGTCCGATCCGTTGACCTGGAAGCAGGCCGACGCCGACGTGCACGTCGCGACGCGCAACGGCGAATTCGCCGGCTTCGTCGAGTTCGACGGCACCGCGCACCTCGTGCGCGACAACCACGGCACCGACCTCGGCGCCTTCGATTCCCTGGACGACGCGTTCCGCGCCCTCGAAGAGATCAGCGAGCCGGCCCGCCACTCACCTGCGTTCCCGCAGCTCCTTCCGCGTGCCTGGCGTCGCCGGGCCCGCCGCGCTCGGGCCTGAGCCGTCAGTCGTAGAGGTCTTCCGGCCAGGCGTCCGGGATGCCGCCGTCCGGAGCCGGGGCGATCGCTCCCTGCCACGGCGTGATCGCCTCCCAGCCGGACGGCTGCTCGCGCAGGAAGAGGATCACCTCGTCCCCGGCATCCATCGCCTCGG
Source organism: Microbacterium sp. W4I20 (assembly GCF_030816505.1). Lineage (NCBI taxonomy): Bacteria > Bacillati > Actinomycetota > Actinomycetes > Micrococcales > Microbacteriaceae > Microbacterium > Microbacterium sp. W4I20. The sequence goes on along the minus strand of NZ_JAUSYB010000001.1, from coordinate 1,925,214 downwards.
CGAGCGAGTCGCCCTCGTCACCGCACCCGCGGGGGAGCGAGGTGACGACGATCTCCCGGTCGCCGGCCCCCTTCATCCACTCGTCGATCTCTGCGGTCCACATCGCGGCGGGCATCTCGAGGTAGCTGGTCGTCCCTTCCCGGCCCACGATGCGTCCACGAGCGACGGCATCCGCATCGTCGTAAGCGTCCGCCGGAGCCTCGAAGTACACCCAATCGATGCAGGTCGCCGATTCCCCGGGCGCGCTGCTGCATCCGACGAGCGAAGAGGTCCCGCCTGCCAGCAGCAGCACAGCCGCCGACGCGACACGGACATGGCGATTCATGCTCGGATCCATTCACACTCACAGGCTCCCGTCAAGGGGTGCCGATGTATTCCCGGAGCCGCATGCGGGCCCGGTTAGTGTGAGGTAAGCGTTGGGCAGTCGCCTTGGGCTTTCACAGCTCAAGGGCTCCGATCGACAGGAGAAGATCATCTCCACCACACAGGTCGAAACGACCGCAGCAACGCTGGGACCGATTCGTCAGACATACGCGGGCAACGCCGAGTTCCCGCCGATGGCCCAGGCCTACAAGCAGGTCTCGCAGGTCGTCAAGGAGACCGGTCTCCTCCGCCGTGCACAGTGGTTCTACGTCGCTGTCGCCGCCGGAATCGCCGTCGCCCTCGGCGGCCTCATCACGGGGTTCATCCTCCTCGGCGACAGCTGGTTCCAGCTGCTCATCGCCGCCGGCCTCGGCATCATCCTGACGCAGATCGCCTTCCTCGGACATGAGGCGGCGCACCGTCAGATCCTGACCACGGGACCCGCGAACTTCAAGCTCGCCCGCATCGTGATCGCCAGCATCGGCATGAGCTACTCCTGGTGGGACTCGAAGCACACCAAGCACCACGGAAACCCGAACCAGGTCGGCAAGGACCCCGACATCGAGGTCGACACGATCTCGTTCCTCGAAGAGGATGCCGCGAAGGCGAAGGGTCTCATCAAGCTGATCACCCGCAAGCAGGGCTGGCTCTTCTTCCCGCTGCTCACGCTCGAGGGACTCAACCTCCACTTCCTCGGTCTCAAGTACCTCCTGACGACGAAGAACGTCAAGGGACGCTGGATCGAGCTCAGCATCATCGCTGCTCGTTTCGTGCTCCTCCTCGTTCCCGTGTTCATGATGCTCCCGCTCGGAATGGCATTCGCCTTCCTGGGTGTGCAGTTCGCCGTCTTCGGCGTCTACATGGGAGCGGCATTCGCCCCGAACCACAAGGGCATGCCGATCATCGAGCCGGGCGCCCGTCTCGACTTCTTCACCAAGCAGGTGCGCACCTCTCGCAACATCACCGGTGGATGGGCGACGACCTGGCTCATGGGCGGCCTCAACTACCAGGTGGAGCACCACCTGTTCCCGAGCATGCCGCGCCCGCATCTGGCGAAGGCTCGTGAGATCGTCCGCGACTACTGCGCGGCGAACGACGTGCCGTACACCGAGACCAACCTGCTGCGCTCGTACAAGATCGTGATCGACTACCTCAACCGGGTCGGCCTCTCCGCGGGTGCAGATCCGTTCGACTGCCCGGCAGTCGCCCAGTTCGGACGGCCGTAACACTTCAGCCTCAGCCCGGCATCGCGTGAGCTTCTCCGCGATGCCGGGCTTTTCTGTGCCCGACGTGCGCGATCGGCTCAGAGCAGCCCGAGCTCCAGCGCCAGGGTCACCGCTCTGGTCCGATCGGACACCTCGAGCTTCTCGAACACGTGCAGCAGATGCGTCTTCACGGTCGCCTCGCCGATGAACAGCTCGCGGGCGATCTCGGGGTTGCTGCGCCCACGCGAGACGAGCCGTAGCACTTCGAGCTCGCGGGGACTGAGTGCGGGCCGCGCCGGGTCCTGCGTGCGCATGCGCGTCACCAAGGTGGCGGCGATCGTCGGGGCCAGAACCGTGTGGCCATCCGCGACGGAACGGATGCCGGCGACGATCTCGGCATGCGGCGCTGCCTTGAGCAGATAGCCGCTGGCGCCGGCCTCGATCGCGCTGAGGATGTCGTCGTCGTCCTCATGCGTGGTGAGGACGAGCACCCGCACCCCCGGAAGCTCGGCGGTGATCCGGGCAGTCGCCTCGGCTCCCGAGACCTCCGGCATGCGGAGATCCATGAGCACCACGTCGGGGCGGAGCGACGTCGCGAGAGCGATCGCCTCTGCGCCGTCAGCGGCCTCACCGACCACCTCGAGCTCGTTGTCGAGGGAGAGCAGACCGATGATCCCGGATCGGACGATCGGGTGGTCGTCGACGACGATGACGCGGATCATGTGGTCTCCTGTCGCACGGCGAGCGGGATGCGGACGGTGAGGGCGGTGCCGCCGGTCTCGCCGTCGCGCACCTCGAGTGTGCCGCCGACCAGGCCGACACGGTCGCGCATGCCCGAGAGGCCGAAACCGCGCTGTTCGCCGAGATCCCGGCCGTCGAGTCCCCGCCCGTCATCGCTCACCACGAGCGCGGCGTCGTCGTCGGACACCGTCAGCGCGAGCGAGGCCGACGCTGCGGCCGCGTGCTTGCGCACGTTCGCGAGGCCTTCCTGCGCACAGCGGAGGAGCACGACCTGGATGTCGCGCGGCACGACGAGGGGAGAGGCGGTGACCGACACCGGGACCCCGGTCTCGCGGGCGAACCGCTCGCCCAGCCGCCGCAGTGCTTCCGCGAGCGACGCGGACGAGTCGGCGGCGGGGGATTCGACGACGACGAGCGCCCGCGCCTCGCGCAGCGCCTCCCTGGCGGCTTCCTCGATGAGTCCGATCGTGTCGCGGGAGCCGTCGTGCCGGCTGCGCTCCGCGAGCATGACGATGCTGGTGAGGCTCTGCGCGATCGTGTCATGCACCTCGCGTGCGAGGCGAGCCCTTTCGGCTGCCGCTCCTGCCTCGCGGCTCGCCGCCTCCAGCCCCTGCTGGGTGTCGGTGAGTTCGGCCAGCAGCCGCTGACGTTCGGTGCCCCACTCTGCGATGCGCGTGATCCACAGCCCCAGGGCCACGCTGAACGCCGCGGAGAGGCCCGAGGTGATGGCGCCGCCCAGGATCATCCCCGGGGTGAAGCCCGCCGATGCGGCGTACGCGAAGGTGAGGATGCCGGCATTCATCAGGGTGACGACGATCGACTGCGTCGTCGATCGCGAGGTCATCCAGATCAACGGCAGCACGAGGGTCTGCAGCAGCATCATGGTCGGCTCGATCGACGTGCCCAACGCCAGCAGTGCGATCAGTGCCGCCTGCAGCAGCCCCGATGTCAGCGGTGAGGGCTCCGGGCTCTCCCGGATGCTCACGTAGCGCCGGGCGCCGAACGCGTAGACGGCGGCGATGCCGCATCCTGTCGCCACCAGCAGCCAGGAGGAGCCGGGGAATCGGGACGGGAGCGTGAAGGCGAGGAGCATGGTCACGACGAACAGGGCCGCCGAGGCGAGGTCCCAACCGAGTCGTTCCTTGGCTGCCGTCCTCATGATGACCACTCTCCCATCTCGTTCTCCCGGTGCCGCATCCGACGGGTCAGCGGTCGCGACGGATCCAGCGGAACGTGAGCCGACTGAGCACCAGGCCGACCACGATCCACACCAGCAGCATCACCGCGATGAGCCCGACCTCCCAGGAACCACTCGTCTCCGCCGCTCGGAACGAGTCCGGGAAGAAGACAGAGCGCATCCCCTGGGCGATCCACTTCACGGGAAGGATGCCCGCGGCGTTCTGCAGCCACTCCGGCAGCGCCGAGAAGGCGATGTACACGCCGGACAGGAACTGCACCAGCAGCACGACCGGGATCACGACCGCTGCGGAGGACTTGCCGGAGCGCGGCACCGACGACAGGGCGATGCCCAGCAGGGTACAGGCGATGAGCCCGAGGACGAAGACCCAGGCGAAGCGGCCCCAGGCCGCGGCATCCGTCGGCAGCTCGACGCGGTAGACGACCACTGCGACGGCGATCAGCAGGGCGATCTGCAGGATCGCGGTGACGAACACCTCGCCGATCTTCCCGATGAAGTACGTGACGGGCGAGAGGGGAGTGCCGCCGAGGCGCTTGAGGGTGCCGTCGCTCTTCTCCGCAGCGATCTCGAGAGCCGGGCCCTGCACGCCGGAGAGCAGGATGCCGCCGGCGATCAGTCCGGGAAGGTAATAGGTCGCGATGCTGATGGCGTCGGGACCCTCGCCGATGTCACCGGTGAAGATCGTGGCGAACAGCACGTACATGAGCGTCGGGAACAGGAAGGTGAAGAACACCTGGTCGCCGGCGCGGAAGTACTGGCGCAGCTCGAACGGGACGCGGCGGACCCCCAGGCGCAGGGTGCGCGCGAGGCCGAATCGTGCCTGCGGGGTGGTGGTCGTGGTGGTCATGCCCCCTTCTCCTCGGAGCGCAGGTCGAACGCGTGGATCAGCTCGAGGTACACGTCTTCCAGCGTCGGGCGGACGACCTCGAGACCCGGGGGTTCGCCGTCGCGCTGCAGGTCGGCGACGAGCGCGCCAGGGGCGTCCGTGCGCTCCTCCCGTCGATGGCCGGAGGCGTCGATCCAGCGCACGAGCGGGATGCGGGACTCGGGGCCGCCGAGTTCGTCGATGCGGCCGATCGCAGCGATCGTCCCGCCGACGATCACGGCAGCGCGGTCGCCGAGATGGGCGGCCTCGTCGAGGTAGTGCGTCGTCAGCAGGATGCTCGTCCCCTCCGCCTTGAGCGAGCGGATCAGGTCCCAGAACTGCCGTCGTGCTTCAGGGTCGAAGCCGGTCGTCGGCTCATCGAGGAAGAGGAGCTCCGGCCGGCCGATGATCCCGAGAGCGACGTCGAGTCGGCGCTGCTGCCCACCCGACAGGCGAGCGGCCCGCGTGCGCTGCTTCTGCTCGAGGCCGACCGCGGCGATCACCTCGTCGACGTCCCGAGGGTGCGGGTAATAGCCCGCGAACTCCGTCAGCAGCTCGCGCACGGTGAAGGATCCGGCCTCCCCGGTCGACTGGAGCACGATGCCGAGACGCGCCTTCCAGTCGAGGCCGCCACGTGCGGGGTCGACGCCGAGCACCTGCACGTCACCGGAGCTGCGGTGCCGATAACCCTCGAGGATCTCGATCGTCGTGGACTTGCCCGCGCCGTTCGGCCCCAGCAGGGCGAAGGTCTCGCCGCGCGCGATGTCGAAGCTGATGCCGTCGACGGCCGAGAAGCCGCCGTAGTCCTTGCGGAGGTCGCGGACCTCGATCACGCTGTCTGTCATGCTCCTCAGCTTGACGCGATGCGACAGAGAGCGATAGCCGTGGAACGGATGAGGGCGGCATCCACCGACCGGTGGATGCCGCCCTCATCGGAGCGATCTGCGGGTCAGCGCGTGGTGTTCTCGTCGACCTCGACCACATCGATGGTGATCTTCTCGAGCGGTCGGTCGTCGTCCCGCTCGTCGTCGAGCACCTCGTCGCCGAGGAACTCCTCGTTCGCGCTGTCGTCCGCGGCCTTGCCCTTCGACTTCGCGTTCGACTTCGGCTTCGCCGGCGTCTCGTCGGATCCTGGGGCGGCATCGGCGATCGCGGCAGGAAGCGAGTCGTCCGAGAAGACGCCGTCCGGGCGGATCAGCTCGCGCACCTCGGCCATGAAGCTCGTGAGCTGCTGCTGCTGCCAGCGCAGCTGACGGGTCCGGTCCTCGGCGTCATGGAGCACCGCGGTGGTGTGACCGGTGACCGAGTCGACGATCTTCTGCGACTTCACGCGAGCGCGGTCGAGGATCTCGCGGGCGCGCACCTGCGCGTCGGCTTCGATGGTCTGCGCCTGGGAACGCGTCAGGCGCTCGTAGTCCTCGGCACGTGACGAGATGCGCTGGGCATGCTCGAGGGACGCCGCGACCTGCTCGTTGGCGTCGTTCGTGATGCGCTCGGCGTGGGCGACGGCCTGGTTGTGCAGCACGAGGAACTCCTGCTGAGCGTCGTCCTGACGGCGGGTGAGCGTCTCCTCGAACTCCAGGACGCGCGCGTTCATGTCGCGCACCTCGCGTTCGGCATCCGCCCGCAGCTGGGTGGTCTCACGCGTGACGAGCGAGCGCAGCGCGGCCGCGCCCTTCTCGGCCTCGGTGCGAATCGCGGTCGCCTCCTGCGCGGCCTGGTTGACCTTCTCAGCGGCATGGGCGGCTTCGCGCTCGATACGGGCCTCGTGCGCGGTGTACTCGGTGTCCATCTTCAGGCGCACCTGGTCGGCGTCGCGCTGGGCCTGAGCCGTGATCCGCTCGGCGTCGGCCTGGGCCTCGGCACGCTGCGCGGTGACTTCCTCGCGCGCCGAGGTCATCAGGCGGTCGGCCTGCACGGCCGCGTTCTGGATGAGGACGTTCGCCTGCTCCTCGGCGACGCGGAGGATGGCTTCGAACTGCTGACGCGAGGGCGCTTCCTGTCCGTCGGGCTGCGGCGCGTCGACGAGCTCGGAGGTGAGGGTGGCGATCTGCTGCTCGGCGTCGGACGCCTTCGCGTGCGCGGCGCTGAGTTCCCCCTCGAGGGCCTCGCGTGCGGCACGCTCCTCGTCGCGTGCGGCGTCGACGGCCTCGGACTGGTGGGCCTTGGTCTCGGCGAGGTCGGCCGTGAGCTGCTGCAGCTGCGTGCGGAGGGTTGCGAGAGCGGCGTCCACCTCGCCCTTGTCGTAACCGCGGAAGCCCACGGTGAAAGCGGACTGCGACTCGCGGGGGGCCGTCTCGATCAGCTGGTCGAAGAAGTCGGGCGACCGCTCGTCGCGGTCGGCGTTTCCGGAGGATTCGCTCATGGGGATGAAGCCTTTCTGCCGAGGCCACGTCGCGGAGCGGCGGCTCCGTCCCCGCGGGGCGGGGTCGAGTGGATCGAAGGGGAGGTCGTGTGCTCACGCCAGGGCCGAGACCTCATGGAGGTCAGGCCGAGCGTTGGCGCGCATCCAGCCTAGTTGCGTCGACCCGATCGCGCGCGCTCAGTTTCGGCGCCCGGCGATCGCGGTGATCACCGCGATCATGTCGTCATCGCGGTGCGCGGCGGAGGCCTCCGCGAACAGCTCGCGGCACACGGCGATGAGCGGGTGCGGGATGCCGGCGGCGAGAGCGGCGTCTTCGATCAGTTCCGCGTTCTTCAGGACGTCGCCGACCGCCGCCTGCGCGGTGAAGTCGCCTGCGGTCACCATCGCGGACTTGCCGCGTGACACCGCCGACGCCATCGGACCCGCGTCGATGACCTTCCGGAGCACCTCGATGTCTGCTCCCGTGGCCGCGGCGAAATGGAACGCCTCGGCGAGGCCCGTGACCATCGTGATGAGGAAGGTGTTCACCGCGAGTTTCATCCCGAGAGCTGCCGGCACGTCGCCGCACACGAACCGCTGGGCACACATGGCGTCGATGACGGGCGCCACTTCGGCGATGGCATCCGCGGGCCCTGCGAGCATCGCCACGAGAGTGCCGGCCGCGGCCGGGCCGCGCGACCCGGAGACCGGCGCTTCGACGTAGGCGCCGCCGGCGCGCTGGACCTCTTCGGCGAGGGTGCGAGAGAAGTCCGGGGTGAAGGTTCCCATCTGCACGATGATGTGGTCGCGCACCAGCTCGCCGAACCGTGCCGAGCCGCGGGAGAGCACGGCATCGACGGCCGGTTCGTCGCGCAGCATGAGCACGACGACGCGCGCGGTGGCGAACAACCCGTCGACGGTCGGAGCGACGGTGGCGCCGGCGTCGGCGAGCTCCGCGGTCGCCGCGGCCGTGCGGTTCCACACCCTCACATCGAGACCGGCGCGCACGAGGTTGGCAGCCATCGGCGTGCCCATGATCCCGAGGCCGGCAAACCCGACATGGGGCAGGGGGCGGGGCTCCGACACCGTGGAGTCCTCGGTCAGAGGGAGTCGACGAGGTGGTCGAGGACCAGCTCTCCGGTGGCGTTCAGTGCCTTCATCATCTCGGCGATCAGATGCGGGTCGATGGGAGGCGGGTCAGCGCTGTCGAAGCCGAACTGCAGGGGGATGGCCGGGTGGATCCACACCGTCGCGCGCCTGTCGATGCCGTCGCTGACCGGCCTCCAGGTCATCATGAAGCTCTCCTGGCGTCGGAGCTTCGTCGCGATCACGATCTTCAGGTGCGCCAATGTCACGTCTTCGATCAGGATCGGATCCGAGATCCCGTCATAGCGCAGTCTGCCCATGAGTGAACCGTACACCGCGATATATGGCACCGCACGCCGGCGGGTGCGGAGGGCGTGCATGCCCGGTAATCGTCTCGGGCGCAATCCCCTTCTGTCCGGGTGCCCGCGGAGCTACGTTCGCGGCATGACAGATGACGGGGAGGCGAGTGGGATGACTGAGATGCAGACGATGGTTCGCACCCAGATCGCGGTCAATGACGTGGGCTTCTTCCTGGCGCAGGGGCAGGACGTGGACCGTATCAAGGAGGAGATCGTGTCGGCCGCTCAAGGCGGCGGCCGATTCGTGGACTTCGTCGTGGTGGGCAACCGATCGGTGAGCGTGTTCATCTCTACGGGGAGTCAGGTGGTCATCTCCGTCGACTCCGTGCAAGTGGATCATCGTGACACGGGTGACGACACGGCGCCCTACGGGGGAGCGTTCGACCTGCTCTGAGCGAGGTGGAGCCGGTGTGCGGGTTACAGCCTCGCATCCGTGGGCGACGCTCTCTCGGTTAATCCGCACGCCCTGGTACGGTGACGGCGGAGGACACTCGTCCCTGGGGCCGACCGAGCTAGCAAGAGAGCACGCGAGATGAAGCGAACTTCCCGATGGCGTCTCGCCCGGATCGGGATCGCAACGGCGATGGCGCTGGTGGCCGGCGTGCTCGTCCCGTCGATCTGGGCCGCCGCTCCCGCGGCCGCCGCGACCGACGGCCAGATGATCTACCCGGCGTCGGGAAACATCCAGTCCAAGGTCGGCGACGGATGCCGAAGCAATTACCGCGCCCACGACGGGATCGACATCACCGGCGCAGGTGGCGCACCGATCCTCGCCGCGTACGACGGCGTCATCAAGACGCGGACGTCGAACAGCGGATACGGCAACTACACGGACATCGAGCACCCGGGCGGGTACACCACGCGGTACGCGCATATGGCAGCTCCCGGAAAATTCGCGCCCGGTACGCGAGTGACCCGCGGGCAGCAGATCGGCGTCGTCGGCAAGACGGGGGCCACGGTCGCCAACCACCTGCATTTCGAGGTCCGATTGAAGGGGGCGGTCTACACGCCCATCAATCAGGGTTTCACCTGTCTGTCGAACGTCGCCCGCGGTGGCTTCATCCCGCTGTACCTCCCCGGTCTGGGCAGCGCGCCGGGAGCGCAGTTCGGCTCGGCGGACTTCACGGGCGACAAGGCGGCCGACGTTCTCCTGATCGCCGGCAACGGCGATCTGAGACTTCGAGCGGGCACCGGCAAGGGCGGCTTCCAAGCAGCCACGACCGTGTCGGCGTCCTGGGGCGACAGCCGCAGACATGTCACTCACACCGACTTCAACGGCGATACGAAGGGCGACATCCTCGTCGCGACGAGGAACGGGCTCGATTTCCACGCCGGTACCGGCGCGAGCGGGTTCCGGTCACCCACGACCAGTCCCGGCACCGGATGGTACGACATGCTTCACATCGCTTCCGGAGCGGATTACACCAGCGACGGCAAGCAGGACGTCCTGGGGGTGTCCTCGACCGGAGTCCTCACGATCTACCGCGGCAACGGCGCCGGCGGCTTCGCGAAGCCGAACCAGACCCTTGGCGGAGGGTGGGAGAATTTCCACTTCCTCGTCGGTGGTGACTTCGACAACGACGGCCGGGGCGACATCATCGGCGTGCGGGATTCCGGCGCGCTGGTGTTCTACGCCGGCGCGATCAGCGGCTTCTCGCCCGCGCGCAACGTCGGCGAGGGATGGCAGGAGTACACCGCGGTGACCGGTGGCGTCGACTACGACGGAGACGGTCTCGCAGATATTCTCGCGCGGAGCCCTGCCGGTGACCTCTATCTCTATCCCGGCACTGGCAACGGCGCGGTCAAGACCAGAGTCCTGATCGAATCGGGCTGGGGAGAGTTCCTTCTTCTCGAGTGACGGCCTCGGGCGGGAGCCCTGACATCGCGTGTCGGATCGTCCGGTCCGCGTATCGTGGGCGCATGGCTCCTGCGACGCTGGAAGAGATCGCGGCCGCGCTCTACGCCGGCCCGCCGGCGGATTTCGTCTCCGAACGCAACGGACGAGCGAAGGATGCCGGAGACGCCGGTCTCGCCGAGCAGATCCGCGCCCTGCGGAAGCCGTCGGTCGCCGCCTGGGTCATGAACGTCTTCGCCCAGGAGCGTGCCGACCAGTTGGGCCAGGCCCTGCAGCTGGCGGCGGAGCTGCGGGAGGCTCAGGACGACCTGGATGCGGCGGCGCTCGCCAAGCTCGGCCGCGAGCGACGCACGCTCACGCGGCGGCTCGCCGAGATGGCCGCCGACCTCGCGGCGACGCGCGGCGAACGCATCACGCCGGCCACCCTGGAGGCTGTCACCCAGACCATCTCCGCAGCGTTCTTCGCTCCGGAGGCTGCGGCCGCCGTCGCATCGGGTCGGTTGATCAGGGCGCTCGAACCGTCCGAGGCGTCGAGCGACATCCGTGCTGCGGTCGCGGGTGAGGTCGCGAGTCCGGCGCCTGCGCCGGAGCGGCCGACGGATGAACTGCAGGCCAGACGGGTGCGGCGAGAGGCGGAGAAGCGGGTGAGCGCTGCCGAGAAGGACGTGCTCGCCGCGGAGCGCGAACTCGCCAAGCACGACAAGGCCCTGCAGGTGCTGCAGGCGAAGGTCGACGAGTTGACGGCGGAGGAGGCCGAACTCGAAGCCACGCTCACCTCGCTGCGGGCTGAGAGGAAGCGGGTGCAGAAGGACGTGCCCGGCGCGCAGAAGCAGCGGGCGAAAGCCGCCGAGCAGAAGGATGCCGCGGCGAGCGGGCTCGAGGAGGCTCGGAGTGCGCTGGACGACCTGTAGGCGGTCGAGCCTCGTCAGCGCGGGTTCTCGATGAGGGTGAGCTGCGTCCCGTCCGGATCGATGAGGTAACCCGCGCGCATGCCCCAGTCCTGCATCCGCGGCTCGTGGAGCCGCGGATGTCCGGTGTCGGCGACGGGCACGCCGGTGGCCCGGATCGCCAGCCAGAGTTCATCGAGGTCGGCGACGCGGATCGTGCACTGGTGGGCGCTGGACAGAGGATCGACGTCGGGATGCGAGAAGAACTCGAGCTCGACCGTGCCGCGCCGGAGGATCATCCAGCCGTCGTCGCTGAAGGTCGTGCGGAAGCCGAAGCTCTCGTAGAAGCGCCTCGTGACCGCGAAGTCGCTGGCGGGAAGGTTCGGGAGCGCGCGGTCAGCGGTCATTGCGGATCCGTCCCTTGAGGAAGGGGAGCACGGGCGCGCGGTAGTCGAGCGTCGGTGCGTCGTCTGGCTCGAGCGCGAACTCCGCCTGGCCGAACCGCCACACCCGGTTGAACAGGTAGACGCCGAGGACGAAAGTCTCATCGGCCGGAACCTGCCAGGTGCCAGGGCCCCACTGCGTCGGCTGGCCGCGACCGGCGATCACGAGAGTCGGTCGCACTCCGACGTACAGCGCGAACCAGGGCTTTCGCAGCGTGAGTTCGATGCGGCGGGAAGGCTTCGACATGCCACCCAGCGTACGGCCGCCAGGCAAAGCAAAACCCCCACCATGTTAGAAGCTAGGTGGGGGTTTCTAAGGTGACTGTAACGATCACCCTGTGGCTCCGACGGGCGTCGATCCCGTGACCTCACGATTTTCAGTCGTGAGGTACATACCGAAATCGACTTGTTTTCCATCCAAACCGTGTGTTACCGTGTCTTTATCGGGTGCTAGCAACCGCCAGCCGCCGATACCAATGGGTACTCCATCGGGTACACCTAACTTGGCCGGAAGGGAACGAGCTGTGGCCTACGTCGTAAGCCTGAGAAGAAGAGATGCGGACAACGGAGTCCGCGCCACCAAACCGAAGCCCCACACCGCTAGGAGATCCGCATGAGTACAACAACCACAAGGTACGAAGCTGCCAAACTGCGAGACATCAAGCGCATGTCGAAGTCCGAGCTGGAGGAGTTGGCCTCGGCGCTTCGCCTTGCCACGAAGAGCCTTGAGGAGGCGGCGCGATACGAGCTGACCAGTAGCCGCCATCCGGTGGCGTTGAAGCATGAGGAAATCGCAGAGGAGAAACTAGACGCGGCGATCCTCGTCATGGCTCGCATTCGGAGTCGGGCGGTTCCGGGGCCGACCATGCTGGCCGACGGAAGCATCAAGGAGTAGTAGTCCATGGGTCGAACAGACGAGGTAACGCCCGTGCCGCCACGAGAGGACTGCGACTGGTTCCGCCAGCGCCAAGTGGACATGGAGCGAGTTCTCGAGAACGACTGGGTGCAGTTCAAGTCGCGCTACGTTCCCGGGGTCAAGTCGAATGGAGCCATCTGTGACATGTCAATCACGTAGCGGCGTTGCCGCTCACCTCAACGGGGTTTCGCATGCGCGGTAAGGGCGAGGGGTCTGTCTTCAAGGACAGTCGCGGCTACTGGACCGGTGTCGTCGAACTTCCGCCGCTGAATGGTGAGCGCCGACGCAAGAAGATCCGGCGCAAGGACAAGAAGGAGTTGCTCGCCGAACTCGCCAAGATCAAGTCCGAGCTCGAGCGACGTGGCGACCTGCCTACCGCGAACCAGACGGTCGAACAGTGGCTGAACTACTGGGTCGAACAGGTGGCGGCGAAAGAGGTGCGCCCGAACACGCTCGATGGTTACCGGCGCACCGTGAACAACCACATCATCCCTGCTATTGGGAAGGTGAAGCTGGACAAAGTCACCGCGACCCATGTGCGCCGGGTTCATGACTCGATCCTCGCGAAAGGGCTGTCCTCGACGACCGCACTACTCGCGCACCGAACCATGTCGGTTTCGTTCAAGATCGCCATGCGTGAAGGTCGGATCGGACGCAACCCTGCAGAGTTGACCGCAGCACCCAGGAAGGCCCGTCCAGCGCTCGAAGCACTCGACCTAGAGGAGGCGCTGCACTTCCTCGAACAGGCCTCACAAGACCCCGTACGTGGCGCGCGGTGGGCTACCGCACTGTTGACCGGCGCCCGACGTGGCGAAGTCCTCGGGCTAGAAGTCGATCGCGTCACCGATGTTGTGGATCTCTCCTGGCAACTCATCAGGCTCCCTCTCTCAGGTGTCGACGGGAAACCCGTAGTTCCTGCCGATTACGAGTACCGGCACGTCACGGGCGGGCTGTATCTCACGCGGCCCAAGTCGTCGAAGTCGTGGCGCATCATCCCGCTCACCGGACCACTCAAAGCCATCCTCGACAAGTACATTCCCGCCATGCCGCCCAACGAATGGGGACTGCTGTTCACCAACGACGGGAAGCCCATCAGCCCAGACCAGGCATCACGCGACTGGCGAACCGACATGGCAAAGTACGGCATCCAGAAGGATGTCCGGCTGCACGACGCGCGCCACTCAACCGTCGACCTGCTACTCGAGGCGGGCATCCCCGAAGACCTCGTCATGGACATCGTTGGACACTCCGTGCGCGCAACCACGCGGGCCTACAAGTCGCCCCAGAACCGCAAGCGACTCATAGCCGCAATGGAACAATTCGCGCTACTGTTCACGCCGCCTGAGACAATAAACCAGATCGAACAGAATCGAGAGACGGCATGAGCATCAACCAGAAACTGATCGAGGAGGCTCGCGAGCTCGTGAGCAAGTCGCACGTCGGAAGTGTGACGGCTCGGGAGTTGGACAAAGCGATTGGCCTGCTCCGGAAGATGATCGACAACGCCGACCGCATCAACCCAAAGCAGTCCGAACCGGTTCCCGACAACCAGGAGCTGAAAAAGGTGTTGGAGTCGCTGGGCATCGACCGCTCCAAGGTCATTGACGGCTCGATGGAGCGCACCTACTCATACATGTGGCGCACTGAAGCGGCATGGCCCGCCGGCGGTACGTATGAGGCTGACGCTCCGCGGAACTTGGGCGACAAGATGGTTGCCCAGAAGATGACATCCAAGTTGACGATCGACATCATCGGTCGCCACTCGGCAGGACGCGAACTCCCGTCGTCTTCGTCGGACTACACGCGGAGCCGCATCGAAAGCATGGACGTCGGCGATTGGGTGTTCTTGAAGGATCACGCCGCATGAGACAGGACATACGCGCGAAATAAGCGCGTAGTCACCCCGAGCTCGGCAACAATCTTTCGCTCATCGGGACACCACTCATACAGGTCGGCCAGTTCGTCCGGACAAATCAGGTTCCGGGCCGCGAACCGGTCGGCCTGTATCTCGTGTTTCGGTCGGTCATCCTGATGTAGAAGCTCCACGTGGCCAAGCTCGTGCGAGAGAGTCAATCGCTGATCCCCCTTCCGCAGGCGATCACTCAAAATGATCTCGCCATACTCCCGGAAATAGATCCCGTTCGCCGATCGAAGCCGGCGCACATATACCGGTATATCGAGAGCCTCAGCATGCTCCCACGGGTCATACTCTCTTCCTCTAGGCAGGGTCAGGCTCGGGGTGACCAAGCTCTGGGTCTCGGTTGGCTGCTTGTTCGCCTTCGAACGCATCCAACTCCTCCTCTGTCATCTCCGACGGACGCTTCTTCCGTTGTCCAGCGATCGTAGGGATACCCTCCGACGCTAGACGCTCGGCGTTGGCTAGTTCTTCCATCGCGTCGGTTAGAACCTTGGCCGGATCGACGCCGATTGCGTTCGACAACAGGACAAGGTCAGTGGCCGTGATCGGTGCCCGTGCACGCAGCTTCTTCTGCAGCGTGACTAGGGGCATCTCGACTCGACGCGCGAGTTCCTCCTGAGTCAACCGACGCTTGGTGTATGCGCCGGTGAGTTCGTCGGAGATCGCGCGACTGATCGGGGTTACGTTCTCGGCCATTCCCCTAGGATACGGCAGATTTCCTACCGATTCCGGCAGAAACTTGACTCCAACGGTTGACACCTGTCGTCAACGTGCCATAACCTGTTGAAATGGATAGGAACCAGATCAACTCCGACATCGCGAGAAGAGTCAACTCCGCGATCTGCGAGGCAGGCGCCGACGTACGCATCGTCGCACGAGCCGCCGACATCACCATCTCCGAGCTGGACGACCGCCTGAACGGGCGAGCCGAATTCCAGATCGACGAGCTGGTGCATGTCGGCGGCTTTTTGCGTATCCCCGCAACCCGATTCATGAAGGAGGCCGCGTGATGGAAGCGCATCTCGACAAGCTCAGCTACTCGGTGCAGAACCTGGCTGTTGCGACTGATCTCTCAGTGGACTCGATCCAGAAGGCGATCAAGCGCTCCGAGCTTGTACCGTCCTACTTTGGCTCGAAGCCCCTGATCCCGGTCGAAGAGGCCCGGAGATGGCTCGGTTCTCTTCCTAACGAGAAGCCGGAGCGGGTCGCATGACTACGCCCGAGCTTGAATGCCCGTACGACCACGTTCGCTTGACAGAGGCGGGCTGCTGGGAATGGCTCGGCTATGTCGACTCGAACGGGTACGGCCATCACCGGGGCAAGTTCGCCCACCGCGTCTACTTCGAGATGTTCAACGACACCGAGATCCCGGCCGGCCTGCACCTTGATCATCTCTGCAGGAACCGCTCCTGCGTGAACCCGGAGCACTTGGAGCCCGTATCCCCGAAGGAGAATATCCTCCGCGGGGTGGGCGCCGGCGCCCAGAATGCCCGCAAGACTCACTGCATCAAGGGTCACGAGTTCACACCGGAGAACACCCGGATCATGAAGGCCCCGAACGGACAGACCCGCCAGTGCCGCGAGTGCAACCGTGCAACCCAGCGTGAGAACTACGCCAAGTACAAGGCGAACGGGAAGTTCCCGCCGAGCAAGATGCCTGAGGTGCGCAAGCAGCAGTACCTTGCGCAGAAGTCAGACCGGCAGGCGGTGTCAGCATGATCGATCACCTGCCTCCCGTGTTCTGGGTTCCGGTCGCAGTGGTCTTGTGGCTGCTCCTGATCGCCGTCACTTTCCGTTCGATGTCCCAGATTCCGAACCCGGATGAGTTGTCGCGGTCGGATGTGCTCGAGCGGGTTGGTTCGCGCGAGTTCACGAAGGCAGGTGCGTGATGAGTCTTCCGGCTTGCAGTTGTGGTTCGAAGCCGTCGCATGAGAAGTGGTGTCGTCAGTGCGTGTCCCGCTATCTGTTGGGCTCGCCGCGCACTCAGAAAATCACGGAGCTGTCGTGAT
The DNA here is from genome assembly GCF_030816505.1 of Microbacterium sp. W4I20. Taxonomy (NCBI): domain Bacteria; kingdom Bacillati; phylum Actinomycetota; class Actinomycetes; order Micrococcales; family Microbacteriaceae; genus Microbacterium; species Microbacterium sp. W4I20. Next base: position 1,909,025 of record NZ_JAUSYB010000001.1, on the reverse strand, counting down.
GGCTCAGTTCAGCAGCCGCCTGTACCCGCAGACGAACCCGACGAACCCGATCCTCTGCGACATCAGGCGGTATCAATCTCAGGCCCGTTCCTCCTGGCGTCGCGTCCTCACCGACTTCGAGTTCGTCGTCTATGGCGAGTCCTCGTGGGGTAACGCAAGCCCTGCACAGGTTCGACATGCCCGCCGCGTCCTAACCCGTCTGGCGAGTATCACCGGCTGATCCCCGTCATCTGATCCGGCTGTACTCGCGTCGCTGTGGGTACCGCTACTTGTCGCGCTCAATCGCGGCTTCAACTGAACAGAACTTGCAGGAGTAACAGCCTGGAACCCCGTCATTGGGAAGCCAGGACAGCCCGGATCACGACACCCCGGCTATGAGGACTGCGAGCGGTTGTGCACTCTCCGTAAGTTTCGGCTGGCGCGACGTCCATGAGGTATGTGGGGGCGTCCTGTCTGGGGGGTTTCAGAAGAAGTAGTGCGGAGTATCCGTGTCAGTGGCGGCTCGAAAGGGTGACGGTCCATCGGTGAAAGGCACAGCGCAGAGCCGTAAGGGGTTGTCCGGGTCCGAATCCCGGCTGCGCACATGGAACAGAGAGAGAAGAACTGGGCGGGATTCACTTACCCGGCAATGTTGCGCGACAGCATCCGTAGGGCGAAGAAGTGGGACATGCAGCATCGCGTGAACCGCTGGGAGTTGCGGAAGATGCAGATCCGTTACTGGCTGTGGTGGAAGTGGGTGCCGATCCCGACCGCGATGATCGGCGCTCTGATCGGCGTCGGCCTCTTCAATGGAGCGGTTGCGCTCTTCGGGTGGTGAACATCCGGCTCATGTGTGCGCTCACTGTCGCGGCGCATGAGCACGAAGGGCATAACGGTTCCGAGTTGTTCCCGGCGGTGTGGAAGCTGCCGCGTGCTCCCGTTGACCCTGGGGCTGGTGACTGTCAATCACCGGCCCCTTTCTCTTCCCGCGTCTGGGGACTCGGGAACGCGCGCACCTTCCTGGGGGATCGTGCGCACAACACGGCATCTGGGGTTGTCGTGTCTGGCGGTCGGACTGTGGGAGTCCGGCCGCCATTCGACTTTCAACACTAAGGAGTGCGCCATGGATTCAACAGATGGGCATGGTTACGGAAAGTACAGCCACGGGTGTCGATGCAAGACGTGCCGAGAAGCGAAGACCGAGTACATGCGCAAACGACGTGCGGATGCTCGCCTGCTTGCTCAGGCGCATACCTCATGGGCAGTGAGGGGCGGGGCGTGGGGTAACGGCGCCGTGCGCTTCCTAGCTCCGGTGGAAAGGCATGGAACTCGATTCGCCTACGAGGAGCGTGGTTGCAGATGCGGCGACTGCACCGAAGCTCGGACATCAGCCGATGCCAGATACACCCAGTCGAAGGAGGAGTCATGAACACGCGCACGATGTCTCACACGTCCGACCCGATCACGTCGAATCAAGCCGCGTCACAGGTGAACCCGCATGACACGTTGCGGTTGAAGCTCGCACTCATCGACCTACTCGACGAGAACCCGCGCACAGGTGACGAACTGATCACGTCATACGGCTACCTCGCGCCCGTCTGTGGTTGGCCGACACTCATCGACCCGCACTCTGTAAAACGCCGGCTGAGTGAACTGCACGTGCGTCATGGGGTGATCCGTGAGTCCGGGTTGACGAGACCCTCACGCATGGGAAGAGCCGCGACTGTTTGGGAACTGGTCGTAAGCGCGGATGAGGCTCGAGCGATTGTGAACGCGTCATGAGCGACGCAGACCTTCTCGGCCGCGTCGCCGTCGTGACCAACCCCGACCTGCAGTCCCGATGGAGCGGATTCGCCGTAGCCATCGCGCACCAACCCTCGATCCTCTCATTGAAGATCCCGAGTCCGGTCGCCGCTACATGCTCCCACTCGCCTGGGCCGAGCTCGCGACATGAAGGAGACACCGATGTTGTTCCCGTTCCCGCTCAGACAGCACATCCACCGCAACGAAGACGGCATCTGGGTTCTGTTCACCGGCACCACGTTCATCCCACATCCGACGTGGGAAGACGCATGGAAGCACGCCCTTTTTATTCACCGCATCAGAACCGACTCGCTCGCATGAACATCCTCGAGGTAGAAGAAAGACTCGCCGCCGAACAGAGGTTCCTGGAAGCCGCGACCGTCGTGCACAACCCCATCGCAATCGCCATGGCCGAAGCGCACATCGCCGGCTGGGAACGCGAACTCGTCAGGCTGCGACTTGCCGAAGAAGGGGGATGGAAGCCATGATCAGACCCCGAGGCAATCGGCGAGTGATGTCACACGTCACGGACGGTGTGCGCTGGTACAAGCGCTGGACCTACAACAGCTGGGCGTGGTGGACGGAATGACGTGCTCCATCTGCAAGGACAGCGGCCACTACATGGTCAGCCGCGACCCGGACGAAGAAGACCTCTGCGCGTGTGACGCGGGGGACAGGTTGCGATCACCCGGCGAGATGAACCTCAAACGGCTCATGTGCGCCTTCAACGAAGAGAGAACGACATGAACGAGATTGCCGAGCTGCGTGACTTGCAGCGCGAATACATCGAGAAGCGAAACCACTGCTACGTGCTGATCCGCAACCAGCAGCGGAACTTGTCCAACTGCTCGCCGGGTATTGCAACTCTGCAGGAATGCCGCAAACAGGCCGATGGGTGGAGAGCGGATGCTGTCCAGTGGCAGAACCGAATCGACGCGATCCAGAAGAAGCTTGACGACGCGATTGGAGTGGACGCGACATGACGATCGATTACTCGATGAGCGACGACGCCTATCACCGCAGAAGTGAGCTATCCAGCACGGGCGCTCGTTCGTTGCTCCCCGCGTTCAAGGGATCACCCGCGAAGTACATGTGGGACCGTACACACCCGCGCACATCATCCGCGTTCGACATCGGACATGCAGTCCACGCGAAAGTGTTGGGCACAGGATTGCAGGCAGTCGCATACCCGGAAGAACTACTCGCATCAAACGGTGCCGCATCCACGAAAGCCGCCAAAGACTGGGCGATCGAACAACGCGACAACGGGTTCGTGCCCATGAAAGCGGTCGAGGTCGCAGTCATCGGGAAGATCACCGAAGCCGTACTCGCCAACCCCGACGCACGAAGAATCCTTGAGACCATTCCTCGTCGCGAGACGTCAGTGTTCTCTAGCTCACCCGAGGGCGTTCCAGTGCGGGCGCGTTTCGACATCTACGGGAACGGATCTGCCGCGGACCTCAAGACGACCACGGATGCTTCCCCACGCGGGTTCGGCAAACACGTCGTCGAGTTCGGATATTTCGTTCAGGAATGCTTCTACCGCGACGTCCACAAGTTCGAGACCGGAGAAGACCTCGACGCGTTCTACTTCATTGCCGTCGAGACGAGTGGTCCATACCAGGTTGCCGTGCACGAACTCGACGTCATCTACCGCGACATCGGAACCAAGCTCGCACGAGAAGCACGTGACGTTTGGCAGAGGTGCATGGACACGGGGGAGTGGCCTGGCATCGAAGGTGAACTGCTCGGACCGCCGAACTGGATGGTCTACGAATATGAAGGGGAACTGCAGCTATGAGGATCACAGCAGAACCGCGATCAGACCAGTGGAACAGCGACGACCTCATCGGCGGTCCCCGCACGTTCACCGTCGCTGGGGTGAAGCCGGGTAAGGCGGAACAGAAGTACGACATCGACCTAGTGGAAGGTGGCGGGCGAGTGTGGCGACCACCGCCCACTGTTGTTCGTCTCTTGATCGCCGCTTGGGGTGATGAGTCTGACGTGTGGATCGGGCGCCGGGTGACACTCAAGCTCGACGAGACGGTTCGGTTCGGGCCGGAAGAGGTCGGCGGGATTCGCATCAGCCACCTCTCGCACATCGGCAAGACCATGAAGATCGCCAGCACCGTGAAGCGCGGCAAGAAGACGCCCGTGATCATCGAGCCGCTACCCGACGTCGCGCCCGTTGCTGCACCGCCCGCCGATGCGATCCCGAAAGCGATCGCCGCAATTCACAACGCGGCCACGATCGCCGAGCTCGACAAGATCGAGAAGTACGCGACGTCACTCGGCATCCACGCGAACGATGACCTCGCCGCAACACTCGACATCAAACGTGGTGAACTCAGCTAACACCAACCATTCGAGGGCCGCTCTCCATCTTTGAGAGCGGCCCTCTTTGCACCCCAAGGAGGGGACATGACATGGACAGCCGGAGTGGTGAGGCAGGGAATTAGTGGAGATCCGACGCGCCATCGAACAACCCCGGAACTGTGCCCGTGGTTCTTCCACCCGCCAGTCACGTACAACCCGCAGATGAACCGCACGTGGTGTCTGTGCGGCGCGAAGACGTACCCCGGGGACTGCACCACAGAAACACACCTCGCGTGCTGTGACGGCGCGCTGACCGAGATCACGCCCGAGTACATCGAGTGGGATCAGAAACGACAGGAGACGTCATGACGGTTCTCACATTCGACTGGCCTAGACCGCCCCTCAACGCGAATCAGAGACTGCACTGGGCCGACAAGGCAGCGAAAACGCGTGGCATTCGTGACTCCACGAAGTTGATCGCACGCAACGCACACCTCGAGCCCGCCCCTCATGTCATCGTGCAACTCACTTGGGTCGTCACTGACAAGCGGCGTCGAGACAGCGACAACATCTATCCGACGTTCAAGGCGATGTGTGACGGGCTGGTGGATGCCGGCGTGGTTCGCGACGACACCCCGGAATACATGGACAAGCGCGCACCGTTGATCCGGCACGAACCGGGTGGGACCGCGCGACTCGAGCTCGAAGTTACGTCGTGAACGTTCTGTCCCTCTTCAGCGGCATCGGGGGAATCGAGCTCGGCCTTGAGCGTGCGGGCATGACCACGGTGGGCCAGGTGGAGATCGATCCATGGTGCCGCGACGTACTAGCCAAGCACTGGCCCGACGTACCCCAACACGAAGACGTCACAACCGCGCCAGCTTGGTGGCTTTCTCAGCCCCGACCAGCCGTTCACGTCGTGTGCGGAGGATTTCCCTGCCAGCCATTCAGCCTCGGCGGAAAGCAGAAAGGCATGAACGATGAACGATGGATGTGGCCTGCCTTCGAGGCTGTCATACGCACAGTACGACCCCGATACGTCCTGGTGGAGAACGTCTCAGCTCTCGTTCGAGATGGACGAGCTTGGGGAACAGTCCTCGCCGACCTTCACACCCTCGGGTTCGATGCAGAATGGGCGACTCTACATGCGTCCGACTTCGGCGCACCGACCCCGCGTGAACGGGTCTACCTTGTGGCCTACCCCGCGGGCATCGATGGGCAGCCACGGGATCGCATGGGCGAGAGCCGAATCGGGCGAACACCGCTCGCAGCTCGAGGACTATCTGGGTTGGATGCACATAGCCAGCGGCGGGCAGCGCGTGAGTGGCTGGATCGTGAACCCCGAGTGGACCGACTGGCTAATGGGATTCCCCGCCAGGTGGACCGACTTAGAGGAATCGGTAACGCCGTCGTCCCCGCAGCAGCAGAACGCATCGGTCGCCTCATGATCGAGCACGAACTGGCGGTGTCGTCATGACCTCCATGCGGGTCTACACAGACTCGAACATCACACCCGAACCATGGATGGCTTACGGTGCATGTCTCGAAACGGGCGGCGAGATCTTCTTCCCTGCCGTTGGTGATGTCGAGACCGCTGAGCGTGCACGTGCCATCTGTGACGGGTGCGACGTGCGAAACCAATGCCTCACCTACGCACTCGAACGCCGCGAAAAGTACGGCATTTGGGGATCAACCAACGAGCGTCAGAGGCGCCGCATCTTGAAAGGACAACCATGACCGCGCCGATTCAGATCCAAGCGCCCACCACATACCCGCACGACGACGAACGACCCCATGTATGCGGGGTTTGCCGAACGCCATGGGGAGTCACAAATAGTGAGTGCCCGAACGCGCCAAGGAGGGAGCTGTGAGTCGACCGAACGGACTAGCCGAGATAGCTGCTGTAGTGCCCGATGCGCTCGACACCTACAGTCAGCGTCCGGCCGCCACCTGCTGGGTATACGAGGTTTGGGACGCGCGGCACCGGCTTGCCTATGTCGGCATCGCTGACGACTTCGCAAAGCGCTGGGCACAACACCGTCGGATGTCGTGGTGGCTGGGAGAGATCGACATCTGGTACGTCGATCTCTTTGGATACCGGTCGCGCTGGGAAGCACGCCGAGTAGAGGCCGTGACGATTCATGATCAAAATCCGGTCTACAACACTGCTCAGGAATCCAGCGCGTACGCCGCCTATATGCGTCTCTCGATCACCCCTGAAGACGACCTCGAGTGTGTCCCTGTGAAACGCCGGCGCTATGAACCGATGAGAGTGAGGAGCGAGGCCGATGACCTGGTTCAAAGTGGATGACGGCTTCTGGTCGCATCCGAAGACCGCAACCCTGTCTGATGCCGCCGTGACTCTGTGGGTGAGAGCCGGCGCGTACTCGTGTCAGCACCTCACCGATGGGGTGATCAAACGCCCCGTTCTGCGTCTAGTTGGTGATGTTGATGCTGCGGCCGAGTTGGTGGACTGCAACCTGTGGATAACTACGAAAGACGGGTGGCGGTTCCACGACTGGGACGAGTACCAGGAGACATCCGAGACGGTCAAAAAACGCCGGGATGACGCGCGAGAACGGCAGAAAAAGGCCCGTGAAGCACGCGAGAACAAGCGTGCGATGTCACAGGGTTCGTCACGCGTGACAGACGGTGTGACTAACGCTGTGAGTTCGCTACCCCCGACCCGACCCGACCCGACCCGACCCGACCTACTAAAGAAGAAGAACATTGCGCACCCTACGGATGCGCCGAGCACGCAGATGATCAATCGGATGTTCGACACGTTCTGGCAAGCATGGCCCGTGAAGAAGGGCAAAGAGCCAGCACGCAAGTCGTTCATCAAAGCAATCAAGGCCGGTGCGGACATGGCAGCGATCATGGCCGGCGTCGAAGCATACAAGGCCGAGCTCGGGTCACTCATGGGCGGCAAGACGATCGACGGTCGCACGCCCAAGTACGCACAAGGGTGGTTGACCGACAAACGCTGGACCGACGAACCATCCACAGCATCCGTCATGGACATCAACGCGCAGTGGGATGCGGCGATGGGTGAGACGAAGAACCCGTGCGCGAACGGACACAAGTGGGCTGCTGACGATTCGTGTGTCAGATGCCTGCAACTCAAAAACGAAGGAGAACGGTGATGACTCGATTCACGATCCCCCACAAGCGGGGCAGTAACCCGACCGACGACGAGCGGGAAGCGCTGGCATCGACGCTGGTACCACTCTTTGCTCGTGACGGTGAGACGAGTGCGGGGCATGCGCGCCTGGGATACGACGCTGCCGATGCGATCCTCGCTGCTGGCTTCCGTCGCACCGATTTACCGGAGCCGAGCGCCGACGGCATCGGACCTCGGCATGTGCCGTCGCGATGGGAGGAGACGGTGCGGATCATCGAGTCCGTTGCGCTGCCCCAAGGCTCGCTCCCGACACACGAAGCTGAGCAGATCGCCGACGCGATTCTTGCGCGTTCCGAGTGCCTGCACTGGACCCCGGAGCCGCAGGGCGAACCGTCCGACGCATTGACAATCCCCCGACCGCACGTCCCGTATGGTCCGGTCGGAATCCCGGAGCACGAGGCGGACGCCGACTACCTCGAGCACGCCGCGAGCAGTCTCGAATCTCACCACGAGGTCGGCGGGAGCAACGTCCGGGCGACCGTCGTTGGCATCCTGCGCGACGTCGCGACCGCTCTGCGTGCTGCTGGGGACAGCCGTGAACAGTCAGACGATCTGTCGTGAACCGATCGACAACAACCGTCGATGCGGACTCCACCACGGGCATCAAGGCGACCACGTGTGTTGTGCCGTACACGCCACACGCCAACCACACCCACGCACGCCATACCGAGAGGACGAGGAATGAACGACTACACGCCGAGCACTGAGGAAATCCGCGAATACGTCGAGACGGGTGGCGAGCCGCGACCGTGGGTTGAACTCGACGAGGCCGAGGAAGCGCTTGAAAAGTCACGCGGGGAAGCATTCGACCGATGGCTGGCGGCGCACGATCGCGAGGTTGCTGCTACCTCAATCGAGAAGGCGATCACGGACGCTCCGCGCGCAGAGATCCACGTCGGTCCCAACGACTGGCGGGAAGCCACGACCATCGCATTCCTGCAACACCGCGCGAACGCTATCCGAACCGAACGCCGCGCAGATGCCTGAGCCGAGTCTTGACGCGTACATCCAAGCCTGTGAGGAACGATTCGCGACCGACACGAAATACAGGCGCCGGCTACAACGCGAACTCTTCAACACCGACGCACACCAATCCATCCAACGCACACTCGAAGCCGTCCGCTTCGAAGAATCCATCAGACAAACCGCATAGAGGGAGCAACATCATGCACAAGATCACAATCAGCGACGCTGAGGCTATCGAGCGGATCATCGCCCGGTACAAGAACGATGGCCAGGAAGGGATCTTCGAGAACACGTCGTCAACGATCGAGTTCATCGGCGACACGCTCGAAGCGACAGGACGAACGGCATGGTTCGAGACGCCTGGATACCTGGATGACGAAGACGAGGACGAAGACTGATGGCTGGCGAAACCGTAATCACCGTGGTCGGCAATCTGACCGCAGACCCCGAACTTCGATACACGCAGAACGGACTCCCGGTAGCGAACTTCACCATCGCATCCACCCCGCGCACGTTGGACAAGACGAGCAACGACTGGAAAGACGGTGACGCACTGTTCCTGCGTGCATCCGTCTGGCGTGAGTTCGCCGAGCATGTCGCCGGGTCACTCAGCAAGGGCGCTCGCGTCATCGCACAGGGTCGACTCGTACAGCGCTCATACCAGGACAAGGAAGGCATCCAGCGATCCAGCATCGAGCTCGAAGTAGACGCGATCGGACCTGACTTGCGATACGCGACGGCACAGGTCACACGGGCCGCATCAACGTCGGGTGGACAGTCACAGGCGTCGACGTCACAGCCTGCACCAGCCGCAACAACTGACGCATGGACGACACCGGGAAGCTTCGGCGATGACACTCCATTCTGACCTGAACAGGAACGGATTCACGTTCCGAGTCAGCGAAGAGATGATGCTGATGAACTCGTGGTTCCCACGGAAAGGCCACGTCGAAGAGATCCCACTGACAGACGAGGACCGTGACGCCCATGCGCGGGCGGTCCTCGCTCACGAAGAGTGCATCTCCAACCCGTGGATCAACCTCAGCGGGTACGACTACGAGTTCGACGTTCTACCCCTCGACCCGCGCAAGGAGTTCGTCGCGGAAGAAACCAGTGAGGAACATATGGCTCGGTGGATCGCTGCAGGACGCCCGATGCGCAACCCGCTGCGGGACATGTTAGACGCACAAATGTCAGCCCTCGCGACCGCGCTTGACGTGAAAGGACTACCCGATGAGTGAGCCGTCGAAGTCCACGATCCGCATGACGCGGTCCGGGTTCTGCGCGTTCCCATCCACCCCCAAACACGCAGGCTGCCCCAACGAACGGTGCGCCTGCGACTGCCACAAGGAGGAAACGTGATGAGCGAATCAGGGCCGAGTCTTGACGAGGTAACGGTGGGCTCGCTGCTCGCAACGGACGTCGGATCGCGGATCGTTCTAACTCAGGAGGGCGTCGCATTTGACGGCATTCTCACAAGCCTCGACGTCACCAGGAGCGACTATGCGTTCAAGGACCGCCCCCGGGTATCTGCTGCCATCACCGCGAAGGTTGTTGACCTTGCCGACAGGGGTAGCGACAAGGTGATTGCCGAGATGAAGATTCGCGACCTTCCGCTGGACTACCGGTTGCAGATCGAGCGAGGGGCAACCAATGAATGAACTACTCGATGCCGTCGATGATCTGACGCTTCCGCGCAACGTGAAGGTGCAGACAGACGACGGACACACATGGGCATCCGAAGACGCGCTCTTGGTGCAACTTGAGGAGGCAATCCACTCGACCACCGGTAGATCGGGAGGCAGATCGGCAAGTCACACACGCATGATCCTCGACGCCGACGCACTCATGCAGTTTCACCGCATCACCTCCACCATCGGAGACTGGTGTCGCATGGCCGGCGCGACAGTGCACCGCGACCCCGTACAGGATCTCCGCGCATGGTACGTCGCCATCATGGCCGTGGATGATACGACCGAGTTCTACCTGCGCGAACTCCGAGGATGGGCAGCACTCATCCGCGGCAAACTCACGCCACGGTCAACCATGCAGTTCCTCCGACCCTGCCCCGAGTGCGGCGCCAACACCTACATCAACGAGGAAGGCGACACTGTGCCACACCCCGTAGTCATCGACTACGACCCCGACGCGCCCATGTCATCCGTGCGCTGGTCATGTCGAGCATGCGGTGAAACACGGGAAGGAGAATTCGCCCAACGCGCACTCGCATACGACGCCGAGACACGCGGGCAGGAAACGAATGACAACGGTGTAGTTCTGCCGTAGTATGTCTCTTGCAGGGCACAAGTGTCGAAACTTTGCCCGTTCTAGTTCGCCACCGTCCTCCGGGACTGGTGGCGTTTCTCATTCCCCCAATGCCCTCCTGGTCGGCTCGTGTGAAGACGCGGCGATGATCGGTCGAGGGGAAGCCGATACAGAGCATCGGCGACATGCGCACGCTCCCAGATAGTGCGCTCCAACTGAACATGCCCGAAGCCGCGTCATGGCGAGGTCGGGCACACAAGCGTCGAGAGTGGGGCAGGCAGTCGAAAGTCTGAGGGATGGGAACGCCCGTCCGTACCTGCCCCACAACTCGACCCATACTTCCGAGTCGCGTACATGCCTGGCTCGTGCATCTTCCCGAGTCATTCGCCGCGAACAGCATTACGTGCATGGCGGGCTGACAAACACGGGAACACCTCTTCTGAAACCTCCACAAGCTCCCCGGCGCGATGCTGGGTGAGACGGGCGTGATGCCCGTCGAGCGAAAGGGGCAATCATGCCCAAGGAAACCTTCTGGAACTCCGCAACCGCAGTCGAAAACGACGGCGTATCGGAACCAGTACTGACAGTTACATGGGGAGCTGACAGCCCCGCCGTCTACCTGAACGGCGTTGAGTTCGATGCTTCGGGTATCGAACGCCTGATGAACGTACTGCGCCGCGCAATCGGCAAGGAACGGGTCGTCACGGTCACGCTTGCCACTGACAAGACGGACTTCGAGAAAGCGATCGAAGAGTCTCGAGCTCGCGTCCGTGCACTCCACCAGGAACTGCAGGACGTTGACGACCTCGCCCGTCGTCTAGGCGTATGACCAACGCAGGGTGCGGCAATGACGTCGCACCCTGCACTCTTCGAGCGATCGGGGTGATCGTGGATGTCATCGAAGTCAACGACGACCTATGCCTCGCCTGCGACAACAACCCCGCCGCACCCGCCTACGTTCGCGCCTACGTCTACGTCAAGTACCCATCCGGACTTACCGCCGCCTTCTGCGCACACCACGGACGCGAACACCGAGACATGCTCATCCGACAAGGCGCGACGATCTTGGATCTCAGCCATCTGGTGCACACGTGAGAGTCACACTCGGCATGATCGTCGGCATCAGTATCGCCATCATCGTCTACGCCATGAAACAACCCACACTCGACATGCTCTTCATGCGCGACAAACCCAGCACACCAGACGGATGGGCACCCAAGACCTGGACGTCACACGCCGGGGTCATCGTGAAAGGGCCGTGGACGTGAGCGATCAGACCGAAGCAGCAATGCAGACAGCGATCACCAACCACCTCATGGACGAAGGCTTCATCGAAGAGGGCGAGTTCGTTGGCGACTGGATCGCGAACATCTACCTGCCATCCGTGAACGACCGCCCCGAATCCGCGTATGCACTGCTGACATCCAGCAGCAACCTTCCGGACCATGTAGCTGTCGGCCTGCTCACCAACGCACTCGACAGAGTGCGCGGCATTACTGGTGATGGTGGCGATGAGTAAGTCACATGAACCACACGGTCCCGCATGCGCGGGGTGCCAGATCCTTGGCCTCATGGACGAAAGAGACAGGCTCCAAGCCAAACTCTCCCGCTTCCAACACCTGGGCGACGGCGTCTACCGCGTAGGCGGCGCAAGGCGTAGCGCCATCACTGGTCGCTACATCATCGATGAAACCCTCACAACGGAGGCTAAGCGTGGCTGACAAGCATGCTGCGACCTACCACGGCAGCGAGACACACACATGCGAGATGTGCGGTGACACCTACCCCTCCATGCGTGCCGCGTTCCTGTGCGAAGACCGCGACATAGCCGAGGCCAAGGACGCACGCCGACCAGTACGTCACATCATGCGACCCGCTGCAAGGTGGGACGAGGAGTAGCGCCATGGTCAGGCGTAACACCGCCATGCAAGACCGGATGCGCGAGTACGTACGCAGGCGCGGTGGCAACTGTCACCTGTGTGGTGATCCCATCGACTACGACATTCCCTACTACATTCCAGGCACACGCAAGCCCAACCCAGAAGCATTCGTTGCAGACCATGACGTACCCATCGACAAGGGTGGACGCCACGACCTGAGTAACGCCAAGGCCGCACACTGGCGCTGCAACTCCAAGAAGCGGGCGCGGCTCATCGCACCCATCATCAAGAGGTCAGGCTCACTCCAATAACGAGTCGAGACCCAGGGGAGGGTGCCCCCTCACCCCTCGCCCTATGGACCTCCGGGGCTTGCCGTCTACTCTCTCTGACGTTTTTTTGTTTCCGCAAGGTGGTGAACAATGCCTTCGACTAAGCCCGCCTTGCGTGCCGTGAAGGCTGATGAGGTGCCATCCACGCCCCCGAAGATCCTCACTCTCACTGAGGCGATCGAGGGCGGCGACTACTTGCAGATTCTGCTTGCTCAGCGCCGCGAGATTGCGACTTCACTCCCGGAGGAGAAGGGGCCGGCGAAGGCTGCTCTTCACCGCCAGTTGTCGATCATCTCGAAGGAGATTGAGGCACTGCAGCGCGGCGAGGATGAGGACGCGGAGGGCGGCGCGAATGTCGACGATGGAGAGTTCGACGCCGCTGCGGTCTGATCCGAAGCTGACGGATGTTGCTCGTCATGTCGTGTACCCGAAGGGGATTGTCACGACGGCTTGGCCGCGCGTGGTTGCTCAGTGTGCGGCGATGGGCGTGGCGTTCGATGAGTGGCAGCACGGTATCGGCCGGGTCGCTTTGGGGAAGTCAAAGAACGGCAAGTACGCGGCGACGATCGGCGGTGTTGTTCTTTCGATTCCGCGGCAGGTAGGCAAGACCTTCCTGGTCGGCATGATCGTGATTGCACTGTGCATCCTGAACCCTCGGATGACGGTGCTGTGGACGGCGCATCGGACGAAGACGGCGACGAAGACGTTCCAGACAATGCAGGGTATGGTCCGGAAGAAGAAGATTCGCGGTCATCTGGCGGCGGGTCGTAACGATGGCATCCGTACGGCGAATGGTGAGCAGGAGATCCGGTTTCGTAACGGCTCTGTGATTATGTTCGGCGCCCGTGAGGGTGGGTTCGGTCGTGGTTTCGATGAGGTCGACGTCGAGGTGTTCGACGAGGCGCAGATCCTGACGGAGAAGGCGCTCGAGGACATGGTGGCGGCGACAAACCAGTCTCGCCAGCCCGCCGGCGCGCTGTTGTTCTTCATGGGCACTCCGCCGCGTCCGACCGATCCGGGTGAGGAGTGGCTCGAGCGCAGGAATGACGCGCTGGGCTCGAAGCCAGAGGATCAGGTTGTTGGCCTGTCTGATGACATGGTGTTTGTCGAGTTCTCGGCTGACAAGGATGCTGACCCGGATGATCGGGCGCAGTGGGCGAAGGCGAATCCGTCGTTCCCACATCGGACGCCGCTCGAGTCGATGTTGCGGATGCGGAAGCAGCTCAAGAACGAGGATTCGTTCAAGCGAGAAGCGCTCGGTATCTACGACGCAACCGATTCGGGTCAGGTCATCGATGACGTCTCGTGGAGCAGAGTTGTCGACCCCGCTTCTATGGCGATCGACCGTCTGACTCTGGCTATCGATGTCGCCCCTGATCGTTCCATGGCTTCCGTGTCCATTGCTGGTCAACGGGCGGACGGCCTGTGGCATGTGGAGCTCGATGAGCAGAAGCGCTCTGTGGAGTGGGTGTCGGCGTGGGTCAAGGGCCGTTCGGAACGGAACCGTCTCCATGCCGTGGTTGTCGATGAGATGACTGGCCTGGTTGAGGAACGCCGTGGCCGCAACTACTTGGTAGGCACTGACGTCGTGGTGACTCTGGCCGCCGCGGAGGGCCGTGACATGGCTATCGCGTGCGGTCAGTTCTTCGATGGGGTGATGGAGCCCGTGCCGAAGCTGCGCCACACCGATCAGCCGCAGTTGAACGTGGCCTTGTCTGTTGCACGGAAGCGGAACCTGGCCGGCGCATGGGCGTGGAACCGCAAGGACGCCGAATCCGACATCACGCCGATCGTGTCCGCAACTCTCGCCCTCTGGGGCGCTCAGAAAGACGATGTGGAACGCCCAACACGGCGCCGCACTAGCGAACGTACGGCTTTGGTGCTGTAGAGACGGGGGACCGCATGGTTGATGAGACTCTGCGCGTACCTGGACTTTCTGAGGATGAGACGGTCACCGTCAACTTCCTTGCGAAGCAGTTGAAGGACAAGACGTCGCACAACCGGAAGCGTTCGGATCTGTACGACGGGAAGTCTGCGCTGCGCCAGGTGGGCACGATCATTCCTCCGCAGTATCACCGTCTGGGTCTTGCTCTGGGGTGGACTGCGAAGGGTGTCGATGGCCTCGGTCGTCGGTGCACGCTCGAGCAGATGGTGTGGGCTGACGGCGATCTTGATTCGCTGGGCATGCCTGAGCTCGAGGACTCGAACTTCCTACTGTCAGAGCTGTCGCAGGGCCGCACTGACTCGCTGATCCACGGCATCTCGTATCTGATCACTACCCAGGGCGATGTGAGCGATGATGAGCCGAAGGCTCTGGTTCACGCCAAGGATGCACTGAACGCGACCGGCGAGTGGAACAACCGGAAGCGTCGCCTGGACAATCTTCTGTCGGTGACGTCGCGCGATCGGAACAAGATCACCGGTTTCGTGCTCTACCTCGACGGTGAGACTATCAACGCGGATCTTGTCGATGGCTCATGGGAGCTTGATCGTTCTGAGCACCCGTGGCATGTCCCGGTCGACCCGCTGGTATACAAGCCGCGGTCCTCGAAGCGCATGGGTCGGTCTCGTATCACGCCTGCCGCGATCTCACACCAGTACGCGGCTGTCCGTGAGCTGGTTCGTCTTGAAGCACACATGGATGTGTTCACGATCCCGCAGTTGATCCTGCTGGGCGCGAACGAGGCCATGTTCAAGAACCCCGACGGGTCATACAAGGCGTCTTGGCAGATCGCTCTTGGGCGTGCTCTCGCGATCCCTGACGATGATGACCCGCCTGCTGGTTCTAACGGGCGTGCGGACGTGCAGCACATCGCTGCACAGTCGCCGGCGCCCCATCTTGCGGACCTGAACGCCCTGGCGAAGCTGGAGGCGCGCGAGTACGACCTGCCCGATTCGGCGTTCGCGCTGACGGACATGGCGAACCCGACATCGGCTGATTCGTACAACGCGTCACGTGAGGATCTGATCGCTGAGGCTGAGGGCGCGACCGATGACTGGTCCGTCCCGATCCGTCGCCGCATTCAGACGGCTCTGGCGATCCAGAACGGCCTGTCTGAGATCCCCAAGGAATGGGCGTCGATCGATACGCAGTGGCGTTCTCCGGTCTACCTTTCCCGTGCTGCGGTTGCAGACGCCGGCGCCAAGCAGGTTGCCGCGGCTCCTGAATGGATGCGCGAGACGACCGTTGGCCTTGAGGTTCTCGGTTACTCGCAGCAGCAGATCGAACGTGCGCTTGCCGAGCGAGACAAGATGCGCGGTCGTCAGTCTGCTGAGTCTCTGATTGCTGCACGTCAGGCGGAGGTTCCGAATGGTGACGGCGCTGGAGTCGAAAGCTCAACTGACCCTGCTGGGTGATGACGCGGAAGATCAGGTGCGGTGGATGTTGCGCCGATCTTCCGGGTCGTGGGAGTCGCGGCGGCTACAGCTTCTGGACACGGTTCCTGGTGTTCTGGCGTACTACTCGGAGGGTTCTTCTGCCCTCGCGGCTGACTTCTACGATGATGCGCGCGTGGGCACGGTCGGTTCGTATTCTGCGGCCCCGGTCATTCTCGATCGGACGGTGAAAGTACGCCGAGGTGTCGCCTGGGCTTCCGAACCGCTCTCGATCGATGATGACGAACTTGCTGCTGCCCGGTTCGCCCAGTTGATGCGATCGGAGATGGCGCGTCCGTATCGGGACACGATCATCACGAACCGCAAGCAAGATCCGGCGTGTGTCGGGTGGACGCGGATTGCTCGTGGTGCGAAATCGTGCAAATTCTGCCGGATGCTGGCTGACCGCGGCGCCGTCTATCGCAAGGAGACGGCAACGTTCGCGGCGCACGACGACTGTATGTGCACGGCATCCCCGGTCTTCAAGGGCGGCGCGATGGGACCGGAAGCGGACAC
Source organism: Microbacterium sp. W4I20 (assembly GCF_030816505.1). Lineage (NCBI taxonomy): Bacteria > Bacillati > Actinomycetota > Actinomycetes > Micrococcales > Microbacteriaceae > Microbacterium > Microbacterium sp. W4I20. The sequence goes on along the minus strand of NZ_JAUSYB010000001.1, from coordinate 1,892,412 downwards.
GATGCAGTACATGGCATCGAAGCGCCGCCGTACACCCAAGGAGAAAGCCTTCCTGCGCGACTACCTCGAGGGTAACTACCCCGATTGACTTCCCGTTTCGGCGGGCTGTACCCGACAGTTTCGGGGTTCTGGAGTGCGACGGCACGGAAACGGATGGAACCAAATGACTGACCCCATTGCTCCCGAAGCCCCTGTGGCAGTGGAAGCTGGCGAACAGCCGCAGGACAAGACATTCACGCAGGCTGAGTTGAATCAGATCCTCAAGGATCGGCTCGCCCAGCAGGCCAAGAATCAGTTCGGCGACTACGCCGATCTGAAGGCGAAAGCGGAAGGCGCGAAGACGGTTGAGCAGAAGCTCATCGACCTCGAGGCCAAGCATGCGGAGGCGGAAGCCCGCGCGCTGCGATCCGAGATCGCCACACGGCACGGCATCACTGCCGAGGACCGCGATCTATTCCTGACCGGTTCCAATGCGGACGCTCTTGAGGCTCAGGCCAAGCGCCTGGCCGAGCGGATCGCTGATCAGAAGAAGACAGGCAACGTCGCCCCAAAAGAGGGCGTCAACAAAACGACTGGTGATCCCGACAAAGGTCTGCGCGAGTTCGCGCGGGGCTTGTTCGGCAGCACCGACTAAACGAAAGGCAAGACTATGGTTGCTCTCGCAACTGGATCGCTCTCGATCCCCAAGCAGAAGCTCGACCCCTGGCTCGGCGCGATCAAGAACGGCTCGGCCGTCGCTGAACTGTCGGCCCAGACGCCGATGACGTTCGGTGAGGGCGAGTCGTGGTCGTTCAGCATTGGTGAGGCCGAGTATGTCGCTGAAGGTGCCCAGAAGGGCGCTTCGACCGTCACGCCGACCACGAAGCCGATCAAGCCGTTCAAGTTCCACAAGACTCTTCGGTTCAACGAGGAAGTCCTGTGGGCCGACGAAGACCGTCAGCTCGAGGTTGTCGACGAGATCCTCGCACTCATCCAGCCGGCGCTCTCGCGTGCCCTCGACTTCGGCGTGTTCCACGAGATCAACCCTGCATCCGGCGCTGTTGTTGCCGCGATGAACGGTGGACTCACGGACACCACGAACCTCGTCGAGTACGCTGCGGCCGACAAGCCGTACGTGAGCCTCGACGCCGCCGACAACCTCGTCCTCGCAGACGGTTTCGTTCCGCGTGACATCGCACTGGCGCCGGCTTACGCGGCGAAGTTCTCTGCGCTGCGCGGCACGAACTCCGAGCAGAAGCTCTACCCGAACTTCAAGCTCGGCGTTGAGACCAGCGAGCTTGATGGACACCGCGCGTCGGTGTCCAACACGGTTAGCGGCACTGGCGTCATCGCGGTCGACACGAAGGTGCTCGGTTTCGTTGGTGACTTCTCTGCCATCCGCTGGGGAGTTCAGAAGCAGATCGGTCTCGAGCTCATCAAGTACGGCGACCCGGACGGCGGCGGTGACCTGAAGCGCAACAACCAGGTCGCGTTCCGTGCGGAGGTCGTCTACGGCTGGGGCATCGCGGATCTGAACGCGTTCGCGAAGATCCACGACCTGGTGTGATCATGGCTCGCCTTCGGCACATCAAGTCCGGGGCGATCGTGCAGGTCGCCGACGAGAAGGTCGAGCGTCTGGGTTCTGAGTGGGAAGTCGTCAATGACGACAAGCCCGCGAAGAAGCCGGTCGCGAAGACCGACAAGGAGTAATCAGAGAAGGGGGCGGTCATGGCTGTGACTCCCGCAACTATCGCGGTCGCACTTGGTGTGGCCGCCCCCGAATCTGGTTCCATTACGGAACAGCAGTGGGTTCTGTGGATCGATGACGCGACCATGCTCATCGAGAACCGCGCCACGCAACTAGACATCAACCTTGACGACATCGGCGAGGCGAAACTCGACTACGTGGTGCGTGAGGCTGTTGTCGCTCAGGTGAAGAAGCCCGACGACGCCACACAGGTGTCCATCACGGTCGATGACGGCACGACATCTCGCTCGTACCGTTCGGGCAAGGGGCGCGTGCAAATCCTGGATGAGTGGTGGACGCTTCTGGGCCTCACTGACCCGTCTGGTGCGTTCGCGATCGACATGCTCGGCACCGGTTCAATGCATCTGGCGTGGTGCAACGTCAACTTCGGCGCCAACTGGTGTTCATGCGGCGCTGACATCGCCGGTTATCCGATCTTCGAACTGGATGGCAACCCGTGAGCCTGGGTACGGATATCGCCGCAGCTCTTCCTGGTCTGCGCGCTGAGGCTGAGTCGCGGATGTCTGAGACGGTGCAGGTCGGCCGCTTCAAGGACGGCACGGACCCTGTGACGGGTGACCCGACCCGCGTTCTAGACGTTGAACGTTACTCGGGCAAGGCTCGTATCCGTTGGGCATCTCGCGAGGTTTCCAACTCGGACTCGACGAGCTCTCCGGTGGGCTCACAGGAACCTTATCTGTCCGTCCCCTTTGGTTCGCCGCGGGTCTGGGCTGACGACGAGGTGCACATCACTGCTTCCCCGGACCCGCTTCTCGTTGACCGCCAGTTTCGCATCCAAGGTGCGGCTGTTGCGGGTCAGGTCACGGCGTACAGGTATCCGCTCACGGAACTGGGGTGAACCGTGGCCGACGACTTCTCCGAGTTGTTCGAAGTGGCCGCTGACCTTACAGGCGCGCCGGCCAAGGTGATACGTAACGTCGTCAAGGCCATGAAGGTGACGTCTACCGAGATGAAACAGGACTGGCAGCAGGGTGCTGAGCGTACTGGCCTGACCGGGTACGCGGCTTCTATCGACTTCGACATGCAGTACTCGAGCAATGAGATCGCGTCTGAGATAGGCCCGAACTTGGGGCGCAACCAGGGTTCATTCGGTTTCGTCGAGGATGCGGGTGGTGGCGTGAAGTCCAGCCCTCAACATGCCGGTCGTGACGCACTTGAAGCGAACGAGCCTGACTTCATCCGCGGTCTTGAGATTGCTGTGTTCGATGCGACTGCTGAGGCGATCGAGAAGGGCTGATCATGCTCGCTCACTTCACCGCGTTCAAGGCTCTGCTGCTGGCCGTGTCGATGCTGTCGAACAAGGTGTTTTCGAACATCCGCGTCACGAACGGCACACCGGTTCGCGCGAACTACATCGTCCTCTTTCCCGATGGGCCCGCTGATCTTGATGACGGCCGGTTCACGGCTCAGCAGCGTGTCGAGTCGCGCGCACGGTACCGGTACGACGTGCGGATCGTCGCGGTCGACGCTGACGGTCTTCTGTTGCTCGCCGATGCGGTGATGTCGCTGATCGGGAAGACGCCTGTGATCGTCGGACGCACCTCCACGCCAGTCGTTCTGGTTCCTGGCGTCGAAGAGGGCAAAGGGCGGTACGACTCCGTGACCGACCTCCACTACCTCGACCTGAGCTTCGAGTTCTGGTCTCAGCCCGCCTGATCCCAACCAAGTCTTGAGCCCTGCCTACCAGCGGGGCTCTTTTTGTACCCCCTCGGTCTCCCTGAGGGCAACCGAAGCCCCGGTTCACGGGGAGATGAAAGGAGACTGCCATGGCAGCCGAAACAGTTCCTACCTCAAGCCAGTCCGATGGCCGCTGGCGAATTCTGCAGGTGCCGGTGGGGTCGAACGCGAAGTCTGTCGCGATTCTCAACGGTGGCACGACGAAGGCTCTGACCTACGGCATGACCGCCGATGGTTGGGACCGTCAGATCTCGCAGGCCAACGTGGAGGACAAGCGCCTCACGCTGATCCAGGATCTCTCGCGTCCCGGCAAGGTGACTGAGACGGTCAACATCAAGGTCGTTGTCTCGTCGGATGTTGCGTCGGCGGACGCGATCCTGAAGGCGCTGTCCGCTGCTGGCACTGAGTCGCAGTATGTGCAGCGTCAGGGTGTCGCGAACGACGCGAACTATGCGACCGGCCAGGTCGTTGATGTTCTCACGGGTGTTCTGGGCGTTCGTCGCCCGGATGCTCCCGTGGAGAACGGTGTCGATACGGCTCAGTACACGCTGTACCTGACGAAGCCGACTGAGCGCGACGCGGTTCTGGTCGCGTAACTACCACCTGGCCGGGATGCCTCACCCATCCCGGCCAGGTCTTCCTTCCGGTGAGAACGGTGAGAGGTGAGAAGCATGAGTGATTTCAAGGATCTGATCGCGAAGCAGCGCGAGAAGCTTGAGACCGTCCAGGAGTCGACGTTGGATGTCGAGTTCGGTGGCGAGATGGTGACTGTGGGAGTTTCGAAGGTGATGCCTGAGGTTTGGGATGACCTGATCGGACGCTGCCCTCCACGGCAGGGGCGTGAGGATGATGCGCAGGTTGGGTACAACCCGAAGGCGTTGACCGCCCTGTATCCCGAGGTCACGGTCGATGGCGAGAAGATCGATCCCAAGGATTGGGCCGCAGGGTTCGCGATCATGGACCCCGCGTTCCGCAACAACATCGAGCTCACTATCTGGGGCGTGAACATCAACGAGTCGTTGCAGGCTCTCCGCAAACTGGGAAAAGCGCGAGCGGGCCGGAAGTCTCCATCGCCCGCGAATTAGGCGTTTCGCCTCGTCGTCTTTTCGGGTGGGAGCCCGGCGAGGTCACGACGTATGAGTATGACGGCGCCGGCCGGATGGTCCGTTCTGTGACCCTGCGGGAGCCTGAGTTTTCTTCGTGGGACGTCGCGGCAATGCTGGCTCAGCGCCATGAGGCGAATCTTCCGCGCGGGCAGCATGGACACTTGCTGTCCGAGGCGATGGACCCTGCGAATCAGTTCGCGTACGACGTTGAAGGGCCGGTCGTCGACTGGGTGGATGCGAAGCTCGACGAGGTTCAAGAGCGCTACAAGAAGGCCAACCCGAACGCGAACACGCGGGCCATGCACTGGACGGTGAAGAAGCGCGACTAGCTCTTCTTGGAGCCGTTGATCGTTGCCACCCCGGCCGTTGCGGCGAGGAGTAGCGCAAGGCCACCCGACGCGACGATCAGCGTCATGGCCGGGTCGCCTAGGTCGGCGCCGAGCGCAGCGTGGACTACCCATGTGCCGACCGCAACGGTCGCACATAGGACTGCCGCGACAAGCAATCCCCGAACCCACTTCATGCCCCTCACTGTAGGGGCTTTTCGCATTTCTTGGGGAGGCCGACGTGGCTACGAGGGTTGTTTCGGTCCGTCTGAAGGCCGTTGTCGATGACTATCGCAAGGGCATGCAGCAGGCGGCGGAGGAGACTCGCAAGGTCGGAACTCAGGCTGAGAAGTTGGCTCAGACCCGTCAGGCGATGCAGACTCTCGGCACGGTTGGCGTTGCAATGGGTGCCGCTCTTGCTGCCGGCGTTGGTATGGCGGTGGCTCGCTTCGCTGAGTTTGACCAGGCGATGTCGAATGTTGCGGCGACTGGCGAGGATGCGCGCGGGAACATGGACGCGCTCCGTCAGGCTGCGATCGACGCTGGTGCTGCGACCGTGTACTCCGCGACCGAGGCCGCTAACGCGATCGAGGAGATGGCGAAGGCTGGACTGTCGGCTCAGGAGATCCTGGGCGGCGGGTTGACCGGCGCGCTGGACCTCGCTGCTGCTGGCGGACTCGAGGTGGCCGACGCGGCTGGTATAGCGGCGACAGCTCTGAAGATCTTCAAGCTCGAAGGCTCGGACATGTCTCATGTCGCTGACCTTCTGGCTGCTGGCGCGGGCAAGGCGATGGGTGACGTTTCGGACTTGTCGCAGGCGTTGAACCAGGCAGGCCTTGTCGCCAATTCCACGGGTCTTTCGATCGAGGAGACGACGGCTGGCCTTGCGGCTTTCGCGTCACAGGGTCTTCTGGGCTCCGACGCGGGTACGAGCTTCAAGACGATGCTGGGTGCTCTCACTCCGAACTCGGCGAAGGCCGCGAAGGAGATGGAGCGCCTCGGAATCTCGGCGTATGACTCGCAGGGGCAGTTCATTGGTCTTGCTGAGTTCGCTGGCAACCTGAAGTCCTCGCTCTCCGGCCTGACCGACGAGCAGCGCAACGCATCACTCGAGATCATGTTTGGCTCGGACGCGGTTCGTGCGGCGAACGTGTTGTACCAGGAAGGCTCTCTGGGCATCCAGCAGTGGACGGAGAAGGTTGACGACTCCGGGTACGCAGCAGAGACTGCCGCAACTCGTCTCGATAACCTCATTGGCGACTGGGAGAAGCTGACTGGTGCGCTCGACTCCGCGTTTATCAGCATGGGCGAGGGCGCCAACGGCCCCTTGCGTTGGCTGGTGCAGGGTCTCACTGAGATCGTTGACGGCTTCAACGCTCTCCCGGATTGGGCTAAGCAGCTCGGTGCAGGCATGGGTGTTCTTGCGGCTGGCGTTGCTCTTGCTGGCGGTGCGACTCTCCTCGCCATCCCGAAGTTCAATGATCTGCGGGAGTCCCTGAATCAGCTTGGTTTCGACGGCGACGCACTCACCGGGAAGCTCAGCCGTCTGGCAAAGATTGGTGGCGGTGCCCTTCTGGGCTTCGCTGCAGCATCGGCGGGGCTGGATCTGCTCACCGAGGCTATCCAGAACATGGGCGATGCTTCTGAGGTCACTGACAACAAGCTGGTCTCGGCCTCGAGCGCGGCTGAGGTTCTCGGCGCTGCACTGGGTAAGGGTTTCGGCGCGACGGGCGATCTGAAGATTGCGGAGTCTGCGGTCGAAGGTCTGGCAGAGATGCTGGACCTTGCTGCTTCTGGCGCGAAGGCAACGGGCGACAGTGTTCGACCTGTGCTGAACGCGGCGAATGCTGTGATGAAGCTTGGTGACGAGCTCGGCGACTTGGCTGCATCCGATCTCCCGTTGGCGCAGGAGAAGTTCCGCCTGCTCGCCGAGGAAAGTGGCCTGACGGAAGAGCAGATGGTCGCTCTCATCAACAAGATGGAGCCGTTCAAGGCTGCGCTGGTGGAGCAGGCCACGAAGGCTGGCGAGTCCGCGGATGAACAGTCGTTGCTGAACATGGCGATGGGTGACGCGGAGTCTTCGGCGAAGTCTGCCGCGGATGCGTACTTGGAGCAGTCGGAATCGGTTTCCACGCTGAACGATCAGCTTCTCGAGCTCATCGACTCCATGAATGAGGCGAACGGCACGAACCAGAGTGCGATCGACCAGAACATCTCATACCAAGAGACTCTTGCCGCGGTCAATCAGGCAATTTCGGATGGCGCTTCCGGCCTGGACATTGCGACCGAAGCCGGCCAGGAGAACATGAGAATGCTCCTAGGTCTGGCCTCCGATGCTCAGGGTGCGGCTGCCGCTCAACTGGAACTCGATGGTTCGACTGAGGGGTATATCACGCGCATGCGTGAGGGTCGTGATGCGCTGATCAATTCGGCGATCGCGATGGGTGCTACACGCGCGCAGGCTGTTGCGTTGGCAGACAAGATCTATGCGATTCCGTCTGAGAAGGACATCAAGGTGATCGCTCAGACGGCTGCGGCTCAGCGGGAGATTGACAACTTCGTGAACCGTAACGGCAACCGAACGGTGAACGTGTGGCTCAACCCGAAGACGCAGGCGATGAATGATGCCTTCGCCAAGTATCTGAACGCGGATGGTGGGCTGTACCAGAACGGCGTGAAGACGTTTGCTTCTGGTGGTTTCGAGCCGGGGATATACCCGTATGCGAAGGGTGGGATTCACAAGTTCGCTGAGGAGTATGACGAGGCGTATATCTCGATGGACCCGGCGCGTCGTACACGGTCTGAGGCTGTGTGGGTGCGGACGGGGCAGGAGCTCGGGATGTTCTCGGGCGCGGGTTCATCTGGCCCCACCGAACCGGTGAGCGTCTCGCTTGCGGGTGCAGCGTTCACGTTGATGGTCGACGGCAATCCCGTGCGCGCGATCGTGCAGGAACAGATTGTCGCTCACGATGATGCGGCTAACGCATGGTCTCGTGGCGGCGTGCGGTCCTGACGGGAGGTTCTCATGGCTTTCGGAAGCTTCCGTCAGGACCGGTTCTACAGGGACTTGTTCTCGCCGGGTCGTGATGCGATCCGTGTTGCTGACCAGTTGTACGACAAGCAGGATCTCGAACTCTCGGAACCGGGCTTGTATGAGTTCGATGCGGTGGCTTATGCGATCGGGTACATCACGATCACCCCATATAACGCGGAGGCTGCCTGATGGCGATTACGTTGCTCACGGATGTCACCGCAGCCCCGTTTGTTGAGGTGTTCGTTGATGACCTGATCCCGGAGGCTGCCTGGATCACGGTCTACCGGCTTGCGGGTGGCCGTGAGTTTCTGATGCGCGGTGCCGTGCGTGCGCCGACTGCCGGCGCGTTCACTCGCATCGATTTCGAGATCCCCTTCAACATCCCTGTGACATATCGGGCCGAGTTGTTCGATGCGGCGGGGGAGTCGTTGGGGTTCACGGAATCTGCGACGACGACCCTGATTTGTGCGGACACGTGGATGCACAACCCCTTGAACCCTTCGGGCGGCGTGAAGGTCTTCTTTGGTGAAGATCGCGGGTGGAGTGTTACCCGTCCGACGCCTGGTGTGGTTTCTCGTCCGCTTGGCCGACGTGTGGGCGTGGTGCTGTCGGAGCCGCGGTATGGGGTGACCGGTCTTGACATGGTTGTCCGTACGTCCACCGATGAGGACGCCGACAAGGTGCAGGCGATGATGGGCGACAACGGCATGCCACCTATTGTGTGCATCCGGCTTGGGTCGAACGATGGGCGTTTGCGTCTTCCGCAGCCTTTGTTCTTGTCGGCGCTGAGTGTTACAGAGATGGACATGGATCACCGTTGGGGTGGTTCGGAACTTGCGCACAGTCTGAGCGGCGACGAGGTTGATCCGCCGATCCCTGGCCTGTTCGTACCGCTGTTGACGCGGGCCGATCTGAATGCGTTCTACGCCACTCGTGCCGCGTTGAACGCAGACAACCTCCTGCGGCTTGATGTGAATCGTCGCTATGACCTCGCGGGTACTGCGGGATAGGAGCACCATGAGGCAGCATAGCGATGAGCTTGTGGATGTCCTGTCTGGTTCGTTTGAGCGTGAGCTGTCAGTGAACGTCTTCAACGGTTCCGATCGGGTACTTGAGGATGTCCGGTTCGAGTCTTGGCAGTTGGATGCTGACCTTGAGCGCGGCATTTGCACACAGGGTTCCGGGACGATCGTTCACTCGTCTGTCGACGGTTCGTCGCTTGTCCCCGTGGGTACGGTGGGTGTGCTGTCGCCGTTCCGTGCGCGCGTGGAACCGGTGATGACGATCCGCGCTGGCGGTTTCATGGAGTCTGTTTCGTTGGGCACGTTCCGTGTGGGCTCGGTTCCGTTCGCCTCGGATTCGGTTGTGACCTACGACGGCCGCGAGATGGTTTCTGCGTCTCGGGTGGGCGTGAAGTTCGATTCGCTTGAGGCGGATGTTGAGCGGTGGGGGTTTCAGTCTCCGGAGCAGTCCAGGGCGGGTGTGTCTGCATTTGGTGAGCTTCGCCGCCTGACGGGGATGGCTGTTGAGGAGACTGTTGCGGATGCCCTGGTTCCAGCCTTGAAGGTGTGGGAAGCGAAACAGGGCGGACGCTTGGATGCGGTTCTCGAGCTCGGTCGCGTTCTGGGTGGGTCGGCTGTTGTGAACAGTCGGGGCGCGTGGGAGATTATCCCGGATGTGATCGGTGCACCTGTTGCGACGTTGCGTCTGGGCGCTGAGGGTACGGTCATCGACGTCGCAGATGAGATCGACACGGACACCGTGTACAACGAGGTGGTTGGCACCTTCGAGGACGCGAAGGGCAAGCCGATCTTCGCAGTGGCGCGGGTCAATACTGGTCCGTTGAGTGTTGATGGCCCGTATGGGGTGAACACGCGGTACTGGTCGTCAGATCTGGTGAAGACGCAGGCTCAGGCGAACTCTGGCGTTCAGTCAATCTTGGATCAGTCGGTCGGGTCACAGCAGTATGACGTGCAGATTCAGTGTCACGTGAACCCGCTTCTTGAGATCGGTGATGTTGCCCAGCTCTCTGACTGGAAGCGTCCACTGGTAGGGCAAGTGCGGAAGATCTCGTTGTCTAACTCGCCACTCATGAGTGTGACGCTGCGTGTTGCCCGGAGCTTGACGTGAGTAACGCCAAGACGGTCGCGCGGAAGCTTGCCGAGAAGGGGTCCGTGAACACGGGGACGGCTGTGTTCGTCCGCATGGATGGCCGTTTCGCTGTCGTGAACATGGGCCTGTCGACTGTGACGGTCCCGTGCATTGGGTTCTACCCGCCCGTGGTGGGTATGGCTGTCCGCGTGGACTGGGTGAACGGTTCGCCGGCTGTTACTGGACCCGTCACCCCGTTGAACCCGCTGGGCACAATGTCTGGGACGGGCGCGCCGAAAGCTTCGGTGACCGTGGATGGCGTGGAGTACATGCTGTTCTACCGGGCCGGGTACACACCGACTGTTGGTGACGCGGTGGAGATCAACTGGGCTACTGGCGTCATTCAGGGGAAGGTGACGGGCACGGAGACGCCCACTCCACCAGATGAGTCGGGTGGCGGGTCGAAGCCGTTCTCAGTGACTGTTCGCGCGTCTGACAGCGGACGCTATCAGGCTGGTTCTGGCTGGTGGGGTAAGCGTCCGTGGGCGTCGGCGAGCAATGATGGCATCTGGGTGTACGGCAACCGCGTGAAGGATGCTGTGGGCGTCGGGACTGTCACGAAGATCGAGATCTACTTGCCATTGGTGCAACAGGTCGGTGTGGCATCTGTCGGAATTCATCCACACGCGTCCATACCTGGCGGCGCACCGACGATCACGTCAAAGACTGATCTGCCGCAGGGTCGTAGGTCTGGTTGGCAGGTTCTTCCCGTGTCGTTCGGTACGTATGTCGTGGCTGGCGGGCGTGGCGTCGCGGTCGCGGACGGCGGTTACAACATCTGGCGCGGGGTCGACGAAGATTCGCTCTCCGGTGCACTCCGCATCGGCGGCACTCGCTGACTCTCACTCTCTGTTCATGCGCTCACTTACGGGTGGGCGTTTCGTGTTTCTAAGGGGTTCACATGACTTACGACGACCGCGATCCGTTGACGGGCGCGTACATCTTCTCCGACGCGGGAGCACCAGACATCGGTGTTGATCCGACGATCATCTCGGAGCAGGCGAACGATGTGGGTAACCGCATCATCCGGGACAACTTTGCTGCCCTCGACGCATACCCGTACAAGCGGGCAGGGTTGCTCGGGTACGCGGCAGACACGGACACCGAGTACCGGCACAACGGGACCGGGTGGAAGGTGGTTTCGTCGGGGTGGAAGTCGTGGTCTCCGACGTACACAAACCTGTATGTCAATGGTGGCGCGGTGAACGCCAAGTATCAGCAGCGCGGGCAGCTTGTGGAGTTCATCTATGAGCTTGACTTCGCCCCCGAGACTGGTGCGCTCGGAGGCCCGATTCAGATATCTCTTCCGGTGCCTCCTGCTGACATGTCGAAGCTGCGCCATATCGGGCACGGATTGTTCCATTTGCAGGGGCTTGCGTCGTACCCCGTTCAGCCTCGACTGACTGGCGCTGCATCTTTCACTGTCAACATCCCGACCGTTCCGACTGGGCAGTTGCCGGTACAGATTGGCGTGTCCGGGACGAACCTGTCACCGACGTACCCGACTGGGGGTGCGTGGGCTCCGGGGCGTATGTACATCTTCGGCATCTACGAGGTTGCTTGATCATGGGCGGTCTGGTGATCGAAACGATCCGACCCGGAGTGCAGTTCACACCCGAGGGCGCAGCAGCGTTCCGACGCGCTGAGGCGCAGGTTCGTGCGGAGTTCGGCCGCGACATCGACGCGAACTCCACCTACCGATCGCGCTTCACGCAGCTCGGGATGTACAACGCGTGGGTCCGGTATGTGAACTCTGGTTACAACCCGTTGCTCTACCCCGGGCATTCGAAGGCGCTGCACCCGGATGATCCGCTCGCGTTTCACACGAAGGGTACGGCGCTCGATTCCGACGACTGGGTGCACGCCCGCATCGTCGAGATCCTCGCCGAGAACGGCTTCATTCGGAATCGGCTTTACGTGCCCAACGAGCGTCACCACTTCGAGTACATCCGCGACCGCGATACGAACTACGGCAAGCCCGCTGGCGGCAACACTACCCCGGCGATCTCGCTGACAATCCTCAAGGAGTTGGACATGGACAAGGCAGTGATCATCTACTTCGCCGCTGGTGGCGAGAAGGGTTGGGCGCTGATTGGTGCCACGGTACCCGGTGGCGTCCGCTCCTCGCGTTCGCAGGCGACCGCGAACCGGTGGGCACGCATCTACGGCAAGGCCGTGAACTGCAAGTCGAAGGCAGAGTTCCAGGCCACGATCGACGAGGCGAAGGCGCTCAACGACTCGTGGCTCGAGCAGCAGAAGCAGATCCACGGCTGATGCGCTGGTTGTGGAGATCGACGATCTGGGCTGAGGACGCGATCCCCGCGACTGAAGGTTCTACGTCTCGGGAGATGAAGCGCATCGTCCTGCCCCTGTTCGATGGGCTCGTTGTGCTGATGGGCTTCAACGGCATCCTCAATGGCATGCCGTCGTTTGCGCTCGTATATGACCCGACGATCACTGCCATCGCATCATGGACGCTGTTCATGGCGGGACTGGTGGCATTCGTCGGCCTGGCAATCCCGCGTCTCTGGTATCTCGAGGCGGTAGGCAAGCTGGCGATGGTGTTCGTTCTCGGTGGGTATGCCGGCGCCGTGTGGATCGCTTACGTGCAGGGTGACGCCGGCCGAGGGTTCGTTGCTGCTGGTCTCACCGGCCTCCTCGCGCTACCAATGTGGAACCTTGCACGCCTCGGAAGAGAACGTGCTACCAGAGTCCTCGACGGGCTGAACCGTGAACGTTCGGATCGGTTGGACGCGAGGATGACGGAAGGCGACATCTGATGGATTGGAGCCCGATTCTCGTAGCCGTGTGCGCGTCCATTGGGACTCTCGTTGGTTCGTACTTCCTCTTCCGGGGCAAGAAGGTCGACAAGCAGATCAAAGAGGTTGAGGTTGAGGCGTCCGCTGAGGATGCCTTCCTCAAGGGTCAGGCCGCGTTTCAGAAGTATGTCGACGATGTGGTCGACCGTCAGGTGTCGGCTGCGGTTGCGGACTTTCAGCGCCGCCTGACCGAGATGGAAACCCGCCTGGCAGCCGTGTCCCTCGAGTCGCATGAGATGAATGACGCTGTTCGGTCTCGCGAGACGCAGTTGTGGTTGTGGAACATCCATGGCCGCGCGGGCGTGATGCCCGAACTGCCCATGCCGATCATGACGAAGCTCGGCATCATCCACCTGGCCGCGACGCAGGCGGCTACCGATCCAGAAGATACCCAAGGAGAAGCATCATGAAGACCCTGTTTGACTCTCTCGTCCGAACGTTCGTCCCGATCGTGGTCGGTGCAGTAATTGGCGGTTTCGTTACCGCTGGCATCGAGCTCGACGCAGGATTTGAGCCCGCGCTGATTGTCGCCGTGACCGCCGCTTTCCAGGGGGTCTACTACCTCGTGGTGCGCCTTTTCGAGAAGTACGTGTCGCCGAAGTTCGGTTGGCTGCTCGGACTGGCAAAGACGCCCGAGTACAACGCCCCGTCGAAGGACGAGGTTCTCGCACGGCTTGAGCCGCTGACCGATTCTGAGCGTGAGGCGAGCATCCAGTTCGCTGCGGCCCGCGTCAACAAGGGGGCGTGACGTGGCTGGGTTCACTCAGGCTGAGCAGGTAGCCACTCTCGATGCACGCTTTCCCGTGACTGGTGGCGGCGACTATGTGGCGTACTCAGCGAACGGTACGACTGAGTCGTCAGCGATTGCACGTACGGCGATCGGTGCGACTGGTTGGGCTGCGGCTACTGCTGCTACTCCGAGCGTGAAGGCGAACGCGAATGTGCTGACGTCTGCTGCAGCTACGGGTGCGGCGACGATCTCCCACTTCGCGATTTACTCGGCCTCTACGGCGGGTACTCAGCGCACCGACTGGACCGCCCTCGCGGCATCCAAGACGGTTGCTGTGGGCGACACTCTCACGGCTGCTGTTGGGGCCGTTTCGATCACGCTCGACTGACTGTAAGGGGTCGCGATGCCGATCACCCATCTGACCGGCACATCGGTTTTCCAGTCGGGAACAGGCAACCGCACTGTCACACCGAACGCTTCTGCCGCTGTCGGTGATCTGATGGTGTTGCCGGTCGGGTTTCAAGACTCGTCGGCAACCACGATCACAACTCCGGCTGGTTGGTCGGTGCAGAAGACGGGCGTGCTGACGGGCACGCTGAAAACGTCACTTTTCACGCGTACTCGTCAGTCTGGTGACACGACGTGGACGTATGCGCCGAACCAGTCTGTGGAGACTTCGCACCTGGTGTTATCGATCGCTGGCGTGAATCCGGCGTCTCTGATTGTTGGCGCGGATGGCACCCGCGCGGCATCTGGTGCAACGTTCGGAACCACCGCGCCGTCGATCACTACGACGGTCGCCGGCGCGCGCGTGTTCATCATTGCCACGGAACGCACGACAGCGAACGAAACCGTTGAGGCGACTGTCAACAACGGCTTCACGAAAATCTCGCACACGTTCGCGAACGGCACGTCTGCCGAGTCGTTGTTCATCGGATACAAGGACATGCCGACTGCCGGTGCGGTGGGCGCGACGACGGTCACGTTCCAGAACACGCACGCGACGAACGGGTACGCGGTTCTGATCGCGGTCGATCCGGCATCTGTATCCCAGGAAATCTCGGGAACTACGGTCGCGGCGTCGGTGACCTCGGCGGCGTTCTCGGTGCGCCTCCCCATCTCGGGGCTCACGCCTGCAACGTCTGCAGCATCCGGGTCACTGAGTGTCGTCCAGGCGTTCTCTGGTTCAGTATCAGCGACGTCGGGCACATCGGCGGCGGTGACAGGGCAGTGGGCCATCTCCGGTGCCGCGCAGGCCGCGTCTGTTGCGGCCGGTTCCATGACTGCCACGATGCGGATCTCGGGCAGCACGGACGTCACCTCGACCGCGACTGCTGCATTCACTGTCACGACGGCGCCGATCGAATTCGGTGGGACTGTCGGCGTGCTCTCCACGTCGAGTGCATCCATGACGGTCGGGCGCGTCATCTCCGGGATCGTCCAGGTTCAGAGTGCCGCTGCCTCCACCTTCTCGGTCTCGTTCCCAGTCGCGGGCACTGTCGCTGCCGTATCGGGAAGCGCGGCCGAGTTCACTGTCGGCACGTACGTCCCGGGGCCACCTGTTCCGAAGACACGGACACTGACGGGCGACTGGTCTGCATCACTCACTGACGTGACGAGCGCTCACACCCTCGCACCGGTCATCATCACGCACACGTTGGAGGACGCATGATCGTCAAAAGCGGGGACACTCACTCGATCCAGTGGAAAGCGAACCTGGATCTCACCGGGGCAACCGTGCGACTGGTCGCCAAGCCCCGCAACAGCGACACGGCCATCGTCCTGCCCTCCACGATCACGGATGCCGTCGAGGGTGTCGTGGCACACAAGCTCACCGGCACGCTCGAAAAGGGCACCTACAGCGTCGAGCTCGAAGTGACCAAGGGCGCCGACGTCATCACGTTTCCCAATAGCGGGTACTCAACGCTGACCGTCACGCCCGACCTTGACTGACCCAAGGAGTACGCATGTCTGTGCATGATGACGCGAGGGCTGCTTTCGAGGCCGTCTACGACACCGAACTTGAGCGCCTCCGTGAGCTGCTGCTGGTGGCGGATGGTGCGCTGGACGTCGCCCGTACCGAACGTGACGCCCAGACTGCCGAGATTGCGGGTCTCAACGAACAGGTGCGGTTTCTCAAGGCACGCATCGCCGAGCTCGAGACGCCGCCTGTAGTCATCCCCGCACAGATCGGTGCACTCCCGCTCGGTTCTGCCGCCTACCCGCTCGGTGCACAGTCCGTCATCGTGAAGAACTCGACCGAACTGGCGACTGCGCTCAACAACCACAAGCCCGGTGACACGATCTCGATGCGCGCCGGCACATACAAGGTGCCCGGTTTCGGTGACTCGTTCACCAAGGGCAAGGGTGCGTTCATCCTGCAGAACTATCCCGGCGAGGCTGTCAAGGTCATCCCGGCTGATGGTTCTGTCAAGGGTTTCATGATCGTGAAAGCACCGGGCGTAGTCATGCGCGGGTTCCAGTTGGATGGGTTCACCGGCAACTGGGGTGGCAACTACGGGACTCTGATCCTGGCTGACGATCCGGGTGATGGGTCGTCA
Organism: Microbacterium sp. W4I20; assembly: GCF_030816505.1. Taxonomy (NCBI): domain Bacteria; kingdom Bacillati; phylum Actinomycetota; class Actinomycetes; order Micrococcales; family Microbacteriaceae; genus Microbacterium; species Microbacterium sp. W4I20. The sequence continues at coordinate 1,876,261 of NZ_JAUSYB010000001.1, read as the reverse complement.
GCGTCCGGTCTGCTGCTCGAGAACATGCACATCACGAACTCGACGTCGTTCGGGGTGCGTGCGTTCGGCAACCGGACGCGTCGGCTCACTGGCGCAACCGTACGTTTTAGCACGCTCGATGGCAGCAACGCCAAGCAGATCCTCTCGACGGACTGGACGGACAAGTTCACCGCCGAGTCGAGCATCATCCGCAACGCGAACAAGTCTGGTGCGGCGTTCGACAACAGCGAGATGGCCGCATGGAAAGACACCGTGTCGACGGGTCTGGTTGCGAACCGACTCATCATCGAGAACCCCCGCAACTCGGTCGCCATCTGGCTCGACCAGTCCTGTGTTGACGCGGCAATCACGAACATCGACATCATCGGCAAAACCCAGTACGGCGTACACATCGAACTGTGCGGCTGGTGTGTTGTCGCGAACGTCAAGATCAACGGTGACACCAAGTTCGCGTTCTACAACAAGGGTTCACGCAACATCCGCTTCTGGGGCAACAGCTTCCAGGGTGCCGCGCAAGTCGTGTTCATGGAAGAGCAGGACGACCGGGCCGGCAAGACGAGCGCGACGGATTCCCGCCAGCCGTGGATCGCACGCGGGCTCGACTACTTCAGCCGGGACAACGAATGGGTGAACAACACGAGCAGCAGTGACGCCGTGATGTTCGCTCGCATGATGATCTACGACGACCAGGGCAAGACGGACGCACGCACGATGGTGTCGCGGATTGCAGGGAACGTGCTTCCTGTGCGCGCTTCCGGGTCCACGGCATCCGTGCAGCTCGGGACGCCGGTACGTCGTGACTACTCGATCGCGGCACTGCAAGCCCTCGACACCAAGTTCTACGGCAACAGCGACGGCGCCAAACCGGTCAGCCGCGTGACTGTTCCCGCAGAGATCGCCAAACTCACCGACCGATGAGGCACAACAAAACGAAAGGCGGGAGACGCAATGGTTGATCGTCTTGTTGCAGTGAATGATAGCGACTACCGGCTTCCCGAGCCCGTCATCCAGGCGCTCGGCACTGACATGAGCGACAGCGGAACGACGATCGGCGCTATCCTTGCCGACGCTTACGTGCCCAGCTCGGAAGTAACAATCACGCAGGTGGGGTCGGGTTGGAACTTTAAGGCAGGTCACCCCGACAATGTCATTGCTCCTGACGTCTTAGGTTCCATCATCGGGGGCGACGGCACACCTGGGCGCGAGAATGTCATCGGCAAGGGCGTCATCGCGAATGTGAACACGGGGCTCAGCAACGTCCCCGCGAACACCGGCTGATCTTCTTGAAGCGGACGTGAACAAGCGCGCTAACCACAGCTTCTGCGTGGGGTACGACAACGTGATTGCGGGTCTCAAGGGCGTGATTCTCGCCGACCACTCGTACATCGCGTTCAACGCGACTCACAACGCGATCCTCGGCGGCGCCGTACACAAAATCGTCGTGGGAGACTTCTCGGTCATCGGAGGCGGGTACACCAACAGCATCCTCGACGGCGACTATTGCGTCATCGTCGGCGGGTACCTCAACACGATCAACGTGCCCGGCGGTGGCAACTGCACTGTCGGCGGGAGCAATACCACGGTTACGGGCAGCGCGGGCACCGCGTTCGGAAACTTCAACACGGTCACTGGTATTGGCGGCCTAGCGATTGGGGTGGAGGCGAGTGCGGCGGACGGCGCCGCAATCGGCAACAAGGTGACGGCTTCCGGCGTCAAGTCGCTCGCGACCGGCAACCTGATGACTGCATCCGGGAACTACTCGCGGGCATCGGGTAACAACGGGACAGCGACCGCCGATGGTGCCGTGTCGGAGGGTGTTCTTTCGCACGCGACCGCGGCTTACGCGACCGCCCGAGGGTTGCAGGCCATCGCGCGTATCGCGGGTCAGCAGGCCGTCGCGAACGGTGCGTTTGCGGTCGCCGGCGATGCGCAGATCAGCGACATCGTCCAGCGTGCGACGACGACCAGCGCCACGGTCGGATCGATGCCCGGCTACCTGCTCAACCCGGCGCAGACCGTGCAGTACCGAGTGATGGTGACCGCGCGCGACACCGCCACGGGAAACAGCGCTACCTGGGAACTCAAGGGAGCAGCGAAGCGCATTGCTTCGGCGGCGGCCGTTGCGGTGGGAAGTTCGTTCCCGGCGGCGACGCTCATCGCGGCGGATGCCGGGGCGTCGGGCTGGGCGTGCAGCGCATCCGCGTCCACGAACTCGGTCGTGCTGCTGCTCACGGGTGCGGCGGCGACAACCATCCGGTGGGTTGCGCGCTTCGAGGTCGTGGAGCTCGGCGGCTGATCACCAAGCCCAGGAGGACTCAGCGTCTTCCGCGCAGGACTCGGAGCAGTAACGTCCGGGGGCCGTGTGGCTCTTGAACACGATCAGACCTTCGAGATCCCGCCCGCACGTACCGCAAACGGTTGACGTGCGCGGGTTCGGCATGGCGAAGAACGCACGAAGCCGACGCCGGATCTTCAACATGTTCGACATCATAGACCCCCGTTCGACCTTCACCGGTCGGGCGGGGGTTTCTTGTCGTTGTCGGACGTTGCCCGCATCATTGACCGGTGACCACCTTCCACCCGATTTTCCTGACGACCGAGCCTTCTCCGGGTGTGTGGTTGATGACGGCGCGGCATGAGGTGGACCCGTTCGGCCGTATCGAGATCCGCCGACTCCCCAGTGCTGGTGTCGTCCGCTACAAGGTCACGTTTCGCGGCGACGTCATCGGCTGGTCGAACACACTCGAACATGCATGCGTCAGGCTGTACGCCGCGAACATGAAACACGACCAAGACGTACACGACGGACCACCCAACGGACGACGCTAAGGGATGGTCATGAGATATCCGTCAGGTCGGCATGCGGGTTCAGGGTCCGTACGGTGGTGGGGTGATCGGGGAACACAACGAGGTCGCGGCCGTCCTTGAGCGACACCCACGTCGGGGCGGTGCCGTGACCGCAGCAGGAAGCTACCGTCGCCACGCCTGCCGTGTTGAGCGCACGGATCAGGGGCTCGAGGCAAGGGTCGCACCAGATACCGTCACGGTGATTCCGTTCTGACGTTCCGGGGTTGATGACAACCATCGCGGCTTCTCTGCCACCCTCATCTTGCGAGTGGTCACACATGCTCAGGCCGCACTCGGGCATTGATCCGGATCGGTTGAATCACGAATGGGTCGAGCGTCACGGACACCTCGGGCTTCATCCGCCGCATGAGGTCCTGAAACATTCTGTCGCCGTGGTCGAGCACGAAATCGGGAATGTCATTCATCAGAAACCGTCTCCCTTGCGTCGGCTTTCCAGCGGCTGATCGTGTTCGTCGACATGCCCGTGAACTCAGCCAGGACACGAACCGATGCACCATGCGACACAGCATCCAACACGGCACGACGCACACCCTCAACCGCATCATCACGACGGGTGAGAGCTTCACGGATGTTGGTCTCGTCGGCAGGACTCAGGACACGTTTCGGGTTCGGTGACACGCGTTGAAGTGTAGCGGTCATGACTCGGTATCATTCTGCTCGACCGCGGGCCATGCCGGAAGTGGCGGGGCGAGACGTAGAAGCATCCGCTCACTCGGTCGTCCGGCTTGCATCGTTTCCGCCGCCATTTCGTTCTGTGTGGCGAAGACAACCGCTGCAATCGGGGATTTGAAGACGTACTCGGGCACTAGTGCGGCGAAGGCAGTTGCGCCCAAAACGATCATCCCCAAAACCTCCGACGATGCCTCTCCGATCTCCATGCGATCCAGTGCGGCCTGCACTTCTCCTGGCTGCAACATCAGCGCCCCCCAGTGGAGCAAACGGGGCAAGTATCTACCGTGTCGATTCCACGCGCGTGCTGTCCGGAGCTGTTCACGCTCGGGCCAGTGAGGTTCGCATCCTTTTTGCCCTGCGGCCAACTGGGGCAGTACGCCCCACCAGGATGATCTCGTTCTCGACTTCCGCAGAAACGACATACCATATGGGTCTCATTTGTATCGCTCATAGCAACAGTTTACGCTTCCGTCTCGACAACCGCAACACTTCCGGGCAACCGCAACCTAACACCGCCGCTGTAATGTCCGAACCCCCGAGGAACATGAACGCATGACATACACCACCATCCTCGCCTTCGAACGACGACACCCCGGCAACAGTCCCACCAAACGCGAACTCATCCGCCACACACTCGGCATCACAGACATCCGATACACCGTGCTACTCCTACGAGCCGCCGAATCTGCGGAAGGGATCGCTGCAGACCCTGTGACCGCGCGCATGGTGAGGGAACGGGGAGAGATGCGGGCTCGAGAACGTGGCCGGCGTACTGCTGCGTGAGTCGTGAGTTGCCGTTTGGGAGGATGGGGGACACCCTCGGATACACTCGGCAAATCGGGGCTGTTAACGAAAAAGCCGCTTCCCCAGTAGAAGCCTAGAGAAGCGGCAGTGGCTCCGACGGGCGTCGATCCCGTGACCTCACGATTTTCAGTCGTGCGCTCTACCAACTGAGCTACAGAGCCGCGCGACCGGCGAACCTGTCGCGTCCTAGACGAAGAGCTCCCTCCGAAGAAAGAGCTCATCGCATGGAGCGACCCTGACGGGACTTGAACCCGCGACCTCCGCCGTGACAGGGCGGCACGCTAACCAACTGCGCTACAGGGCCATACTTGTTTTCAATTGTATCGGATGGAGTGACCCCAACGGGATTCGAACCCGTGCTACCGCCGTGAAAGGGCGGCGTCCTAGGCCGCTAAACGATGGGGCCGAGTCAGTCCCGGGGGACTTCCTTGCCGACGCTCAAGCATAAGGGATGTTTCAGGCAAATCGCGAATCGAGGGCGCGGCAGCCCACTCGAAGCGTCGATCGGGGGGACGATGGACACGTCAGGCGTGCCACGGCATCCGCATACTCACTCTGTTGCTGGTGTGAATGTTGTTGTTAGTGTGACATGTGTGAAACCGGCGGAAGGGGCCGAGTGAACGACAGGATCACGCTGGATGCTGCTGAGGCAGCATCCGCAGAATGTGGCTGCGCGCCCAGCGCGACGGAGAGTCGCGCTTTGGCGAAGAAGGGGATCAGCCGCCGCGGGGCCCTCGGACTCGGTGTGCTCAGCGTGGTCTCGCTCAGTGCCTTCGGCATCACGTCCGGCGTCTCCGCCGCGTATGCCGCCTCGTACCCCGACTGGGACGACGTGGTGGCCGCGAAGAAGAACCAGGCGGCGAAGGCCGCAGAAGTCAGCCGCATCGAGGGGCTGATCCAGTCCCTCACGCAGAAGGTCGCCGACACGCAGGCCGCCGCCAAGGTGGCATCCGACGAATTCTTCGAAGCCCAGCAGAACTACTTCGCCGCGATCGCGGAGGCCGAGACCCTGCAGCAGCAGGCCGACGCTCAGGCGGCCGTCGCCGACGAGTCAGCGCGCAAGGCCGGACAGGTCGCTGCACAGCTCTACCGCAACGGTGGCGATGACACGTCGCTCGAGCTGTTCTTCGCGGGCTCCGCCGACAACGCCGACGAGCTGCTCGCGCGTCTCGGCACGATGGACAAGCTCCTCGAATACAACCAGTCGGTCTACGACGACGCCGTCGCCGCCCGCAACTCCGCCCAGTCGCTCAGCGACCAGGCCGTCGTTGCGCGCGACGAGCGCGATCGTCTGCAGCAGATCGCCGAGCAGAAGATGGTCGCGGCGCAGCAGGCGGCGGATGCGGCGCAGGCGGCGCTCGACGAGCAGTCCGAGAATCTCGAGACGATGCAGGCGCAGCTCGCCGCGCTCAAGGACACCACCTCCAAGACAGTCGCGGAGTACCAGAAGGGGGCAACCGAGCGCCGCAAGCGCCGCGAGGCGGCCGCCGCCAAGGCCGCCGAGGAAGCCGCCGCGAATGCGGGCGGCAACAGCGGCGGGGGCGGCACTCCCGGCAACGGCGGCTGGGTCCGCCCGCACGGGGGCTACCGCAGCTCGGGCTACGGCCCGCGCTCGCAGCAGTGCAATTCCAACGGATGCTCCTCCAGCTGGCACTACGGCGTCGACCTGGCCAATGGTTGCGGTGCGGCGATCTACGCCGCGCACTCCGGCACCGTCGATGCCGCGTTCTACAACGGCGGCTACGGCAACTACGTGCGCATCCAGCACGGCGGCGGCGTCGCCACGGGCTACGCGCACATCAAGCAGGGTGGATTCGCCGTGCGCAGCGGACAGTGGGTCAACGCCGGACAGGTCATCGCCTACGCGGGGAACACCGGCGGGTCCTTCGGCTGCCACCTGCACTTCGAGGTCTACATCAACGGCGCCTACACGAATCCGATCGACTTCATGGCGGGCAAGGGCATCTCGGTCTGAGTGCTCGTTCGCACAGAGACGAGAAGACCCCCGGGCCGCTGAGCGGATCCGGGGGTCTTCGTCGTGACGGGAGCGGGCTCCTGGGTCAGTGACCCTGCTCGCCCGCGCGGACGATCGCCTCGTCGAGGATGCGCTGCGCTTCGGCCGCGTCGCCCCAGGCGTCGACCTTGACCCACTTGTTGGGCTCGAGGTCCTTGTAGTGCTCGAAGAAGTGCTCGATCTCCTTCTTCGTGTACTCGGCCAGGTCGCCGATGTCCCGGATGTGCGCCCAGCGCGGGTCCTTCGACAGCACGGCGACGAGCTTGTCGTCTCCGCCGGCCTCGTCGCTCATCTTGAGCACGGCGACGGGGCGGACCTCGACGACGACGCCCGGGTAGATGGCCTGGTCGAGCAGCACGAGCACGTCGAGCGGGTCGCCGTCCTCGCCGAGCGTGTTGTCGAAGTAGCCGTAGTCGGCCGGGTACCCGAAGGTCGTGTAGAGCACGCGGTCGAGATGCACTCGTCCGGTCTCGTGGTCGACCTCGTACTTCACGCGGCTGCCGCGCGGAATCTCGATGACGGCGTCGTGTGCGCCCATGCGTGTGCTCCTCTGAAAAGACGGTTGGATGCCGCGGACCAGCCTACTCGCGCGCGTCTGCGGCCGTCTCCCCGGTCGTGCCCGGCTTCCCATGCGTCCAGAGCCGATAGATGAGGTGGGAGACGATGCCGGTGAGCACCAGGAGGAACAGTGCGAAATACCCTTGGTCGCCGATCAGCAGGGCGACCGCGAGTGCGAGCGCGAAGAGCATGATCGCGGCGATGTCGGCGGCGGCGCCGTGCCGGACTCGAGCGGTCGTCGCGGTGGTCATCTCCGGATGCCGAAGCAGGTAGACGCGAGCGGCGAGCGTCGTGATCTGGGTGAGGATCAGGGTGCCGATGTACACGATCTCCTGCAGCGGGTCCGTGTCCATCTGCCCGAGCATCGCGGTCGGCACGGGCAACCACACGATCGTCGCCATCCACGCGATGTTGATCCAGAGCAGCGCCGGTGTGATCGACGTCACCTCGGTGTATTGCCGGTGATGCTCCATCCAGAAGTTCGCGATGAGGACGAAGCTCAGCCCAAAGCTGAACAGCTGTCCGCTGTTCTCGTGGAAGAAGTCGGCCGTGGTGAGGCCCTCGGTGCCGGCATCCGACACCGACTCCAGCAACGGGAGGATCAGCAGGGTCATCGCGATCGCGACGACGGCGTCGGCGAAGGCCTTGAACCTCTCGGTCGAGAACTGCTGCGTGCTCCTGCGATCTGTCACGGCGCCAGACTAGACCGCGCGGTGCTCGGGGCGACGCACGCGCGCGGAAACACGGCTGGTGTCCTACCGTGGACAGGTGCCGTCGCTCTCTCCCGTCATCGCCGAGATCCGCCTCGCCGTGCGCACCGCGCTCGCCGACCTTCCTGAGGGATCGACGGTGATCGTCGCCCTGTCCGGGGGCGCCGACTCGCTCGCCCTCACCGCCGCGACGGCCTTCGAGGCGTCGAAGGCCGGAGTCCGGACGACCTCCGTCACCGTCGATCACGGTCTCCAGGTCGACTCGGCGGAGGTCGCCGCACGTGCGGCGAGCATCGCCGCCGCGCTCGGAGTCGAAACGGTCGTGGTGCGTGTCGACGTCCAGGGGGAGGGAGGGCCGGAGGCGGCGGCGCGCGAGGCCCGCTACCGGGTGCTGCGGGAAGTCGCGGCCGAGATCGGTGCGTCTGCGGTGCTTCTGGGGCACACGCTCGACGACCAGGCCGAGACAGTGATGCTCGGCCTCGCCCGCGGGTCGGGAGCGGCGAGCCTCCAGGGCATGGCGCCATCGCGCGAAGACGAGGACGGGCTGCGCTGGTTGCGGCCGCTGCTCGGCGTGCGGCGGGAGACGACGCGGGCGCTCTGCGCGGCATCCGGTCTGACGCCCTGGGAAGACCCGCATAACCTCGACGAGCGCTTCGCCCGGGTGCGGGTGCGACAGCGGGTGCTCCCGGTGCTCGAGGCCGAGCTGGGTCCGGGCATCGCGGAGGCGCTCGCCCGCACCGCCGAGCAGCTGCGGGAAGACGCAGAGGCGTTCGACGAGATGATCCACGAGACGATCGAGGACATCGTCGAGCATGCCGAGGCGGGTATCTCGGTCAGCGTCGCCGCACTCGCCGCGAATCCCGCAGCCCTGCGCAACCGGATCATCCGTCTCGTCGTGGACAGCGAGTTCGGCGTGAGCCTGACGCGCACGCAGACGGTCGAGGTCGCCCGTCTCGTCACGGACTGGACAGGTCAGGGGCCGATAGACCTGCCCGGCTGCTCGGCTCTGCGCCGCGGCGGGCAGATCGTCTTCTCCGCTTCCGGTCGCTGACTACTTCTTGCCTCCGAAGAGGCCGCCCAGAATGTCGCCGATCCCGCCACCACCGGACTTGCCGCCGCCCAGGATCCCGCCGATCACGTCGCCGATTCCGCCCCCGCCGGCACTGCTGCCGGAACCGCTGCCGCCGCCGCCGAGGATGCCGCCGATGAGGTCGCCGATGCCGCCGCCGGACTCCTGCGCCCCGGCATCCGCCTTCTCGGTCTTGCCCTTGCTGGCGTTCGCGATGAGACCCATCACGATCGGCGCGAGGATCGGGAGGAGCTTGCCGAAGTCGATGCCGGCGGTCGCCTTGGACTCGGTGAGCTTCTCGGTGACGTCCTTCTTGTTCGATCCGAGGATGTGGGTCACGATCTTGTCGCCGTCGGCCTGATCGACATCGTCGACCTTCGAGGGGCCGCGCGATCCTTCGTGCTTGCGCAGGGCCTTCTGGATGGCGGCGGAGCCCTCTTCGGTCTCCGCATTCTTCGCGAGACCGCCCAGCAGCACGGCGCCGCCCTGCTCGACGGCCGCCTTCGCCTCGTCGTGGGAGACTCCGAGCTTCTCGGCGATGTCGTCGATCGGAACCTGCTTGAGGATGTCGTCAAGAGCCATGGTGAATCCTTCCGTCGGTGGGCGTGGGCCCGTCTCCCCGCCAGAGTAGTGCGGATGCCGCGGGCGCAGGGATATTCGCCCGATCCTCGGATCCGTCCCCGAGCACTCGGGCCGGTCACCTAAAATCGATCCATGCGCGCCGCGGAAATCCAGGACGACCTTGCCCAGATCCTCGTGACCGAGGAGCAGATCCTCGCCAAGCTCGAGGAGCTCGCGGCCCAGGTGGCCATCGACTACGAGGGCAAGGATCTCGTGCTCGTCGGCGTCCTCAAGGGAGCGGTGATGGTGATGGCCGACTTCGCCCGCGCCCTCCCGTTCCACGCCCCGATGGATTGGATGGCCGTCTCCAGCTACGGCGCCAGCACCCGGTCCAGCGGCGTCGTGCAGATCCGCAAAGACCTCGACACCGACCTGAACGGCAAGCACGTCCTGATCGTCGAGGACATCATCGACTCGGGCCTGACCCTCAGCTGGCTGCTGGAGAACTTCGGCTCCCGCGGCGCGGAGTCGATCGAGGTGCTGGCGCTGCTGCGCAAGCCGGAGGCGGCGAAGGTCGTCATCGACTGCAAGTACGTCGGCTTCGACATCCCCACCGACTTCGTGGTCGGGTACGGCCTCGACTACGCCGAGCGGTATCGCAACCTTCGCGACGTCGCCGTGCTCGCCCCGCACGTCTACAGCTGACGGGCTACGCCGTGGGTGAACGCACAGCGGCCCCCTAGGACGCGCGCGATACGCTGATCCGATCATGGATGTGAAGAAGCTCACCCGGAATCCGCTGATCTACGTCGCGCTGATCGGCGTGCTGCTCTTCGGAGGCTTCCTCCTGATCTCGAACCTCGGGGCACCCAAGCAGATCACCACTCAGGAGGGGCTGAAGCTCCTCTCCGGCCAGACGGTCACCGAGGTCGTCAACACCGACGGCGACCAGCGCGTCGACCTGACACTGTCGAAGCCGTTCCAGGGTGCGGAGAACGTCCAGTTCTACTACGTCGACGCCCGCGCCGACGAGGTGGTCTCGGCCATCAACGAGTCGGCCCCGAAGGACGGCTTCAACGACGCCGTCCCGCGCGCGACCTGGTTCGACGGCTTCCTCTCGCTGCTGCTGCCGCTCGTTCTCCTCGGACTGCTGTTCTGGTGGCTTCTTTCGTCGATGCAGGGCGGCGGCGGCAAGGTCATGCAGTTCGGCAAGTCCAAGGCGAAGCTGGTGAACAAGGAGACCCCGACCGTCACCTTCGCCGACGTCGCCGGTGCCGACGAGGCGATCGAAGAGCTCCACGAGATCAAGGAGTTCCTGCAGGACCCGGGCAAGTTCCAGGCGATCGGCGCCCGCATCCCGAAGGGCGTGCTCCTTTACGGCCCTCCCGGAACCGGAAAGACGCTGCTCGCACGCGCGGTCGCCGGAGAGGCCGGCGCTCCCTTCTACTCCATCTCCGGATCGGACTTCGTCGAGATGTTCGTCGGCGTCGGTGCCTCCCGTGTCCGCGACCTCTTCGGTCAGGCCAAGGAGAACGCTCCGGCCATCATCTTCATCGACGAGATCGACGCCGTCGGTCGCCATCGCGGCGCCGGTATGGGTGGCGGCAACGACGAGCGTGAGCAGACGCTCAACCAGATGCTCGTCGAGATGGACGGCTTCGACCCCAACGCCAACGTGATCGTGATCGCTGCGACCAACCGCCCCGACATCCTCGATCCCGCTCTGCTGCGTCCCGGCCGCTTCGATCGACAGATCGGCGTCGATGCGCCCGACCTCAAGGGCCGCCAGCGGATCCTCGAGGTGCACAGCAAGGGTAAGCCCCTCGCGAAGAGCGTCGACCTCGAGGTCGTCGCCCGCAAGACCCCGGGATTCACCGGCGCCGACCTGGCGAACGTGCTCAACGAGGCCGCGCTGCTCACCGCGCGCTCCAACGCGCAGCTGGTCGACAACCGTGCTCTCGACGAGGCCATCGACCGCGTGATCGCGGGCCCGCAGCGGCGCACGCGTGTGATGCGCGACAAGGAGAAGCTCATCACGGCGTACCACGAGGGCGGACACGCGCTCGCGGCGGCGGCGATGAACTACACCGACCCGGTGACGAAGATCACCATCCTCCCGCGCGGCAAGGCCCTGGGTTACACGATGGTGCTGCCGCTCGACGACAAGTACTCCGTGACCCGCAACGAGCTGCAGGACCAGCTGACCTACGCCATGGGCGGTCGCGTCGCGGAGGAGCTCGTCTTCCACGACCCGACCACCGGTGCGTCGAACGACATCGAGAAGGCGACCTCGATCGCCCGCAAGATGGTCATCGAATACGGCATGACCACGAAGGTCGGACCGGTCAAGCTCGGCTCCGAGGGCGGCGACGTCTTCGTGGCGCGTGACATGGGCCGTGGCCGCGAGTACTCGGAGAGCGTCGCGGAGCGCGTCGATGCGGAGGTTCGGGCGCTCATCGAACAGGCACACAACGAGGCCTACGAAGTGATCAGCGCGAACCGCGACCTGCTCGACAAGCTGGCGCTGGCTCTGCTCGAGGAGGAGACCCTCGACCACAACCAGATCGCCGAGATCTTCACCGAGATCAAGAAGCTCCCCGAGCGTCCGCTCTGGCTGTCGAGCGAAGACCGCCCGGTCTCCGAGCGGCCCCCGATCGAGGTGCCGAAGAAGGATGTGTCGCTCGCGGCATCCGTCGAGGCTCCGGCCGCGGCGCCTCGCACGCAGCAGGGTTCGGCAGGGGCGAGCCACCCTCGTCCCGCGACGGCGTGACGTGACCGTCGACAGTCGGCGCGTCGAACGGCTCACCCGGGAACTGCTCGAGGCGATCGGCGAAGACCCTGACCGGCCCGGACTGAAGCAGACCCCCGCCCGGATGGCCGAGCTGTACTCGGAATTCTTCGGCGGGGTGGGTGCGGATGCTGCGGAGCCGCTGCAGCGCACGATCAGCGTGACGCGCGGTCCGGCGCCGGACACCCTGCCCTCCGGGGCCGTGCTGCTGCGCGACATCCGTTTTCCGCTCGGTGTGCGAACACCATCTGCTGCCCTTCGCCGGCCACGCCCACATCGCCTACCTGCCGGGGGAGCAGGTGGTCGGATTGGGTGCGCTGGTGCGCGTCGTCGAGATCCTCGCCGCCCGGCCGCAGGTGCAGGAGCGGCTCGGCGAACAGATCGCGGACACCATCGCGGAGCACCTCGACACCCGCGGAGTGCTCGTCGTGCTCGACGCGAGCCACGGGTGCGTGACCATGCGGGGCGGTCGTCAGCCGGAGGCGTCGACGCTCACGATCGCCGCACGGGGCGAGTACACGGATGCTGCCGCACGCGCGGAGCTCATCACGCTGATCGGCCCTTCGACAAGCTCAGGGACCCCTGGTTTCGAGCGAAGACTGCCCGCATGACCGCGATCTGGGGCATCGTCAACGTGACGCCCGATTCGTTCAGCGACGGCGGGCGCTACCTCGACGTCGATCGTGCCGTGGCGCGCGGTCTGCAGCTGCGCGCCGATGGGGCCACCGTGCTCGACGTCGGCGGAGAGTCGACCAGGCCGGGCGCCGAGCGCGTCGACACCGAGGTCGAGCAGCAGCGGGTGATCCCGGTCATCGAGCAGCTCGCCGCCGCCGGGGTGCCGGTGAGCATCGACACCCTGAACGCGGCCACGGCCGTGGCGGCCGTACGCGCGGGCGCCCGGATCGTGAACGACGTCTCGGGCGGCCTCGCCGACCCCGAGATGCGGGCGGCGGTCGCGGAGTCCGGAGCCGACTTCGCGGTCGGGCACTGGCGGGGCTTCTCCGCCGACATGTATGCGAACGCCGAGTACCGGCGCGTGGCCCGGGAGGTGGCCGGCGAACTGCAGGAGCGGATCGGCGAAGCCGCGGCATCCGGAATCGCGCCCTCCCGCCTCATCGTCGACCCGGGCATCGGCTTCGCCAAAGCGGGAGCTCAGAACTGGGACGTGCTGCGAGGGCTCGACGAGATCGTGGCCCTCGGGCCCCGGGTGCTGATCGGCACCTCGCGCAAGCGGTTCCTCGCGGAGACGCTGCGACACGGCGCATCCGGCGACGTTGAGGTGTCGGAAGAGCGCCGCGACCTGGCCACCGCCGTCACGAGCGCGCTCGCCGCACGGGTCGGGGTGTGGGCGGTGCGCGTGCACGACGTCGCATCCACCCGCGATGCACTCGCGATCGCCCACGCGTGGGAAGGCTGAGGGCGTGTCCGGAACCGCCCCCGTACGCTAGGGGCATGGATTCCCTCGATGAGATCGTCCTCACTGGTCTGACCGTGTTCGGCCGCCACGGCGTGTACGAGCAGGAGCGGGAGGAGGGGCAGGAGTTCTCGATCGATCTCCGCCTGCGACTGTCGCTCGATCAGGCGGCAGCATCCGACGAGGTGAACGACACGGTGCACTACGGCGAACTGGCCGAGAAGGTGGCGGCCGTCGTCGCGGGTGAGCCGGTCAACCTCATCGAGACGCTCGCCGAGCGGATCGCCGGGGTCGCGCTCGACGACCGTCGGGTGCAGAACGTCACGGTGACCGTGCACAAGCCGCATGCCCCCATCCCGCTCACCTTCGCCGACGTGGCCGTCACCGTGCATCGCACGCAGTCGCCCGTCGGGCTGGAGGACATCACCACATGAGCCGCAATCTCGCCATCCCGCTCGATCACGGGAACCGGAGCGCCGGCCGCCCCGAGACCCGGGCGGTCGTCGCGCTCGGTGCGAACCTCGGAGAGCGCCACACGACGATCCGGGCCGCCGCCGAGCGGATCGCGCGACTGCCTCTGGTCAGCGATGTGCGCCTGTCCCGTCTCTTCGACACCGTCGCGCTGCGCGTGGACGGCCCCGACCCCGAGGCGCCCACATACGTGAACGCCGTCGCACTGGTGACCACGAGACTCGCGCCCGCGATCCTGCTCGGGATGCTGCACGCCATCGAAGACGAGAACGGTCGCGAACGCCGGGAGCGCTGGGGCGATCGCACGCTCGACCTCGACCTCATCGCCTACGGCGACGTCACATCGGACGAGCCGAACCTGCAGTTGCCGCATCCGCGCGCCTCCGAGCGGCTGTTCGTGCTCGAGCCCTGGCTCGACCTCGACGCGGATGCCGAACTCCCAGGACACGGCAGGGTCGCCGACCTGGCGGCCCGGCTGCGCGCCCGGGGCGACGGATGAGACGCACGTCGGCGGGTGTGCTGGCCGTCCTCGCGCTGCTCGCGGCGGGTGCCGGATTCCTGCTCGACCACCTGCTCACCGTGACCGGCCGAGCGACGTTCACGCCGTCGCTGCTGCTCCCCGTGCTCCTGCTGCTGATCGCCGCCGCGGCGCTCGGCGTCTCGTGGCCGGTGCGCCGCAGCGTGCGCTCCGGCATCCGCATCGATCCGTTCCGTGCACTCAGGGCGGCGACGCTGGCCCGGTCGTCGAGTCTGCTCGGAGCGATCATGGCGGGCTTCGGCGTCGGCCTGCTGGTGTTCCTCCTGTCGCGGCCCATCGATCCACAGGTAGGGTCGACTGTGGCCATGCTGGCCCTGATCGGGAGCGCGATCATCCTCGTGATCGCCGCGCTCGTCGCCGAACAGTTCTGCACCCTGCCGAAGGATCCTGATGACTCAGAACCCAGAGACCGCGCCCCTGAACCCGGCGGAGGGCGTTGATCTCGACGCCCTCGACCAGGGCACCTACACGCAGCTGCGCACGGCGCGGAACGAGGCGCGTCTGGAACTGGACGGCACCTGGCATCAGATCTCGCCGCGGTATGTGGTCTCGCAGGTCGTGCAGAACGTGATCTTCATCGCCTTCGTCGCGGCCGTGGCCATCGTGCTGAACATCGTCCTCGAGCAGGACTGGGTGTGGATCCCCGCCGGAGTGATCCTCCTCATCACGGTGATCGCGCTCATCATCCTGCCGCGTCAGGCGAAGGCCATCGGCTACATGCTGCGCGCCGACGACATCGTGTTCCGCAAGGGCATCCTGTGGCAGCGCATGATCGCGGTGCCGTACGGCCGCATGCAGCTCGTCGACATCACGCAGGGCCCCCTCGACCGCGCCTTCGGCATCAGCCAGCTGAAGATGGTGACGGCCGCGGCCACCACCGGCGTCCAGATCCCCGGTCTCACGCAGGGCGCGGCCGAGGCGCTGCGCGACACCCTCATCGAAGTGGCCGAGACCCGCCGGACCGGCCTGTGAGCGAGCAGCAGTTCCCCGAAGCGCCGAAGGCTGCGACGCGCGATCGCGATACCTCGTCGAACCTGGCGGACGGCGAATGGCACCGGATGCATCCGCTCACCCCGCTGTTCAAGGGCGGGCTGGCGCTGATCATCATCGCCGGTATCGTGATCGCGAACATGCGGGACCGGGTCATCAACTGGTTCGTCGCGCTGTTCACGCCCGAAGAGGCGCACTACGGCGACTACAACGGCGGCGACCCCGTCGACTGGGTGGTCGAGAACAACCTGATCCTGCTCGTGCTGCTCGGCGTGCTGGCCCTCGTGATCGTGCTGGTGGCGATCTTCTGGTTCTTCTGGCGATTCCACCAGTTCCGCATCACGGGCGACCACGTCGAGGTGCGCAAGGGCATCGTGTTCCGCTCGCACCGACGAGCCCCGCTCGACCGCGTGCAGGGTGTCAACCTCACGCGTCCCTTCCCGGCCCGGATCATCGGCCTCGCGAAGCTCGAGGTGGTCGGCGCCGGAACCGACGCGAACGTCGACCTGGAGTATCTCGCCACCACGCGTGCCGAGGCCGTGCGGTCCGACATCCTGCGTCTCGCATCGGGAGCCAGGGCCGCGCGTCAGGCCGCGCTGAACCCGCAGGGCGCGGCGAACCCGCCGGCGGACGGTACCCGCGCGTCGGCTCGTTCCCAGCTGGTCGGGTCGGTGAACGAGGGCGTCAACAGCCTGATCTCCGGCGTCGACCTCGCCGACGTCGCGCCCGAGAGCGTCGTCAAGATCCCCACCGGTCGCCTGATCGGCTCGCAGTTGATCTCGGCCCTGCTGTGGCTGGTGTTCTTCGGCGTGATCTTCGCGGTCGCGCTCGGCAGCACGATCATCGGACTGATCGCCGACGGCGAGAGCGACGGCGGCTTCATCGTGCTGGGCATCGGGCTCGGAATGGGCGTCCCGATGCTCATCGCGGTCGTCGGTATCACCTGGGCGCAGATCTCCAAGTCGCTGCGCTACTCGATCGCCCCGACACCGGATGGCGTCCGCATCACCTACGGCCTGCTGACGACCGTGACCGAGACGCTGCCCCCCGGCCGCATCTTCGCGGTCGAGGTCTCGCAGTCGCTGCTGTGGCGTCCGTTCGGATGGTGGACGATCAAGATCAACCGGATGAGCGGCAAGAGCGCGGCCGCGCAGCAGTCGGGCAGTGCGCAGCAGTTCAACGTGGTGCTCCCGGTGGGCAAGCGGGCGGACGTCGAGCGGGTCCTCGGGCTCGTGCTCCCCGATGTGCCCACGGACAGCATCCCGTTCCTCTGGGATCACGGGATCACCGGGCCCATCGACGGCGACCCGTATCGCACCATGCCCCGACGCGCGTGGTGGCGCCGTCCGGTCTCGTGGAAGCGCCACGGCTACGCGGTGACCGACTTCGGGCTGCTGCTGCGCCGCGGCATCATCTGGCGCAAGCTCGCGGTGTTCCCGCTCGCCCGTCTGCAGGGCGTCTCGCTCTCGCAGGGACCGATCGACCGGTCGCAGCGCGTCTCCGGCGCGCAGGTGCACACCGCACCCGGCCCCATCACCGGCTACCTCTCGGGACTGGAACGCGCGGACGCGCTGGCGCTGCTCGACGGCGTCAGCCGCGCGGCCGCCGAGGCTGCGGCGCGCGACACGACGCACCGATGGAGTGCGCATGCGGCGGCCGAGGCACAGGGAGCGCCGGTCGCGCCTCCGGCATATGCGGCGCCGGGGCAGCCCGCGGTTCCGGTCGCTCCTCCTGCTCCGCCGGTTGCACCGCCGCCTGCGCCTCCTGCTCCTCCTGCTCCGCCGGTTGCGGCGCCTCCTGCACCGCCGGTGGCGCCGCCTGCTCCGCCGGTCGCACCGCCTCCTGCTCCTCCGGTCGCGCCTCCTGCTCCGCCGGTCGCACCGCCTCCTGCGCCTCCTGCTCCACCGGCGACGACGGGGGACTGACGCCGTGGTGCGAGACGGACGTCTCGGCGTCGGCATCATCGGCGCCGGTCGGGTCGGACCCGTCATCGGGGCGGCACTCGGCGGCGCCGGGCACGCCGTCGTCGGGATCACGAGCGGGTCCGACGACGAGCGGGCATCCGCGGTGCTGCCGGACGTGCCTATCCTCGACGCCCTCGAGGTCGTGCGCCGCGCCGAGCTGGTCATCCTCGCGGTCCCGACGGAACAGCTTCCCTCGCTGGTCGCGGGTATCGCCGAGGTCGGCGGCTGGCAGGTCGGTCAGCTGGTGCTGCACACGGACGCGTCCCACGGCATCGAGGTGCTGCGCCCCGCCGCCGAGCGCGGAGCCATTCCGCTGGCCGTGCATCCCGCGATCACCTTCACCGGCACGTCGATCGATCTGCGGCAGCTGCAGGCGGGTTTCGCTGCCGTGACGGCGCCGGCGGCGGTGCTGCCGATCGCCCAGGCCCTCGCCGTGGAGATCGGGTGCGAGCCCATCGTGATCGCCGAGGAGGACCGCCCGGCCTACGCCGACGCCATCCACACCGCCACCGAGTTCTCGCGGTCGATCATCGGTCAGTCGACCGCGCGGCTGCGCGAGATCGGCGTGGAGAACCCGGGCGGCTATCTCTCGGCGCTCGTGCAGTCGACCGTCGAACGCGCGCTGCGCGAAGCATCCGATCCTCCCGCGTTGATCTGACGGACGGCCGCAGGCTCCGACGGACGATCGCGCCCCAGCGGCCGCCGGGCCTCTCAGCGGCCGCCGGAGAATCCGCCGCCGCCCCCGCCGCCGGAGAAGCCTCCGCCGAACGAGCCCCCCGAGCTCGACGACGTCCCGGCGGACGGCGAGCTGTACGTCGCTGCCGCGTGTGACGACGCCGTGAACGAGGACAGGTACACGCCGACGTAGGGGGAGGAGGGGTCACCGATCCAGGACGGACCGTGCTGCTCGGCGGAATAGACGCGCTCGAGCACGTCGCCCCACTCCTTCTCCATGCCGAACAGCATCGCGTAGGGCAGCAGGCGCTCGTACACGTGAATGACATCGGCTCCGCCGTCCGTGCGGCGCTCCGCCCCGCTGTACGACTGCAGCATGCGGAGCCGGTCCGCCTCCGCGACGCGGATGAACTCCTCGACGCCCTTCAGGTATTCGAGCTCCCGCGCGCCTTCGGTCGTGAGCACGGTGTGCTTCGAGAACGAGTAGAAGCACGCGATGAGCACGAGGACCACGCCGAACGAGACGGCGACGAGGGCAGGGATGGCGGAGAGCCGTCCGGTGATCACGCCCACGAGGGAGACGCCGAGCCCGAGGAGCACGAGTGCGATGGCGCACCACTGCACGATGACTGCGCCGCGACTACGGGCTGCGGTGGTGAGGCCGCGCGATTCCGCGGTGCTCTTGCCGCTCTGGAGCAGCGCGTTCATCCGGTCCGCGAACGCCTCGCTGGACGTGGGGACGTCGACGACGCCCCCGGCATTCGCCTTGAGGAACAGCGCGTCGAGCGCCTCGACGTCGAGCTGGTCGGGGATCCGTGAGTCGGGGATCCTTCGCAACCGCGGATGCTCCGGGGAGCCTCCTTCTTCGATGCGCAGCGTTCCGCGCACGGCGAGGTGCACGATCTCAGCGGGGATGATGTCCTTCGCGCCGGGGATCAGCGCGGCGGCGAGCAGGGGCGGCATCGAGTCGGGCACGTCGAACTGGGCGACGACGACGCCGGTCGCCGTGCGGCGGCGGCGCTGGAAGGCCCACACCGTCGCCCAGGCGCCGACGGACAGCGCCCCGGCGCCGATGGCGGCGATCAGAGGGACGGTGTCGGTCACCGGGTTCGGGGTGCGGGCGGAGGGCTGGGTCGCGGTGCCCGGTTCGAAGCCGATCGCCACCGTCACTCCGTCTCCGGCCGCGCGCTCACCCGATTCGACACGGAACGTCGCGACATCGCCGTCGATCGCCGGTCCGTCGAGCGAGCACTCCTCGGTCGCACCCGAGACGCCGGCGTAGCAGCTCGCGGATCCCGCGAGGCGCTTGCTCATCGCGGCATCGAACACGATGTCGGCGCGGAACCGCTCGATGGCCTGCGTGCTGTCGAGAGGGAGGAGGTCCCAGTAGAACTCGTCCACCGCCGGCGTCCCCGCCCGCTCGCCACGCGACCCTCTCGACGCGTCCGCCGCCAGGATCACGTCCTGCATCTCGTACTCGATCACGTAGGTGGTGAGCCCCTGCACGAAGTCGTCGTCGCCGGTGAGGATCAGGAGCAGGCCGTCCTCTTCGTCGGTCTCGAACGGCACGTCCGCCCCGGAGTCGTCCGTGACGGACAGCACCCGGGTCTCGGTGCTCGCGCCCTCGTACGACGTCGGCAGTCCGCGGACGATGCCCCGGTTCTGGTCGTATGGGGGGAAGCGGGCGACGACGGTCTCGGTGACGTGCATGCGGGCGCGGCCCTCGGCGTCGAGCCCGACCTCGTATCGGGCGTCCCACGAGGCGTACGAGAAATCGTCGACGTCGGCCGCCGCCGACCCGGCTGCCTGCGACGGCAGGGAGGAGGCGGTTCCGGGAGCGACGGCTGCAGAGGCCACGCCGGGCGTGGCGACCGCGGCGAGAGCGAGGGCGAGTGCTGCGAGCGCGCGGAGAGTGCGTGTGGCGGCCATGCTTCGAGGCTACCCAGGCGACGCCGCAGTCTCGGCATCCCGGCTCGGTAAACTGGTGAGGACTTCAAGGAGCCCGCACATGACTGACGCGTCCGCCGCGCCCGATTCGGCTTCGGCCGACCCCTCGTCCGAAGAGGACGTCCACGAGCAGAAGGCCGTGCGTCTCGCGAAGCGCGAGCGGCTGATCGCGAAGCGCGCAGATGCCGCCGGCGGGGCTTTCCCGGTCGGTGTGCCGGTCACGCACGCGATCCCGGCCCTGCGCGCCGAATACGGTGAGCTCGAGGCGGGAGCCGAGACCGGCCTCGTGGTCGGGGTCGCGGGCCGAGTGGTCTTCAGCCGCAACACGGGCAAGCTCTGCTTCGCCACGCTGCAGGCCGGCGACGGCTCGCGCATCCAGGCGATGATCTCGCTCGCGAACGTGGGCGACGAGTCTCTTGCCGATTGGAAGGAGTACGTCGACCTGGGCGATCACGTGTTCGTGCACGGCGAGGTCATCTCCAGCCGCCGCGGTGAACTGTCGATCATGGCCGACGGCTGGGAGATCGCGTCGAAGGCGATCCTCCCGCTCCCGAACGCGTACTCCGAGCTCAGCGAAGAAGGACGCGTCCGCAGTCGCTATCTCGACCTGATCGTCCGCGAGCAGGCCCGCACCACCGTGCGGGCGCGCGCCGCCGTGAACGCCAGTCTGCGTGCGACGTTCACCGGCCACGACTACCTCGAGGTGGAGACCCCCATGCTGCAGGTGCAGCACGGGGGAGCATCCGCCCGTCCGTTCGTCACGCACTCCAACGCCTTCGACACCGAGCTGTACCTCCGCATCGCCCCGGAGCTCTATCTCAAGCGGGCCGTCGTCGGCGGCATCGAGCGGGTGTACGAGATCAACCGCAACTTCCGCAACGAGGGCGCCGACTCGACGCACAGCCCGGAGTTCGCGATGCTCGAGGCCTATCAGGCGTACGGCGACTACGACCAGATGGCGGCGCTCACTCAGGAGCTCGTGCAGCAGGCCGCGATCGCCGTGGCGGGGTCGACGACCGTGACGTGGGCCGACGGCACCGAATACGACCTCGGCGGCGAGTGGGACCGCATCTCGATGTACGACTCGTTGTCGGCGGCGGCCGGTCGCACCTTCACGCCGCAGGATCCGGTCGAGGACCTCATCGCTTTCGCCGAGGCGAACGACGTCGATCTGCCGCCGCAGGCGACCCACGGCAAGCTCATCGAGGAGCTGTGGGAGTACTTCGTGAAGGGCGACCTCGTGCGCCCGACGTTCGTGATGGACTTCCCGGTCGACACGTCGCCGCTGGTGCGCGAGCACCGCTCGATCGCGGGCGTCGTGGAGAAGTGGGACCTGTACATCCGCGGATTCGAGCTGGCGACCGGATACTCCGAGCTCGTCGACCCGGTCATCCAGCGCGAGCGCTTCGTCGAGCAGGCGAAGCTCGCCGCGCGTGGCGACGTGGAGGCCATGCCCGTGGACGAGGAGTTCCTGCGCGCTCTCGAGCACGGCATGCCGCCGTCCGGAGGAATGGGCATGGGGATCGACCGCCTGCTGATGGCGATCACCGGTCTCGGCATCCGAGAGACCATCCTCTTCCCCCTGGTCAAGTAGGCGAGCGGCCGGACCGTCATCCGAGCGGTCCTCGCCGGAACGCCCACTCCGGCAGCATCGCCCCGCCGATCATGGTGCCGAGCAGCGCGGCGAGTCCATACTGCGGGTCGATCTCTCGCACCCGTTCGAGGTAGTGCCCCGCGTGGGTCGAGCGCCCCAGAGCCCAGGACAGCCAGGCTGCTGCCGTGAGCGGTGCCGGCCGGAACTCCCGGGGCGCTCGTGCCGCCGCCTCCCGGACGACGGTCAGGGCGACCCGAAGGCGATCGGTGTCGGGAGCGGGACCCTGCCCGAGGAACACGGCTCCGAGGTCGTCGGGCACGGTCTCGCCCGTCGCCGAGAACGCGAGCTGGGCCTCGAGGGTGCGCATGCCTCCGGCCAGGTCCGTCGCCCACTGCGCGATGGCCACATCGCGGAACAGCGGGCGATTCAGGCACCAGAGCAGTGCGGCGGTCGCGAACGGCGGCAGATCGTCGGGTGAGCGCAGCACCGACTCGAAGAACGCCGGGACGTCTTCGAGCATGACGAGGGCGGCGATCGCGGCGGGGTTCTCGCGCCCGCTCGGCTTCCCGTGACCATCGTGACCGAGCAGGCGCGTGAGATCGACCAGCGCCTGCCCGACGCGTTCCTTCTCGATGAAGCCGATCTCCGGAAGGTCCGATCCGGTCGACTGGTCGCCGGACACATCACCCTCGGACGGTGCATCGCGAAGCGGCTCGATCTCGTCGGACGGACCGATCTCCGGGTCCTCATCGAGGTAGCTCGACCAGCCTGCCGGCGTGACGCAGAGAGCGTCGACCACGCGGAGTCCTGCCTCCGCGGCGCATCCCAGCAGCTCGTCCACCTCGACGGCGAACGGCAGCACCAGGCCGTCGCGGGTCGGGTGCGCCGCCTCGTCGGTGTACACCACCACGGCGACCGCGTCTGTTCCCTCGACCCGCGCGACCAGACCGACCGCGGCATCGGCGTAGTCCTCCAGGGAGAGGTCGGGACCGGGGAGGTCGAGACGCATCGCGCCATACGTGCGCGAGTCGCGGAACGGCAGCAGCACGATGCTCTGTCGTGGGGTGAAGCCGGCAAGGGCGGGGACGATGCGGAGGAATTCGGCGGAGCCGGAAGCACGAAGCAGTGTTGTCATGCCAGGAGTGTCATCGATCGGGGCATCCTCGTGGGGCGGATCCGCGTCCTGTGGAGGCAGTCGCTGAAAGGCCCCGACTGTGTACGAGGAGTGGCTCGCGTACGATGGAGGGATGGAGAACTTCTGGCTCGCTGCGGCATGGTCGATCCTGCCGACCATCGGCGTGAGCGTCGTGTTCTTCTTCGTGCTCCGCGGCATCCTCCGCTCCGACCGCACCGAGCGGAAGGTGCACGCCCGGATCGAGGCCGAGGAGCGCGCAGCGCGCGGCCTTCCCCCTCGCGTCTGAGCGACGTCTGCACCATCGGCTACTGTGTAGCAGACGCGCGGGCGACGGCGCCGACGTACGGCGAACGCCGCCGAAGTGAGGGGCAACGATGACGGCGGAGACCTGGGGATGGTGGATCGCCGCCTTCCTGCTGGCCCTCGACCTGGTCATCCGCACCACGGCGATCATCGTCATCCCGCGCAACCGCCGACCCACCGCCGCGATGGCCTGGCTCCTCGCGGTGTTCTTCATCCCGTTCGTCGGCGTCTTCCTCTTCCTCCTGATCGGCAACCCACGGCTCCCGCGGGCCCGGCGCCGCAAGCAGGACCAGATCAACGAGTACATCGCGCAAACGAGCGAGCACCTGCACTTCGGGACCCTGCGGCCGCACGCTCCGGGGTGGTTCGGCCCGATCGTCGAGATGAATCAGCGGCTGGG
This sequence comes from Microbacterium sp. W4I20, assembly GCF_030816505.1. Classification (NCBI taxonomy): domain Bacteria; kingdom Bacillati; phylum Actinomycetota; class Actinomycetes; order Micrococcales; family Microbacteriaceae; genus Microbacterium; species Microbacterium sp. W4I20. The sequence goes on along the minus strand of NZ_JAUSYB010000001.1, from coordinate 1,852,786 downwards.
TGCGCTGCCGCTCTCCGGCGACAACGGCGCGCACCTGATCTCGGACTACCAGGAGTCGTTGGATGCGATGGCCGCCGCCATCCGCGAGGCGAAGGACTACGTCCACGTCGAGTTCTACATCCTGCAGTCCGATGCGGCCACGGACGACTTCTTCCGCGCGATGGAAGAGGTCGCGGCCCGCGGTGTCGAAGTGCGCGTGCTGCTCGACCACTGGGCCAACCGCGGCAAGCCCCGCTACAAGAAGACCATCAAGAGACTCAATGCGATGGGCGCCGACTGGCACCTGATGCTGCCCGTCCAGCCGTTGAAGGGGCGGATGCAGCGCCCTGACCTGCGCAATCACCGCAAGCTCCTCGTCGTGGACGGCAAGATCGCCTTCCTCGGCTCCCAGAACATCACCGACTCGACCTACAACCTGCGACGGAACATCAAACGCGGACTCCACTGGGTCGACCTGATGGTGCGCATCGACGGTCCGGTCGTGCTGAGCGTGAACGCCATCTTCCTCAGCGACTGGTACAGCGAGACCGATGAGGTGCTCGAGGAGATCGACATCTCGCACGCCGACATCGGGTCGGGCGATCTGGACTGCCAGGTCGTCCCCTCGGGGCCGGGATTCGAGGTCGAGAACAACCTGCGTCTCTTCCTCGGGCTGCTGTACGCGGCGAAGCACAAGATCATGATCGTCAGCCCGTACTTCGTCCCCGACGAGGCGCTGCTGCTGGCGGTCACCGCGGCGGTCGACCGTGGCGTGCACGTCGAGCTGTTCGTCTCGGAAGAGGGCGACCAGGCGATGGTCTACCACGCCCAGCGCAGCTACTACGAGGTGCTGCTGAAGGCGGGCGTGCGCATCTGGATGTACCGCAAGCCGTACATCCTGCACACCAAGACGCTCACGATCGACGACGAGGTCGCGGTCATCGGGTCGAGCAACATGGACATGCGGTCGTTCGGCCTGAACCTCGAGGTGTCGATGCTGGTGCGCGGGCAGGAGTTCGTCTCCGAGATGCGCGAGGTGGAGGATCAGTACCGATCCCTCAGTCGAGAGCTGACGCTCGAGGAGTGGATGCAGCAACCCCTGCGCTCCACGGTGCTCGACAACCTCGCGCGACTCACCTCGGCGCTGCAGTAGCCGTCCGCTGCGCCGCTCGACCGGGTGACTCCGTCATGCCCGCCGGGTACCCTGTGAGCATGGCCCTCCGCACTCGCTACGCCGCCGTCCTCTCCGCATTCGCCGCGGTCGCGCTCCTCGCGGGCTGCACCACGACGCCGGGCGCCGAGACCCCGACGAGCTCCGCCGCGCCGTCGTCCGCGCCCGAGGACGCCGACGACCGCAACGACGTCGAAGGCGTACTGCTCGACAACGGACGCATGTTCGCGGTCATCACGTCCGGGTCGTCGACGTGCGTGCCGCAGGTCGATCAGGTCTCCGCCGACGGGCAGACGGTCACCGTCACGCTCGTCGACGTTCCCGGCGATGCGGCGTGCACGAAGGATCTCGTCCCGCGGGCGAGCCTCGGCGCCCTTCCGGAGGGAGTCGACCCGAAGTCCGACATCACGCTGCAGGTGACCTACGGCGACGTGAACGACGACGTCGACATCGACGGCGACCCGGCGGCCACCGGCGAGTCCGGGCTCGAGACCGGGATGTCGACGGCCGCCTGGTTCGATGACGGCGGGCTCGTGCTCCTGACCTGGGGATCGTCGTCGTGCGTACCGGTGGTCGAGTCGCTCGAGGGTGCAGGGAACGCGGGCACCGCGACCTTCGTCACCGATGATCAGCAGATCTGCACCATGGACATGGGCCCTCGCGGCACGATCCTCGACTTCGGGGAGGATGCTGTGGACGACGACGGGCCGTTCACCCTGACGCTCGTCGGAGACGGACTCGATGGCACCATCCGGATCGGCTGATCGCCTGCGCTGACGCTCAGAGCATCGAGACGGGGTGCCCCGCGGGCAGCGCGAGCAGCAGCGCCCCGGGGTCGGTGCGGCAGGTCATCCGCACGGCCTCGCCGAACTCGTCGCCGTCCAGCTCGATCGGGGTGGGGCCCGGCGGCGCGACCTCGGCCGCGAGCCCCCGGAAGTAATGCACCGATGCATCCCGGCCACGACGTTCCAGCACGCGGCGACCGGCGCGGAAGCGCCGCAGGACCGAGTTGTCCCACCAGATCTTCCGCCAGACTCCGAGCCAGCCGAGCATGCCCGTGGGCTGGATGACCGCGACGTCGAGGGTCGCGTCGGTGATGGACGCATCCGGAATCAACGCGATGCCGCCCGGCAGGGTGCCGCAGTTCGCGAACAGGATGCTGTGCACCTTCGTCGAATGCAGGCGCCCGTCGTCGATCTGATAGACCGCGCGGAAGGGGCGGGCGCGCGGAAGCGAGCGGGCGGCCCCGTCGACGTACGCGATCCACCCCACCGACCTCTTCAGGTCTGAGCGGGTGTTCGCGATCATGTCGGCGTCGAGGCCGATGCCGGCCAGCACGACGAAGGCGTGCTCCGATACCTCCCCGTTCGCACGGTTGATCCGCGCCCATCCGATGTCGATGGGCAATCGGAAGTCGCCCAGGGCGGCCCGGATCATCTCCGCCGGGTCGCCGAGCGGGAGCCCCAGATTGCGGGCCAGCAGATTGCCGGTGCCACTCGGGAGGATCGCGAGCGGCACCCCGGTGTTCGCGATCGCCTCCGACACCGCGCGCACGGTGCCGTCTCCGCCGGCCACCAGCACGACATCGACGCCGCGTGCGAGAGCCTGCGCGGTGGCGGCCTGACCGGCATCCTGAATCGTCGTGGGATAGAAGGCCGGATGCTCCCACCCGGCCTCGCGCGACAGATCCCGCACCGCGGCGCGCAGCCTCTTCTCGTCGACCTTGATGGGGTTGTAGACGAGCGCCGCCTGTCGTCGGACGGGCACGGGCGAGGTCATGGCGCTACTCTAAACCCGCCGTCCGCTCGCCTTTCCCGCACGACGAGCCCCGCTCGTGTTTCCGCGCGTTACCGCCTGGATCGTGCCCCCGGTGGCCCCGCGGCTAACGTCGGAACACATCCCGCATCTGTCGCGCCGCCGCCCGAACGGTCGGTCACCGACGTGGGACGCACTCCCGACGACCCGCCCACCTCGCAGGAGCCCCTCATGTCAGAGCAGAATCAGACCCAGAGCGAGATCGACGCGCACCTCGCGAAGCAGAAGTCGCGCAAGCGTCTGTGGCTGATCGGCGGAGCCGTCGCCGTCGTGGCGATCGCCGCGGCCATCGTCATCCCGATCGTGGTGCAGAACGCGACCCCCGAGGCTGCCGGCGATGGCGAGGACGAGCTGATCCCGCTGACGATCGCCGACACCGCGCAGAGCGACTTCCAGGACGCGATCATCGAGGTCGGCCGGGAGAACGGCCTCGACCTCACCTTCGTGAACTTCGACGACCCCTACCTGCCGAACACCGCGCTCGTCGAGGGCGAGGTCGACGGCAACTCCTTCCAGCACGTCGCGTGGCTGAGTCAGTTCAACAAGGAGAACGACTCGGACATCACCCCCGTCTTCTCGACGGTGATCTCGGCGTGGGGTCTGTTCTCGGAGGATCTCGAGTCGGCGGACGACATTCCCGAGGGGGCGAAGGTCGCCGTTCCCGACGACCCCGCGAACTTCTCGCGCGCGCTGTTCATCCTGCAGACCGCCGGTGTCATCGAGGTCGACGAGAACGCCGGCGTCTTCCCGACCGAGGAGGACATCACCTCGAACCCGCGCGGGGTCGAGCTCGTGCGCATCGCCCACGAGTCGGTGCAGACCAGCTACAGCGACCCGACCATCTCGGCCGTCGTGATCGCGACCGACGACTTCGACCCGGCGCTCGAGATCACCAGCGACGACGCCCTCGTGCTCGAGGACTCGGCCGCCACCACCTCGAGCCCCTACGTGATCGTCGTCGCCACGACCGCCGACCGCGCCGATGACCCGGCCTGGAGGCTCCTCGAGAAGACCTACCGCGACGACCGCGTCGTCGCAGCCCTGGAAGAGGAGAAGCGCGGCGAGGCCACCATCGTCGAGCTGCCCGTCGACGACCTGCGCGCGGCGCTCGCCGAGCTCGTCGCGCAGTAATCCGCCGTCGTGCGGGGCGACCGCACGACCAGACCGAGGACCGAATGACAGAGCGCATCCAGCTGTCCGGGGTGTCGAAGGACTACCCCGCGCGAGGCAAGGGCGAGCCCGTCCGCGTGCTGCGCGACGTCGACATCTCGGTGCGGGCGGGAGAGGTCTACGGCCTGATCGGGCGATCCGGGGCGGGCAAGTCGACCCTCCTGCGCATGATCAACGGCCTCGAGGCGCCGACGGAGGGGCGCGTGCTCGTCGACGGGGTCGACGTGCAGTCGCTACCACCCGCCGAGCTGCGGGTGCTGCGGCACAGCATAGGGATGGTGTTTCAGCAGTTCAACCTGTGGAACTCGCGCACCGTGTTCAGCAACATCGCCACGCCGCTGAAGCTCGCCGGATGGAAGGACGACGCGGTCTCGCGACGGGTCGCCGAACTGCTCGACTTCGTGGGACTCGGTGGAAAGGCCTTCGCGCGGCCGCGACAGCTCTCCGGCGGGCAGAAGCAGCGCGTCGGGATCGCGCGGGCGATCGCGGCCAAGCCCTCGGTGCTGCTGGCCGACGAGGCCACGAGCGCTCTCGATCCGCAGACGACCACGGAGATCGTCGATCTGCTGCGGTCGGTGAACCAGGAGTTCGGCATCACGATCGTCGTCGTGACGCACGAGATGGACGTGATGAGCCAGCTCGCCGATCGCGTGTCGATCCTCAGCAACGGCGACGTCGTCGAGTCGGGCGGCATCCACCAGATCCTCGCGCGGCCTCAGCATCCGGTCACGGCGAACCTGGTCGGCTCCTACACGCGCACGTTCCTGAGCGACGCGCAGCGCGCGGAACTCGCCACCAGCTTCTCGGGTCTTCGGATATCCGTCGCGATGGACGGCGCGGTCGCCGAGGGGCCGCTGCTCTCGTCGCTCGCCCGCCGCCACGACGTGGATTTCTCGATCATCCAGGGCGGTGTGGCGCGCGTGAAGAACCTGCCGTACGGCCAGCTCAGCCTCGCACTGCACGGCGAGGATGCTGCCGTCGAGAGGTTCGTCGCCGAGCTCGCGACCCGTACGGAGGTGACGTCATGGTGACCTTCGACGTGCTCGACCTGGAGGTGGTCATCCCCAAGGTCGCCCGCGCGCTCGGCGAGACGCTCTTCATGGTGACGGTGGCGTTCTTCCTCGCCTCCGTGATCGGTCTGATCCTCGGCATCTTCCTGTACGCCACGCGTCCCGGCCAGCTGCTGCACAGCCGCGTGGTGCACACGACCTTGAACATCGTGGTGAACACCCTGCGGCCGATCCCGTTCATCATCCTGCTGATCGCGCTCACACCCTTGACCCGGGCGCTCATCGGCACCAGCATCGGTCCGGCCGCCGCGATCCTGCCGCTGACGATCGCGGCCTCCGTCGGGATCGCCCGCGTGGCCGAGTCGAACCTCGTCGCGGTGGATCCGGGCGTCATCGAGGCGGCCAAGTCGTTCGGGGCGTCTCCGCTGCACATCCTGTTCGGCTTCGTGGTGCGCGAGGCCTTCGGGCCGTTGCTGCTGTCGCTGACGTTCATCTTCGTCGCCCTGATCGACGCGACCGCCGTCGCCGGCGTGGTCGGCGGAGGCGGGCTCGGCAACCTGGCGCTCACCTACGGCTACCAGCGGTTCGACTACGCCGTGATGATCCTGATCATCGTCGTCCTGATCGCCCTCGTGCAGCTGGTGCAGTTCATCGGGAACCGCATCGCCAAGCACTTCATCGACGGATGACGGCGTCTCGGCGCCGTGTCGCCGTCGTGGGCGCGGGAGTGACCGGCACGACGGCCGCCGCGCGGATCGCGGAGGACGGGAATGAGGTGGTGCTCGTCTCGGCCGAGCCGATCGGCAGCACCGCGGTGTCGCGCGCGAGCTTCGCCTGGGTGAACTCCCACGGCAAGCAGCCGGAGTCGTACCGTCGGCTCAACGAGGACGGTCGTCGTGTGCACGCCGAGCGTTCCGCAGCCCACGCCATCCCGTGGTTCGTGCAGACCGGCGCGGAGATCGACGGCATCGCGTACCCCGACGACGGGTACGTCGACACCCGCGCCTTCCTCGCCGCACATCTCGACGACCTGCGGCGGGCGGGCGGGACGGTGCGGGATGCGACGCGCATCCGGTCGCTGGATCAGGTGCGCGACCTGGTCGGGCCGGTCGACACGATCGTCGTGGCCGCCGGCTCCGGAACGGCGGAGCTCGTGGCGGCAGTGGCGACCGAAGCCCAGCGGCTCTCCGGATCGACGGGGGTGGATGGCTTCCTCGCCCGGATCGAGGTCGGTGATCACCCGATCGACCGGATCCGCTCCCTCGACGGGCTGCAGGTGCGCCCGGACGGCCGTGGTCGCATCGCGGCGCAGAGCCTGAGCATCGAGGCGGCACTGCGGCGTGATGGCATCGTCGCCTCCGTCGGATCGGTCTGGCCGGCGCTCCGTGACGAGATCGACGCCGCGCTGGGGTGGCGTGTCGCCGATGACGCGCACGTCGCCGTCGAGCATGCCGCCCGCCCGCATGCCGACGACGGTTCGCCGGCCGTCGGTCCCGTCGCCGATGATGTGTATGTCGCCCTCACCCACAGCGGCGTCACACTCGCGGCGCTGTTGGGTGACCTGATCGCCCGTGATATCCGCGGCGACGCCGACCCGAGACTCGCCCCCTTCCGCCCCTGACCCGAACGGACACCCATGACGGACACCGCCCTGACCCCGAGCGCACTGCTGGCCGGGCTCCCCGCCCGCCAGGGGTTCGGCGACGCGACGCTCATCCGCCTCGCCCCGGGTGCCATCGACCTCGGCGGAGGCAACCCGTCGACGGACCTGCTGCCGCTGGACGTCTATCGCGACGCCTTCCATGAGGTGACCGACAGCGACAGATTGGCTCCGCTGCTGAAGTACTCGCCGGCTGCCGGACTGCCCGAGCTGCGGTCGGCGATCGCGGCGCGCGAGGGAGTCTCGTCCGAGCGGGTGCTCATCACCAACGGCGGGGCGCACGGGCTCGCGCTCGCGGTACTCAGCCTGCTCGATCCCGGCGACCTGATCGTCGTCGACGACCCGGTGTATCCGCTCTTCCTCCGCGTGCTTGATCTGATCGGCGTCGAAGTCGCTGCCATCCGGGTGGGGTCCGACGGCATCGACACCGACGAGCTCGAACGCCGGCTGCGCGAGGGTCTTCGCCCCAAGGCGCTCTTCACGGTGCCCACGTTCCAGAACCCGTCGGGTGTCACACTGAGCGTGGAGAAGGAGGCCGCGCTGGTCGCCCTGGCCGAGAAGTACGGCTTCACGATCATCGCGGACGACCCCTATCGCGCGATCTCGTCCCCCGGGTTCGTCGTGCCCGAGCGTCGGTCGTTCCGCGGCTCCGACCACGTGCTCGCGGTGAACACGTTCTCGAAGACCCTGGGACCCGGCCTCCGGCTGGGCTGGATCGTGCTGCCCGCCGCCCTCTCGGAGCGCGTCACCTGGCTGCGCAATCGCCTCGACGGACAGACCAGCGGCATCCTCCAGGCGGTGGTGACCCGGATGCTCGCCGACGAGCGGCTGGACCCGTCCATCTCCGCGGCCGGAGCCGAGTACGCGGTGAAGGCGCGCGCGCTGACGGCGGCGCTCCGCGCGGAGTTCGGCAACGAGGTCGAGGTAGCGGAGCCCCGGGGCGGATTCTTCGCGTGGGCGCGCCTGATCGGAGACGTCGACTTCACCCGCCTTTTCGAGGCCGCGCAGGATCGCGGCGTCTTCTACCAGCGCGGGGAGTGGTTCGCCGCGGCGGGCGAGGGGTATCGCGGCTTCCTGCGGCTGTCGTTCTCGGAGGTGAGCTCGGAGGACCTGACCGAGGGAGTGTCCCGTCTCGCTCTGGCGTGGCGGGAGCTGACCGCACGCGGCTGAGGGCCGGGGAGCGCGCTCTAGACTTGAGGCATGATCGACCTCGCACTCCTCCGCGACAATCCGGAGATCGTCCGCCGTTCACAGGCTGCTCGCGGGAACGCCGAGAGCACCGTCGACGACGCACTCGAGGCCGACCGATCGCGCCGCGCGGCGCTCACCGCGTTCGAGGAGCTGCGGGCCGAGCAGAACGCCTTCGGCAAGCAGGTCGCGAAGGCGCCGAAGGAGGAGAAGGCCGCCCTCGTCGCCCAGGTGAGAGAGCTCGCCGATCGGGTCAAGCAGGCGCAGCAGGCAGCCAACGAGGCGGCCGACGCCGCAGCTGCGGCTCTGTCGAAGATCGAGAACGTCGTCATCGACGGTGTTCCGGCGGGCGGCGAAGCCGACTTCGTCGAACTGCGCCGCGTCGGCGAGATGCCCACCTTCGACTTCGAGCCGCGCGATCACCTCGAGCTCGGCGAGCTCCTCGGAGCGATCGACATGGAGCGCGGCGCGAAGGTGTCGGGTGCGCGGTTCTACTTCCTCCGCGGCATCGGCGCCCGCCTCGAGATCGCGCTGATGAACCTGGCTCTCGACAAGGCGCTGCAGAACGACTTCGTGCCGCTGATCACCCCGACCCTGGTGCGCCCCGAGATCATGCAGGGCACCGGGTTCCTCGGCGAGCACGCCGACGAGGTGTACCACCTCGACAAGGATGACGACCTCTACCTCGTCGGCACGAGCGAGGTCGCGCTCGCCGGGTACCACAAGGACGAGATCGTCGACCTGTCGCACGGTGCCCTGCGCTACGCCGGCTGGTCGACCTGCTACCGTCGCGAGGCCGGATCGCACGGCAAGGACACCCGCGGGATCATCCGCGTGCACCAGTTCAACAAGCTGGAGATGTTCGTCTACACGAACGCCGAGGATGCGGAGGCCGAGCACCTGCGCCTCGTCGCGCTGCAGGAGGAGATGCTGACCTCGCTCGGTCTCTCCTACCGCGTGATCGACGTCGCTGCCGGCGACCTCGGGTCGAGCGCGGCGCGCAAGTACGACATCGAAGCCTGGGTGCCGACTCAGGGCGCCTTCCGCGAGCTGACCTCCACCTCCAACTGCACGACGTTCCAGGCGCGCCGGCTCGACGTGCGTCACCGGCCGGCGGATGGCGACGGACAGGAGAAGAAGACGCAGCACGTCGCCACGCTGAACGGCACGCTCGCCACCACCCGCTGGATCGTCGCGCTGCTCGAGACGCACCAGCAGGCGGACGGCTCGGTGCGTGTGCCGGAGGTGCTGCGCCCCTACCTCGGCGGCCTCGACGTGATCCGGCCCCTCGGCTGGACCGCGGAGCCCGCCGACGCGCAGGAATCACGATGACCGGCACCTGGCTCGTCGGCCTCGACGTCGACGGAACCATCCTGCTCCAGGACGAGACCATGAGCCCCGGCGTGCCCGAGGCGGTCGCCCGGGTGCGCGATGCCGGCCACGTGGTCACGATCGCCACCGGACGCAGCTGGATGGCCACGCGGCGCTACGTGGAAGAGCTGGGCATGACCGCCGACTTCGTCGTATGCTCCAACGGCGCCGTGACGATGCGCCGCGCGGGAGACGACTGGGAACGCTGGAACGTCGAGACCTTCGACCCGCGCCCGGTGCTCACTCTGCTGCAGGACCGGCTGCCCGATGCCCGCTACATGGTCGAGCTCGCCTCCGGTCAGCGTCTGTACACCGCGCAGCTCGACGACTGGACCCTCGACGGCGGGCGCCAGGTCGACTTCGACGAGCTCGGCGCCGAGCCGGTCTCGCGCATCGTCGTCGTCTCCCCGGGGCATGACGAGGAGGACTTCCATCGGCTGGTCGCGGATGCGGGGCTGAATGAGGTCTCCTACGCCATCGGCTGGACCGCCTGGCTCGACATCGCGCCCATGGGCGTCGACAAGGGCACCGCCCTGGAGCAGGTGCGCGCCGAGCTGGGTCTCGGCCGGGAGCGGGTCTTCGTCGCGGGAGACGGCCGTAACGACATCGGCATGTTCGGCTGGGCGCGCAGCTTGGGCGGCCGGGCCGTGGCGATGGGGCAGGCGCCGCCGGAAGTGAAGGATGCCGCGTCGGAGATCACCACCGACGTCGAGGACGGGGGCCTGGCAACGGCCCTGGACACGCTTCCAGCGCCCGCCCAGGTCAGCGCGGGACAATAGAACTCGGCTAGACTCACGCGTTGTCGGCAGATGCATCTGTCGGGAGGGTTGTCCGAGTGGCCGATGGAGCTGGTCTTGAAAACCAGTGGGCAGAGATGTCTCGTGGGTTCGAATCCCACACCCTCCGCATCCGAGCACGGTGACCCCGCACCGGCGCTGACCTCGAAAGGCCACGAGTGAGCGAGTACACCCGACGCCGTCGCACCATCGCGCGGCACGGTCAGCTGCACACGCCCGGCCCGGTCGGCCAGCTGCTGAAGTTCCTCGCGATCGGCCTGGCCGTCGTCCTCGTCAGCGGCTTCGGCGTCGGCGCCTACATTCTGTATGACTTCTCCAGCACGGTCTCGGCCAATGCGGTCGACCTCGAAGGAGACGCGCCCGTGCCGCCGGACATCGGCGAGTACAAGGACGGCTTCAACCTCGTTCTCACGGGCGTCGACACCTGCGAGGACGACTACAAGCAGTACTTCGGCGACCGCTGCACCGGCGGAGACTCCGAAGGCACGCTCAACGACGTGAACCTGTTGGTGCACGTCTCGAAGGACCCGCGCCGCATCACGGTCGTCAGCTTCCCGCGCGACCTGATGATCCCGATCCCCGAGTGCACCGACGACGACGGGAACGTCCACTCCGCGATGAGCAAGCGACCGTTGAACGTCGCCTACACCGACGGCGGGCTGAACTGCGTCGTGAAGACGATCTCCGAGCTCACGGGTCAGGAAGTGCAGTTCGCGGCATCCGTCACCTTCGGCGGCGTGATCGAGATCACCAACTCGATCGGCGGCGTCGACGTGTGTCTGGCCAACCCGATTCGGGACAGGTACACCGGGCTTGACATGACCGCGGGCACGCACACGGTGAAGGGCATCGAGGCGCTGCAGTTCCTCCGTACCCGTCACGGGGTCGGCGACGGCAGCGACCTCGGACGCATCGGCAACCAGCAGCAGTACATGTCGAGCCTCGCGCGCAAGATGATCAGCGGCGAGGTGCTCGGGAATGTGCCGGTGATGCTGAAGCTCGCGAACACGGGGCTCAACAACCTCGAGGCGAGCACCTCCCTCGCAGACCCGATGAAGATCGTCCAGATCGCGCTCGCCGTGCGAGAGGTGCCCTTCGAGGACATCGTGTTCGTGCAGTACCCGACCGGCGCCGACTACGAGGATCCGAACAAGGTGGTCCCGAACTACGACGCCGCAGACCAGCTCTGGGCCGCGATCGAGGCGAACGCCCAGCTCCAGATCACGCACCAGAACAACAGCAACGACGGCGTGGTCGTCGAGGAGCCCACTGCGCCGGCGGAGGAGACGCCGACCGCGGAACCCACCCCGGGTGCGACCGCGACGCCGGAGAACGTCGTGGCGCTGCCGGACTCGATCAAGGGCAATTCCGCCGCGCAGCAGACCTGCTCCAACGGCAACGTCCGCTGACCCGCTCCGCGCGCTCTGCAAGGCGCTTGCGCGCGTTTGCAAGAACTTGCGTACACTGACCCCATGTCGAAGCGACTCGCCGAGGTGGCGCGCAAGGTCGGTGTGAGCGAGGCCACGGTCAGCCGCGTGCTCAACGACAAGCCCGGGGTCTCCGACGCCACGCGTCAGGCCGTCCTCACCGCGCTGGATGTGCTGGGCTACGAACGCCCGACGAAACTGCGCGGTGAGCGGGCACGACTGGTCGGGCTGGTGCTGCCGGAACTCCAGAACCCGATCTTCCCCGCCTTCGCCGAGATCGTCGGCGGCGCTCTCACGCAGAACGGGTACACCCCGCTGCTGTGCACGCAGAACGCCGGCGGCGTCACCGAGTCGGACTACATCGATCTGCTCCTCGCGCAGCAGGTGTCGGGGGTGATCTTCCTCGGGGGCAACTACACCCAGGCGGATGCCGCGCATCAGCACTACGCCCGGCTGCGCCAGGTCAACCTGCCCACCGTCCTCGTGAACGCGCGGGTGCCCGAGCTGCAGTTCGCCACGGTCTCGACCGACGACGCCGCCGCGGCGGAGCAGGCCCTCCTGCACGTGCACCAGCTGGGCCATCGGCGCATCGGGATGCTGCTCGGCCCCACCGACCACGTGCCATCGCAGCGCAAGCTGGAGTCCGCGCGTCGGCTGCTCGAGCGTTTGGGGGCGCCGCTCTCCGATGACCTCGTGATTCGGGGCATGTACTCCTTGGAGTCGGGGCAGGCCGGCGCGGCTCGTCTCTTCGACGCCGGAGCCACGGCGATCGTGTGCGCCAGCGACCCGATGGCGCTGGGGGCGATCCGCGCGGCGCGTCGGGCCGGCCTCTCGGTACCCGGCGACGTGAGCATCGTCGGGTTCGACGACTCGGCGCTGATGAGCTGCACCGAGCCTCCGCTGACGACGGTGCGTCAACCCATCGAGTCCATGGGGCGGGCCGTGATCGCGCTGCTGCTCGCGCAGATCGCCGGCACCGCGCAGCCGATCGACGAGCTCCTGTTCGAGCCCGAACTCGTGCTCCGATCCTCCACGGGCCCGCTGGCCTGACACTCGTTCCCGGGGTCGCCGAGCCCGTCCGCTTACGTGCGCCCTGCAAGAATCGCAAAATTGCGACAGTTTGTTTAGTTCTTGCGTCATGTGTTCCGAAAAGCTACATTCGGGACATCGCCACTGACGACGAGGAGTTCCGTGGACACCGACGTTCTGCGCACCACTGCGACCGCGCCTGCATCCCCCCGCATCCTGAGCATGCCGGCGGATGAGGGATGGTGGCGCACCGCCGTGATCTACCAGGTCTACGTGCGCAGCTTCGCCGATGGGAACGGCGACGGCACCGGTGATCTCGCCGGAGTGCGCGAACGACTTCCGTACCTGAAGAGCCTCGGTGTCGATGCGCTCTGGTTCAACCCCTGGTACCTGAGCCCTCTCGCCGACGGCGGGTATGACGTGCAGGACTACCGCGAGATCGACCCGCGGTTCGGCACCCTGCAGGAGGCGGAGCAGCTGATCGCCGAGGCGCTCGAACTCGGCATCCGCACCATCATCGACATCGTCCCGAACCACATCTCGGACCGGCACGAGTGGTTTCGCCAGGCATTGGCGGCCGGCCCCGGCAGCGTCGAACGCGAGCGCTTCTGGTTCCACCCCGGCCGCGGCGAAGCAGGCGACGGCATCCCCACCAACTGGGTCTCGAGCTTCCAGGGCGAGACCTGGACCCGGACCACGAACCCCGACGGCACACCCGGCGAGTGGTACCTGCATCTGTTCACCCCGGAACAGCCCGACCTCAACTGGAACCACCCCGACGTACGGCGCGAGCACGAGGACATCCTCCGCTTCTGGTTCGACCGGGGGGCCGCCGGCGTGCGCATCGATTCGGCGGCGCTTCCCGCGAAGGACCCCGCCCTTCCCGACCTCCCGTCGGGCGGCGCACCCGCCGTCGACCATCCGCACCTCGATCGCGACGAGCTGCACGACATCTACCGCAGCTGGCGCTCGGTCGCCGACGAGTACGAGGGCGAGCGCGTCCTGGTCGGGGAGGTCTGGCTCGACGACCCGGAGCGGTTCGCCCGCTACCTCCGCCCCGGCGAGATGCACACCGCGTTCAACTTCGGGTTCATGACCCAGCCGTGGAGCGCACAGGCGATGCGCGACTCCATCGCCCGCACACTGGCCGAGCATGCGCCGGTCGGCGCCCCGGCGACCTGGGTGCTCTCGAACCATGACGTAACACGACCGGCGACGCGCTACGGGCGCGCCGACTCCGGCTTCGCCTTCGACCGCAAGCGCTTCGGCACGCCGACGGATGCTGCGCGCGGGCAGCACCGCGCCCGCGCCGCGGCGCTGCTGATCGCGGCTCTCCCCGGCAGTCTCTACATCTACCAGGGCGACGAGCTCGGACTCCCGGAGGTCGAGCTCCCGCTCGACGCGATCGAGGATCCGATGCACTTCCGCTCCGGCGGGGTCGATCCGGGGCGGGACGGATGCCGGGTGCCGTTGCCCTGGTCGGGTACGGCGAGCCCGTACGGTTTCGGCGGCCGGCCGTGGTTGCCGCAGCCGACGGACTGGGCGCGGTTGACCGTCGAGGCGCAGGAGCAGGATCCCGCATCGACCCTCCACCTCTACCGCCGGGCCATCGCGCTGCGACGGAGCCTCGTCGATCTGGCCGAGGGGGAGCTCTCCTGGCTGGAATCGGGCGCCGACGTGCTGGCCTTCCGACGCGGCGACGGCATGATCAGCGTCACCAACCTCGGCCCGACGGCGGTGCCGCTCCCCGCCCACCACGAGGTGCTTCTCGCCAGCACGCAGCTCGACGGCATGCTGCCGCCCGATGCCACCGCCTGGCTCGGGCTGCGGGCGGTGCCCGAGCGCGGGGCTTCCGTGCCGCACCGAGTTCAGAGATGACCCGACCCCGCATGACCCACCCCTGCACGACCCGATCCGCACTCACATGGAAGGAAAGACGATGAAGTCACCCACGAGGACCCTGGTCGCCGGCATCGCCGCACTGGCCACGGTCACCGCTCTCGCCGGCTGCTCCGCAGACGGAGGAGAGGGCGACGCGAGCGGCAAGACCGAGCTGCGCGTCGCGACGTTCCCGCCCGGCGCCGATGCCGCGGCCTACGACGCCTTCGCCGCTCAGGAGAAGCAGTTCGAGAAGGAGCATCCCGACATCGACATCATCGGGGTCGAGTACGAATGGGAAGGGCCGACCTTCGCGGTACAGCTCGCCGGCGGCAGCCTGCCCGACGTGTTCACCGTGCCGTTCACCGACTCCAAGACCCTGCTCGAGAACGGGCAGCTGATGGACGTCACCGACGCGATCGACGAGCTCGGGTACACGGACCGGTTCAACCCGGTCATCCTCGACGGCGTCACCGGCGACGACGGCAAGCTCTACGGCTTCCCGCGCCAGGCCTACGCCGCGGCCCTGCATTACAACCGCGATCTGTTCGAGCAGGCCGGGCTCGATCCGGACAACCCGCCGCAGACCTGGGACGAGATCCGCGAGGCCGCCAAGGCGATCACGGATGCCACGGGCAAGGCCGGCTACGCGCAGATGGCCATCAACAACACGGGTGGCTGGCAGCTCACCTCGCAGACCGTCGCGCGCGGCGGGCGCACCCAGACCGACAACGGCGACGGCACCGCGGAGTCGACGATCGACAACGACGCGACGAAGGCGGCGCTGCAGTTCCTGCACGACGTGAAATGGGAGGACTCGTCCTTCGGCTCGAAGGTCGACCTGGACTGGGGCACGATCAACCAGGAGTTCGCCGCCGGGAACATCGGAATGTACACGTCCGGCTCGGACATCTACACCGCACTCGTACGCGACTTCGGGATGGACTCCGCGATCTACGGCATGACGGTCGTGCCGCTGGAGGGCGATGATCCCGGCACGCTCGGCGGTGGCGACATCGCGGTGATGAGCCCGACCATCGATGAGACGACCAAGGCGGCCGGCGTCGAGTGGATCGACTGGTACTACATGCAGAAGCTCATGGATGAGGATGCGGCCGTGCAGGACGCGAAGACGCTGAGCGAGTCGGACCAGGCCGTCGGCACCCCGCTGCTGCCGGTGCTCAGCCGCGAGCTGTACGAGGAGTCGCTCGGTTGGATCGCCGACTACATCAATGTCCCGGTCGAGCAGATGGCGCCGTTCAGCGAGCGCATCTGGGACCAGACGCCGGTGGGGGAGCCGAAGGTCAAGACGCAGGAGGTGTACTCGCTCCTGGACTCGGTGGTCCAGACCGTGCTCACCGACGAGAACGCCGACATCGACGCCCTGCTGGCCCAGGCCCAGACCGACGCCCAGGCGAAGCTCGACGAGTAGTCCATGACGATGACGCTCTCTGAGCAGCGGGTGGCGGCGGAGGAGACTCCGCCGCCCCCTGTGCGCTCCGCTCGCCGCCGCTCGCCCCTCACCTGGTACCGCGGCGGCGGTCTCGCGAACCTCCTCTTCGTCCTCCCGATGCTGTTCGTGTTCGTGTTCTTCTCGTGGTCGCCGATCGTGCAGTCGGTGATCATGAGCCTGCAGAAGACGAACCTGATCGTGGCCGAATGGGTCGGCTTCGACAACTACCTCGTCGTTCTGAGCGATCCGGAACTCGGACGGGCGGTGATCAACACGCTCTGGTTCGCGGTGCTCGCCCTCCTCTTCGGCTTCCCGCTGCCGCTGCTCATGGCCGTGCTGATGAGTGAGGTGCGTCGTGGCAAGGGGCTCTACTCGGCCCTCGCGTACCTGCCGGTCGTCATCCCGCCGGTCGTCGCCGTGCTGCTGTGGAAGTTCTTCTACAGCGCCGACCCCTCCGGCGTCTTCAACACCGTGCTCGGCGCCGTCGGCATCCCGCCGCAGCCGTGGATCCAGGACGCGGTGCAGGCCATGCCCTCGCTGGTGCTCGAGGCGACCTGGGCCGGGGCCGGCGGGTCGATCATCATCTACCTCGCCGCGCTTCTGGGTGTTCCGCCCGAGCTCTACGACGCCGCCGAGGTCGACGGCGCCGGCATCTGGAAAAAGGTCTGGCATGTCACGCTGCCGCAGCTGCGCGGCATCCTCTTCATCATGCTGATCCTGCAGGTGATCGCCACCGCGCAGGTGTTCCTCGAACCGTTCCTGTTCACCGGCGGCGGCCCTGCCGGTGCGACGAAGACCGTGCTGCTCTACATCTACGACAAGGCGTTCCGCAACAGCCTCGGCGGCGACTACGGCGAGGCCACCGCGGTCTCGGTGCTGCTGGCGATCGTGCTGGCGGTGCTCTCGTGGCTGTACTTCACGCTGACCGACCGATGGAGCACGACATGAGCCTCACCACTCGCCTCTCGACGCGGGCGGCCGAGAAGGCCGCCGAGCGCGCGGTCGACAGTGCGGGCGACCGCACCGTCATCTCCGCCTCGGAACGCCGGCGCCCCGGCATCCGATTCGGCATGTCGCTGACGCACGTGTTCCTCACCATCGGGCTGGTGGTCGCCGGGCTGGGGCCGATCCTCTGGCTGGCGAAGTCCGCGGTCACTCCCACGCAGGACACGCTGCAGCAACCCTTCGCGCTGTGGCCGAACGGGATCGACTGGGCGAACCTGTCCACCGCGTGGAACGACATCCACATCGACCAGTACTTCCTCAACACGGTGGTGATCGCGGTCGGCGCCTGGTTCGTGCAGCTGTTCATCGCGACCACCGCCGGGTACGCGCTGTCCGTGCTGCGTCCCGCGTACGCCCCCGTGCTCAATGCGCTCGTGCTCGCGACGCTGTTCATCCCCGGGATCGTGCTGCTGGTGCCGCTGTACCTGACCATCGTGAACCCGCCGCTGCTCGGCGAGGTCAACCTGCTGAACAACTACCTGGCCGTGTGGCTGCCGATGGGCGCGAACGCGTTCAACATCCTGCTCGTGAAGCGGTTCTTCGACTCGCTGCCGCGCGAGGTGTTCGAGGCGGCGCGCACGGACGGCGCCGGCCCTTTCCGGCTGTTCTGGTCGATCGTCCTGCCGATGTCGAAGCCGATCCTCGGAGTGGTCTCGGTGTTCGCGATCATCGCCGCGTGGAAGGACTACCTCTGGCCGATGCTGGTGCTGCCCGATCCCGCGGTGCAGCCCCTGTCGGTGCGACTCCCCGCCGTGCAGTCGCAGACCGAGCTCGACGTGTTCCTCGCGGCGCTGGCGATCGCGACGCTGATCCCGATCGCGATGTTCCTCGTGTTCCAGTCGGTGTTCCTGCGGTCGGCAGGGCTCGGGGGAGCGGTGAAGGGATAGACCCGCGTCAGGGGTGCGGCTCGAAGCGCTCCGGCGGATGGGTCGCGGCGACCAGGGCGCGCAGACCCTCGAGCGTCGCGGGGGCGGCGCCGAGGGCGCGGGCCTGCACGAGCACGTTCCCCAGGGCGGTCGCCTCGACCGGGCCGGCGAGCACCGGCAGGCCGGTGCGATCGGCGGTCGCCTGGCAGAGCAGGCGGTTGAGCGAGCCGCCGCCGACGAGATGCACGACGTCGAGCGTGCGCCCGGAGAGAGCGGATGCCGTCTGCACGGCTTCCGCGAACGCCGCGGCGATCGACTCGACGATCGTGCGGGCGAAGGCGGCTCTCGATGAGGGCGCGTCGCCACGGAGAAGCACGGTGATGCGCGTCGGCATGTCGCCCGGCGCACTGAGCGAAGGGTCGTTCGCGTCGAAGAGCGGGATGTCGCCCGTGACGGCGGATGCGGCGGTGAGCAGCTCGGACAGATCGAGGCTCGCGCCGTCCTCCGCCTCCCACGCCCGCACGGTCTCGCTGAGCAGCCACAGCCCGGTGACGTTGTGCAGGAACCGGTAGCGGCCGTCGACGCCGAGCTCGTGCGTGAAGTTCGCCTCGCGCGCGGCATCCGTCAGCACCGGCTCGGTCAGCTCGACGCCGACGAGTCCCCAGGTGCCGCAGGAGATGTAGGCGGCCGACCCTGCGACCATCGGCACGGCTACGACGGCCGAGGCGGTGTCGTGCGAGCCGACCGCGATGACGGGCAGGTGCTTGCCGATCCGGGCGGCGAGTTCGGGACGCAGGGTGCCGATCGTCGTGCCGGGGTCGACGAGCGGCGGGAGCAGAGCCGCCGGGATGCGGAGGCGGGCGGCGAGGTCGGCGTCCCACTCGCCGGTCTCGACGCCGAGCAGGCCGGTCGTGGAGGCGTTCGTCCGTTCGGCGACCCGCGCACCGGTGAGGAGGAACGCGAGCAGATCGGGGATGAGGAGTGCGCTGTCGGCATCCGTGATCCGCGAGTCGGCCCGGTATTGGTACAGGGTGTTGAACGGCAGGAACTGCAGGCCGTTGCGGCGGTACAGCTCGGCGAACGGGAGGAGCGCGTGCACCTCTTCGACTCCGCGGGCCGTGCGGGCGTCGCGGTAGTGGAACGGCTCGGCCAGCAGGTCGTCGCCCGCGAGCAGCCCGTAGTCGACCGCCCACGAATCGATGCCGATGCTCTCGATCGCGGGTTCGCGGCGCACGGCCTCGGCGAGCCCCTCGACCACGTGCTCGGACAGCGCCGCGAAGTCCCAGTGCAGGCCGTCTTCGCGCTCGACCGGACCGTTCGGGAACCGCGAGACGAGTTCGAGCTCGAGCACGCCGTCGCCGACCCGCCCGATCACGACCCGCCCGCTGGTCGCTCCGAGGTCGACCGCCGCGACGGCCCGGGTGGTCATCGCAGGAAGGCGGCGGCGACGCCGGAGTCGACCGGGATGTGGAGGCCGGTGGTGCGGCTCAGCTCGGGGCCGGTGAGTACGAACACCGCATCCGCCACGTTCTCGGGAACGACCTCGCGCTTGAGGATCGTGCGGTTCGCGTAGAACTGGCCGAGGTCCTCTTCCGCGACGCCGTAGGTCGCGGCGCGGTTGGCGCCCCAACCCGAGGCGAAGATGCCCGAGCCGCGCACGACGCCGTCGGGGTTGATGCCGTTGACGCGGATGCCGAACTCCCCGAGCTCGACCGCCAACAGCCGCACCTGGTGCGCCTGGTCGGCCTTGGTCGCCGAGTACGCGATGTTGTTGGGGCCGGCGAAGACCGAGTTCTTCGACGAGATGTAGATGATGTCGCCGCCGAGCTTCTGGTCGATGAGCGCGCGGGCCGCGGCCTGCGAGACCAGGAACGAGCCCTTCGCCATCACGTCGTGCTGCAGGTCCCAATCCTTCTCGGTCGTCTCCAGCAGCGGCTTCGACAGCGAGAGTCCTGCGTTGTTCACGACGAGGTCGACGCCGCCGAAGGCGAGCACCGTCGTATCCATGGCGGCCCGGATCGCCGCGGCATCCGCCACGTTCGCCGCGACGCCGATCGCGACATCGGTGTTCCCGAGTTCGGCCGCGGCGGCCTGCGCCTTCTCGAGGTCGAGGTCAGCGACGACGACGCACGCGCCCTCGGCCGCGAGGCGAGTGGCGATGGCCTTGCCGATGCCCGATGCCGCGCCGGTGACGAACGCGATACGGCCCTGGTGGGACTTCGGTTTCGGCATCCGCTGCAGCTTGGCCTCTTCGAGGGCCCAGTACTCGATGCGGAACTTCTCGGCGTCGGAGATGGGGGAGTAGGTGGACAGCGACTCGGCGCCGCGCATGACGTTGATCGCGTTGACGTAGAACTCGCCGGCGACGCGGGCGGTCTGCTTGTTGGCGCCGTAGGAGAACATGCCGATGCCGGGGATCAGCACGATGAGCGGGTCGGCGCCGCGGATCGCGGGACTTGCCGCGGTCCCCGCTGAGCCTGTCGAAGCGTGCGCGTCGTAGTAGGCCTGGTAGTCGGCGCGGTACTCCTCGTGCAGCTCGCGCAGGCGGGCGATCTGCTCCTCGAGTGACGCGGTGGCCGGCAGGTCGAGGATCAGCGGCTTGACCTTGGTGCGCAGGAAGTGGTCGGGGCAGCTCGTGCCGAGGGCGGCGAGTGCCGGAGCCTTCTCGGACGCCAGGAAGTCGAGCACCACGTCGGCATCGGTGAAGTGGCCGATCTGCGGACGATCGTGCGAGGCGATGCCGCGAATGGTGGGGGCGAGTGCTGCCGCGCGCTCGCGGCGCTCGGCCTCGGGCAGTGCTTCGAAGCCGGCGCGCACGCCACCGAACGGATCAGCCTTCCCGTGCTCGGCGAGATAGGCGGATGCCGTCTCGATGATCCACAGCGAGTTCGCCTCGGCCGCCTCCGACGTGTCGCCCCAGGCGGTGATGCCGTGTCCGCCGAGGATGCAGCCGATCGCAGCCGGATTCGCATCCTTGATCGCGGCGATGTCGAGACCCAGCTGGAACCCGGGGCGACGCCAGGGGACCCAGGCGACCTTCTCGCCGAAGATGCTCGCCGTCAGCGCCTCGCCGTCGGCCGCGGTCGCGATCGCGATGCCGGAGTCCGGGTGCAGGTGGTCGACGTGCGCAGCATCCACCAGCCCGTGCATCGCGGTGTCGATCGAGGGCGCGGCACCGCCCTTGCCGTGCAGGCAGTAGTCGAAGGCTGCGACCATCTCGTCTTCTCGCTCGACACCGGGGTAGACGCCCTTGAGCGCGAGCAGGCGGTCGAGGCGCAGCACCGCGAGACCCGACTCCTTCAGGGTGCCGAGGTCGCCTCCCGAGCCCTTGACCCAGAGCAGCTCGACCGGCTGCCCGGTGACCGGGTCGGTCTCGGTGCCCTTGGCGGACGTGTTGCCGCCGGCGTAGTTGGTGTTCGCGGGATCCGCGCCCAGGCGGTTCGACCGCTCGATGAGGGCGGCGGCAGTGGGATTCGTCATCAGTCTTTTCCTCGGAGTCGAAGAGCGCGGGTTCGAGAGAGTGGGGTGTGCGAGATCGGGCGGAGAGGCGCTCAGGCGCCCCAGCCCGCCTGGACGCCGCCGACGCGGTCCGCCGCGATCTTCTGCTGGTAGCCGGATGCCGCGTAGGCCGCCATCGGATCGCCGGCGAGACCGCGCGACTCGCGCCACTCGGCCAGCGCCGGGCGCACATCGGTGTAGAACGCATCCATGAAGACCGCGTTGGCGGCGAGCACGTCGCCCGACTTCTGCGCGGCGGTGAGGGCGTCGTGATCGACGAGCAGCGCACGCGCCGTCATCTCCTGCACGTTCAGCACCGAGCGGATCTGGCCGGGGATCTTGTCCTCGACGTTGTGGCACTGGTCGAGCATGAACGCGACGTCGGGATTGTTGAGTCCGCCGCCGCGGATGACCTCGAACAGGATGCGGAAGAGCTGGAACGGATCGGCGGCGCCGACGATCAGGTCGTCGTCGGCGTAGAAGCGCGAGTTGAAGTCGAAGGAGCCGAGCTTGCCGAGGCGCAGCAGCTGCATGACGATGAACTCGATGTTCGTTCCGGGGGCATGGTGGCCGGTGTCGAGGCACACCATGGCCTTCTCGCCGAGCGACGACACCTGGGCGTACGACGTGCCCCAGTCCGGAACATCGGTGTGGTAGAACGCCGGCTCGAAGAACTTGTACTCGAGCACGAGCCGCTGGTCGTCGCCGAGCCGTGCGTAGATCTGCTGCAGCGACTCCTGCAGGCGGTCCTGGCGGCCGCGCAGGTCGGCCTGGCCGGGGTAGTTCGACCCCTCGGCGAGCCAGATCTTGAGGTCGCGGCTGCCGGTGGCGTCAATCACGTCGATGCAGGCGAGGTGGTGGTCGATGGCCTTCTGCCGGATCGCGGCATCCTCGTGCGTGAGGGCACCGAACTTGTAGTCGTCGTCCTGGAAGGTGTTCGAGTTGATCGTGCCGAGCACGACGCCGTGATCCTCCGCATGCTTGCGCAGGTCGTCGAAGGAATCGACCAGGTCCCACGGGATGTGCAGGGCCACTGCCGGCGCCAGAGCCGTGTACCTGTGCACCTGCGCGGCATCCGCGATCTTCTCCCACGGATCGCGCGGCGTGCCGGGCGTGCCGAACACCTTGAAGCGGGTGCCGGAGTTGCCGAAGGCCCAGCTGGGGAGCTCGATGGCCTGCTGCTCGAGGGCGGCGAGATGGTCGGAGGTGAGGATGCTCATGAGGCGGAGCTTTCGTTGTCGGTGCCGGCCGCAGCCGTCAGCTGGTCGTGCAGATTGAAGACTTCGGTGAGGGGAGCGGCGGCCTGATCGGCGCGCCCGTCGAGACCGACGAAGAACTCGGCCATCGACGCCTCCCAGCGGGCGGCGACCTCGGAGTTCGCGAGGTACTGCCGTGCGGCGTCGTCGTCGTCGGTCTCGTAGTACCCGAACAGACGCCCGCCTTCGCCGAGGAAGATCGAGTAGTTGCGGCGGCCCGCCGCGGCGATCTCCTCAAGCAGCTCCGGCCAGACCGGGGAGTGCCGGGCGATGTACGCCTCGATCATGTCGGGGCGCACGGTCAACTGGAACGCGACGCGGGTCACGGCACTCCTTCGTGGTGTGAGCGGGGTGGGATAGACCCATTCAATGAATCGATCCAACCATGAATCGTTTCAAACTGTAATGTGGACATCAGCATCCGTCAAGAGATGCCCTGACGTCGAACCGCCGGAGGCCGCCGATCATGTCCGTGAGCGTGAAGGACGTCGCCGCGAGGGCGGGCGTGTCGGTCGGAACCGTCTCCAATGTGCTCAATCGGCCCGACAAGGTGGCCCGCGCGACCGTGGAGCGTGTCCAGGCGGCCATCGATGCTCTCGGGTTCGTGCGCAACGACGCCGCCCGCCAACTCCGCGCCGGCCGCAGTCGCAGCATCGGCCTGATCGTGCTCGACAGTGCGAACCCGTTCTTCGCCGAGGTCGCCCGCGGCGCCGAGGAGCGCGCGGCCCGCGAGGGCATGGCCGTGCTGCTGGGGAACAGTGACCAGAACGCCGACCGCGAGGTGTCGTATCTCGACCTCTTCCGCGAGCAGCGGGTCAGCGGCGTGCTCCTGACCCCCACGGATCTCGCGGGATCGGCCGTGCGTCGCCTGGCCGACAGCGGCATCCCGCTGGTGCTCGTCGACGAGGAGCTGCCCGGCGGAGCGACCCCGTCCGTCGCCGTCGATGACATCGAGGGTGGGATGCTCGCCGTCTCCCACCTGCTCGGGAGGGGGAGGCGGCGGATCGCCTTCGTCGGCGGACCCTCGTCGATCCGGCAGGTCGCGGACCGTCTCGAAGGTGCGCGGCGCGCCCTCGCCACGACGCCGGATGCCTCGCTCGAGGTGATCGAGCTCGACGCCCTCACCGTTCTGTGCGGGCGCGATGCGGGCGAGGAGATCGCGCGCCGCCCGGCGGATGAGCGTCCGGATGCGGTGTTCTGCGCGAACGATCTGCTGGCGGTCGGACTGCTGCAGGGGACCGCGATCCTCGGTTCGGTCCGGGTTCCGGAAGACCTCGCGATCATCGGCTACGACGACATCGACTTCGCCCAGGCGGCGGTGGTGCCGCTGTCGTCGATCCGGCAGCCGGCCCGTGCGATCGGGGTCACGGCCGTCGAGCTGCTGCTCGAGGCGCTCGCGTCGCCGCGGGGTGCCGTGCGTCACGTGCGGTTCCAGCCCGAGCTCGTGGTGCGGGCCTCGACCGGGCGCTGAGCCGTATTCGGGGGCTCCGAGGACTTATCGGATCCGTGACTTGACCGGACGGTCGCGGTTACCTACACTTGCGATGAATCGCGAATGAATCGATTCATATCTTTTCCTCGGGAACCGCAGTTCGGGACCCGACTCACCCGCACCTCGACGAGGAGGAACCGTGCCGAGCAGCGATGCCCCGGTGGTACTCGAGCTGACGGACGTCGCCAAGGCGTTCGGCGCAGTCATCGCACTGCGTTCAGGAAGTCTCCGCGTGCAGTCCGGTTCCATCCACGCCCTCATCGGCGAGAACGGCGCGGGCAAGTCGACGCTCGTCAAGATCGTCGCCGGCCTCTACCGCCGCGACGGCGGTGGGTTCCGCTTCGACGGCGAGGATGTCGACTTCACCTCCACGGCGCAGTCGAAGGCGGCCGGCGTCGCGGTCATCTACCAGGAGCCGACCCTGTTCCCCGACCTCTCCGTGACGGAGAACATCTTCATGGGTCGCCAGCTGGTCGGTCGCTTCGGTCGCATCGACCGCAAGGCGATGCGACACGAGGTCGAGCGTCTGTTCACCCGGCTCGGCGTCGCGATCGACCCCGACCGTCCCGCCGAGGGGCTCTCCATCGCCGACCAGCAGGTCATCGAGATCGCCAAGGCCGTCTCGCTCGACGCGAAGCTGCTCGTGATGGACGAGCCGACCGCGGCGCTGTCCGGCGTCGAGGTCGAGCGCCTCTTCACGATCGCCCGCAGCCTGCGCGACGAGGGCCGCGGCCTCATCTTCATCTCGCACCGCTTCGACGAGGTGTTCGCGCTCTGCGACACCGTCACGGTCATGCGCGACGGCGCCTACATCTCCACGACCGCCATCGCCGACACCACACCGGCCGAGCTGGTGCGACAGATGGTCGGGCGCGACGTCACCGACCTCTTCCCCAAGCAGGACGCCGTGATCGGCGCTCCGCTGCTCGAGGTCGAGAACCTCACCTCTCCCGGTGTCTTCCACGACATCTCCTTCACCGTGCGCGCCGGCGAGATCGTCGGTCTCGCCGGTCTCGTCGGCGCCGGCCGCAGCGAGGTCGCCCGGGCGATCTTCGGAGTCGACGACTACCGCGAGGGCACGGTCACGATGAAGGGCAAGCGCATCCGCGGCGGCCGGCCCACCGAGGCCATGCGCGCCGGCATCGCGCTCGTCCCCGAGGATCGCCGCAAGCAGGGCCTCGTGATCGAGTCGGGGGTCGGGCGCAACATCACGATGGCGATCCGCCGTCAGCTCTCGCGCGTCGGTCTCCTCACCACCGGCGCGGAGAACCGGGCCGCACGCGAGTGGGCGAGCAGGCTCGAGGTGAAGGCGCACTCCTTCGACACGGTCGCCGCGACGCTCTCGGGCGGCAACCAGCAGAAGGTCGTCCTGGCGAAATGGCTCGCCACCGAACCCGACGTCCTCATCATCGACGAGCCGACCCGTGGCATCGACATCGGCACCAAGTCCGAGGTACACCGGTTGCTGTCCGAGCTCGCGGGGCAGGGGATGGGCATCCTGATGATCTCGTCCGAACTCCCCGAGGTGCTGGGCATGGCCGACCGGGTGCTCGTCATGCGAGAAGGACAGATCACTGCGGAGATCGACCGCGCAGAGGCCACCAGCGAGAACGTGATGTTCGCCGCCACGCACGCATCGGAGCAGCACTCGTGACCTTCACCTCCACCACCCGCATCCCGGTCTCGGGCATCACGAAGCACATCGGTGCGCTCGGCAAGGCCCGTGAGTTCGGCATCCTGGTCGCCCTGGCGCTCGTCGTCGTGGTGGCCACCGCCAAGAACCCGGCGTTCGTTTTCTCGCCGGACGGCTGGCGCGACCTGCTGCTGACCCCGTCGATCCTGGTGCTCGTCGCCGTCGGTCAGGCGTTCGTCATCATCACCCGCAACGTCGACCTCTCGGTCGGCTCGGTGATGGGGCTGTCGGCGTACCTGACCGGACGCCTCTTCATCGACCTGCCGAGCCTGCCGATCCCGGTCGTCGTGCTGCTGTCGGTCCTGTTCGGAGCGGTCCTCGGACTCATCAACGGCGCACTGGTGGCCTTCGCCAAGGTGCCCGCGATGGTGATCACGCTCGGCACGCTCTACGCCTATCGCGGCATCAACGTGATGTGGGCGGGGTCGACCCGCGTGAACGCCTCGGACATGCCGAAGGACTTCCTCGCGATCGGCACCGGCCAGATCCTCACCATCCCGATCCTCGCGATCGTCGCGTTCATCGTGCTCGCCGCTGCCGCCTGGTATATGCGGAACACCCGCGGCGGGCGAGAGTACTTCGCGATCGGCTCCGACCCGGCCGCGGCCGGCCTCTACGGCCTCAAGGTCACGCGCCGGGTGCTCACTGCGTTCGTGCTGTCGGGAGCTCTGGCCGGCCTCGCGGGCGTCTTCTATGCGGCGCGCTACGGATCGGTCAGCTCGCAGGCCGGAGCCGGCTGGGAGTTGGATGCCGTCGGCGCCGCCGTCATCGGCGGTGTCGCGATCACCGGCGGCGTCGGCACCGTCTGGGGAGCGGCGATCGGCGCCATGCTCCTGATGACCATCAACCGCGCGCTGCCGATCCTCGGCATCCCCGACTTCTGGCAGCGTGCCGTCGTGGGTGTGCTCATCATCGGCGCGATCGTGCTCGACCGCTGGCTCGCCGTGCGGCAGAGACGGCAGCTCATCGAATCGAGGGACCAGTCATGACGACCGCGACCGCAGACACCGCCTCCCTGAACCGGGTGGCGCGCGACTTCGAGAAGCCGCTCTGGCGCCGCATCCTGATCACCAGGGAGAGCGCGATCATCGCGCTGCTCATCATCGTGGTCGCCTACTCGGTGCTCACGGTGCGCGGCTTCGGTCAACCGATCACGCTCAACTACCTCCTGCTCGACGTCGCGGCGATCCTGCTCATCGCCCTTCCGATGGCGCTCATCATGATCACCGGCGAGATCGACCTCTCGGTGGGCAGCATGGTCGGTCTCTCCAGCATCGTCACCGGTGCGGGGGTGCAGGCGGGCCTCCCGTTCGAGGTCGCCGCGATCCTGGCACTGCTCGCCGGCGTGGTCGGCGGCGCCTTCAACGGATTCCTCGTGACCGTGGTCGGACTGCCGTCGCTGGCCGTCACCATCGGCACGCTCGCACTGTTCCGCGGCCTCGCCGTCGGCATCCTCGGATCCACCGCCGTCACCGACTTCCCCGAGATGTGGACCGCGCTCGCCAAGGCAAAGATCGCCGGCACCACGATCCCGTACATCATGGTGCCGTTCCTGATCCTGCTGGTCGTGCTGATCGTCGTGCTGAACTTCACCGCCTTCGGGCGGGGGATCTACGCGATCGGTCTCTCGAAGGATGCCGCCCGGTTCTCGGGCGTGCATGTCGAGCGCACGAAGTTCCTCCTCTTCGTGCTCGCGGGACTGGTCTCCGCCTTCGCCGGCATCTTCTACACGCTCCGGTTCGGCAGCGCGCGCGGTGACAACGCCACGGGGCTCGAACTGCAGGTCATCGCCGCGGTCGTGCTCGGAGGCGTCTCGGTCTTCGGAGGGCGAGGGCAGCTGCACGGCGTGGTCGCCGCCGTGCTCCTGATCGGAGTGCTCTCCAGCGCTCTGCGCCTCGCCAACGTCACCTCCGACGTGATCAACGTCATCACCGGCGCTCTGCTGGTCGTCTCGGTCGTGAGCGCCAGCGTGCTCGCCTGGCTACAGAAGACTCGACGGCGACCCGGCCGTCTCCCGCATCTCGCAGCATCCACAGCACCATGACCGAGCTGCGTCCTCGGCCGACGGCACCCGTCTCGGTCGCCCGCACGAAAGGAACGAAACAATGAAGTTTGCACACAAGCGTGTGGCGGCGGTCGCCGCGATGGCAGTCGCTGCGGCGATCGCACTGTCCGGCTGTGCCGACACCGGCGGCTCCGGTGGCGGCGGCGGTGGCGGCGAGTCCGAAGGCGGCAGCGACAACCTCGCGATCACCTTCCTGCCCAAGAACCTCGGCAACCCGTACTTCGACACGTCGAGCAAGGGCGGCAAGGCAGCCGTCGAAGACCTCGGCGGCACCTTCGCCGAGGTCGGTCCGGCGGAGTCGGGCCCCGATGCGCAGGTCAGCTACATCAACACCGCGACGCAGCAGGGTGTCGGCGCGCTCGTCGTCTCGGCGAACGACCCGACGGCGATCTGCGACGCACTCGACGAGGCTCGCGACGCCGGCGTGAAGGTCGTCACCTTCGACTCCGACACCGAGCCGGGATGCCGCGACCTGTTCGTCAACCAGGCGACCGCCGACGGCATCGCCAAGATCCAGGTCGACCTCATCGCCGAGCAGATCGGTGACGCCGGCGAGATCGCGATCGTGTCGTCGACGGCCAACGCCACGAACCAGAACGACTGGATCGCCAAGATGGAGGAGCTGCTCGCCTCCGAGCACCCCGACATCACCCTCGTGGAGACCGTCTACGGCGACGATGACGAGCAGATCTCGTTCGACAAGACGGCGGCGCTGCTGCAGTCGCACCCGAACCTGAAGGGCATTATCTCGCCGACGACGATCGGCATCTCGGCCGCCGCCCGTTACCTGTCCACCTCGGACTACAAGGGCAAGGTCGCGCTGACCGGTCTCGGCACCCCGAACCAGATGCGCGAGTATGTCGAGAACGGCACCGTCACCTCGTTCGCCCTGTGGAACCCGGAGGACCTGGGTGCTCTCGCGGCCTACGCCGCCGGTGCGCTGATCACCGGCGAGATCACCGGCAAGGAAGGCGACGAGTTCGAGGCGGGCGAGCTCGGCTCGTTCACCGTCGGTCCCGACGCCACCGTGCTGCTCGGTGACCCGTACGTGTTCGACAAGGAGAACATCGGCGAGTTCGACTTCTGAGTCGAGAACGACGAGAGAGGCGCCCGGTCGGAAATCCGACCGGGCGCCTCTTCGTGTGCATGATTTCCGGCGTGCGGCGGGGCTACGCGTCCTCCGCCAGCCCCCCGGTCCAGTGCACGAGGTGCTCGAACAGGGGAGCCGCGCTCTCCACATCGAGGCGGCGCGGGTCGGCGCCGAAGATGCCGTGCAGCGGATGCTCGGCGCCGTGGCGGTTCTGTCCGTAGGGGTCTTCGTCCGCCGGGGCCGGGAACGCGTCGGCGTCCGGGAGCACGCTCACATCCACCAGCTCGGGTGACATCGCGTGCAGCAGCAGCGACTCGAATCGTCCGGCGTGGTCGGGCGCGACCGGCGGCTCTGGCGCCTGACCGAGGGTGCGGGCGACGGCCGACAGCTCCGAGCGGCCGCCGTTCCAGCGCTCGGCCACACGCGTGATGAGGTCGCGCTGCTCGTCGGCGAAGTGACCGCTGAGGATCACGGCGCGACGCACGCCGAGCTCGGACAGCCGCAGCAGGGTCTCGCCCAGCAGCGCCTCGATGGCATCCGGGTTGTCGCTCATGATCGTCCACGGGTACCGGCTGTGCTCCCCGCCGACCGCCTGGTAGTACGCGGGCAACACGATGCCCCCGCCGCGCTCGGCCGCGGCGAGGCAGATGCCGTAAGCCGTGAGCGCGTCGAGACCGATCGGCAGGTGCGGACCGTGGAACTCCAACGAGCCCAGCGGAAGATAGGCGACCGGCGCGATCGCGAGGCGATCTTCGATCTGCTGCGGGCTGAGCCGCTCCACGGCGGCTGTCGATGAGGTGGTCATACGTAGAAGTTCCTCTGCCACTCGAACGGCGCGAGCTTCTCGTGGAGCCCGTCGACCAGCCCCTGGCCATCCGCGAAGGACAGGTTGCGCGCGATGCGCTTCTGCGAGGTCATGCCGACGATCGCCGTCGACACCTCGGGGCGGTCCAGTACGAAGCGCACGGCCGCCTCGTCGAGCCCCGGGTAGTGCGCCTCGGTCACCTTCTTCAGCTCGTCCAGTCGCTCGAGGGTCTCGGCGAAGCGCTCGCCGCGGAACATCGTCTTCAGCACCGAGTCCTCGGCCCACTCGTCGTAGGACGATGCCGTCCACGCGCCGCTCAGCGAACCGGAATCGAGGGCCACCCGGGCGATGATCGCGGTGTCCGATGCGGCCGCGGCGGCGAACAGCGCGTGCTCCGGTCGCTGCTCGAAGATGTTGTAGATGACCTGGATCGAGTCGACGAGGCCGGACCCGGCGATCTCGACGCCCTCGTCAGCGCGGTAGTCGCGCAGCGAGACGCCGATCCGGTCGATCTTGCCCTCGGCCTGCAGCGCGCGAAGGGTGTCGAGCCAGGCGCGGTCGTGCATGCCGCCCGGCATCCAGCAGTGCAGCTGGATCAGATCGAGCCGGTCGACGGCGAGCCGGCGCAGCGACTGCTCCACCTGCGCCCGGAGATACTCGGGCGGGTAGGCGGCGGCGATGTCGGGATCGTCGACCGACGGATGCGGCCAGGCCGTCGGCTGCAACTTGGTGGCGACGAAGATCTTCTCGCCCTGCCACTCGCGCAGCGAACGCCCGACGACCTCCTCGCTGTGCCCTGAGCCGTACATCTCCGCCGTGTCGACGAAGTTGATCCCTCGCTCGTAGGCCTCGAGAAGAGCCCGCACGGAGGCGTCGTCGTCGACCGGCCCCCATTGGCCGCCCAGCTGCCACGCCCCGAAGGACACTTCGCTGATCTCCCACCCTGTGCGTCCGAACCGACGCCGATGAACCGTCATGTGCAGGTGCGCTCCTTCACGCTCTGGCGCAGCCGACACTGCGCGACTCTGCTGTCGAATCTACGGATCGCGGCCGCTCCACGGCGGGCACCGGAACACCGAAACATGGACTGGACGAGCAGGGTGCTTCCCGCGGCTCGCGAACGGCGGTCAGGGGCGGAGCGTGGCGCGGGCGAACTGGCTGGGAGCGACGCCGTAGGCACGCCGGAACGCGCGC
This sequence comes from Microbacterium sp. W4I20, assembly GCF_030816505.1. Taxonomy (NCBI): domain Bacteria; kingdom Bacillati; phylum Actinomycetota; class Actinomycetes; order Micrococcales; family Microbacteriaceae; genus Microbacterium; species Microbacterium sp. W4I20. The sequence continues at coordinate 1,821,874 of NZ_JAUSYB010000001.1, read as the reverse complement.
GAGAAGTACAGCGGATCGGGGTAGCCGACGAGCTGCGCGACCTCGCTCACGCGCAGGCCGGTGGTGCGGAGCAGACTGCTCGCCTCGCGCAGGCGGTGATGCCGGATCCACGCCTGGGTGGACTCGCCCGTATGCCGCACGAACAGGCGCTGCGCAGTGGTCTCACTGCAGCGGGCGGCCTCCGCGACGCGCGCCACGGTCAGCGGCTCGGCGATGTGGTGGCGGATGAACGTCATCATCAGCTCGAGCGACCCGGGGAGCGTCGCCTGCTGCACGTGCGTGTCTGCCCAGGCCTCGTTCTCGAGCAGGATGAGGCGGCCGAGCGCGCGGAAGTAGTCCTCGTCGAAGCCGCCTTCGCCGAGCCGCTCGATCGCCATGGTGCCGAACTCGGTGATGCGGCGGGCGGCGGCGTTGCGCATCGAGGAGAGCCCGGGGCGGAAGGCGGAGGCATCGCCGCTGCGAGCGGGATCGTCGAGCAGCGGATCGCCCGGCAGGTGCGCGACTCGCGGGATGACGGCGGCATCCCGGTCATGCCGCGGGACCACGTGCAGGGTGCCGATGTGGAACGGACCGCGGGCGTGGGCGCGGTACTCGACGTGGTGGTTCCAGGGCAGGCGCAGCACGTGCTGGGCGTCGACGGCGAAGCGTTGGCCGCCGGCGCGGATCTCACCGCCACCGCTCACGATCCAGACGAACGAGACGCTCTTCACATGCGGATTGACGATGCGCTCGCCAGAGGAGAACCGGTACCAGTTCGCCCCGACGACGACCGGGTCATCGTCGGGGCGAAGGGTCGTCATCTCGCCGATGCTAGTTCACTCGCGGCATCCGACACAGGCTCGAGACGCGCGATCACGCTCCCTGCCTCGTAGACGGCGACGGGGTGCGCGAACGGCTGCGGGGTGAGCTGTTCGGCGTCGACGAGCTCGATGGCGGGGAAGGCCTCGAGGAGCGCGGTGATCGCCTCGCGGATCTCGACCCGGGCGACCTGCTGGCCGATGCAGCCGTGGATGCCGTAGCCGAAGCCGAGGTGTCCGAACGCGTCGCGCTCGACGTCGAAGGTCTCGGCATCCGCTCCCCAGTGCGCAGGGTCGCGGTTGGCGGAGACGGGCGACACCGACACCGAGGTTCCGGCCGGGATCGTCGTCCCCTCGACCTCGACGTCTTCGAGCGCGGTGCGCGCGAACAGTGTCACGAACATCGCTCCGACCCGCATGAACTCCTCGACGGCCGGGCGGATCTTCTCCGGCTCGCTCTGCAGGATCGCGCGCTGGTCGGGATTCGTCAGGAGAGCGACGGATGCCGTGGCGATCAGGTACGCCACCGAATCGCGACCGGCGCCCATGAGCAGTCGCAGCACTCCCTCGACCTCGATGCGGTCGAGATCGGGGTGGGCGAGCAGGTCGCTGATCACGTCGTCGCCGGGCGAGCTGCGGCGCTCCTCGAGCAGAGCGCGGATGAAGTCGTACTTCTGCTGCGCCGTGGACTCCTCCACGAACAGCGCGACGAAGGTCTCGTAGTGGTGTTCCGGGATGCCGATGACATGGCAGTGGGTGCGCGCCGAGATGGGCATCGCGTACTCGCGCCACAGATCGACCTCGGCTCCCAGGGTGCGCAGCCGCGCGATCTGCTCGGCGATCATGCCGCGGATCCACGGCTCGCGCGCGCGGGCCTGGCGCACCGAGAAGCGCGCGGTCACTGCGCGGCGGAGCTTGGAGTGCTCCTCGCCGTCGAGGTTGAGCAGATTGAGGTCGTCCGACCGCTGTCCTGCCTCGTCGAGCTCGCCGGGCGCTTCGAGAGGGACCGCGGCGGTCTCGGCGGTGCCCTCTTGGGCGCCCTCGTGCCCGGTGCCGTGGGATTCGACGGCAGGGCCCACCGGCATCCGTCCGGGGCGCATGCTGAAGCGCGGGTCCTGCAGCACGCTCACTGCGGCGTCGTAGCGGGTGGCGACGAGGCCCTCGTGGCCGTCCTGGAAGTCGAGCGGTATGAACGCCGCCTCCTCCCGCCAGGCCGCGAGCTGCGGCGACGGTGCGAGGGGTGTGCCGTCTCCGGGCAGGGAGCGGGCGTGGAACGGGCATCCGGCGGGGATCGTCATCGATCTACCTTCTTCAGGGTTGGGGGACAGGAGGGGCGGAGGTCACGACGGCGGTGCGGGCGGTGCGGAAGTCGCGAGGCGAGGCGTTCCAGCCGACGACGCCGCGGAGGTGGCCGGCGGCGTCGCGGCTCTCGAGCACGGCGCCTTTGGCGTCGGCATCCGTCGTCGTGTCGATCAGCGGATGCTGCGCGTCGAACCATCCGTAGGCGTTGATGCGCGTGCCGTGGATCTCGGACCAGAAGAACGGGACCGGCTGCGGGCTCTCCGCACCGTGGGTGAGCCGGGAGGCGACCGCGATCGCCTGCTCGATCGCGTTGCTCTGGTGCTCGACGCGTACGTGCTCGCCGGTCACCGGGTCGGCCCAGGCGGCGACGTCGCCGACCGCCCAGACACCGGGGGCGGCAGCGCCCGCACGGTCGCAGGCGACGCCGTCGCTGAGGTCGAGGGATGAACCGTCGAGCCACCGCGTGCGCGGCGTTCCGCCGATCACGACGACGACGAGGTCGAAGGAGCGGGTGGTGCCGTCGACGGTGAGTTCGGTACCTCCGCCGGTTGCCGGGGTGGCGGCGGTGATGTCGGCGCGTAGCGCGAGTTCGACGCCGTGGTCCTCGTGCAGGCTGCTCAGCCGGTCGGTGAGGAGCCGGCCGACCCCGCCGAAGCCCAGTGAGCCCGAGCGCCCGAGGAGGAGTGTTTCCGCGTCGTGCTTTCGTGCGGCGCTGGCGATCTCGGAACCGAGGATGCCGGAGCCGACGACCGCGATGCGACGCGCGGTCTGCAGGCGCTCGCGCAGCTGGACCGAATGCTCGAGGGTGCGCAGCGTCGGAGCGTCGGTGAGCAGCGGATGCGTGCGCGGTTCGGTACCGGTCGCGATGACCAGCTCGTCGAAGGGGAGCGGACCGTCGGAGGTCTGCAGCACGCGGGCGTCGACGTCGAGCCCGATGGCCGCGCAGCCGGTGCGCACGTCGATGCGGAGGTCGTCGAGCTCGGCCGTCGTCCGGATGGCCGCTTCCTCCGGGGTCCACTCGCCGAGGAGGATCTGCTTCGACAGCGGAGGGCGGGTGTACGGCAGGTGCGACTCGTCGCCGAGCAGGATGATCTCGCCGTCGAAGCCCTCCTGGCGCAGGGTCTCGGCGGCGGTGAGTCCGCCGATCGATGCGCCGACCACGACGACCCGTGCGGGTGCGGTCATGGCGACGTCAGGGTGATGGCGCGAGCCGGGCACAGGCGCACGGCACGGGTGGCATCGATGAGGTCGGAGCCCTCCGGGTTCGGCTCGAGCAGCAGGACGATGCCGTCGTCGTCCTGGTCGAAGACGTCGGGTGCGACGAGTGCGCACTGGCCGGCGCCGACGCAGGCTCCGGTCTGGACCGTGATGCTCATGGATACTCCTCTGTACCTCTGCCGGTGCTGTCCGTGCGGCGTTCGCTTCGCCGAGGACGATGGGGTCAATTCAAATCGTTCGAGCCGGTATTCCCTATGCTCGACGCGTGCAGAACATGGACTGGACGATCACCCGCTGCGGACCACCGAGCGCGAGCGGCGCCTCGGTTCGTGCCCGTCGCGCAGAGCCGTTATGATGGCTAGGTGCATCCGTGCTTTCGGGTCGGATGCCTGGAGACGTCGCATAGTCCGGCCGAGTGCACCACCCTGCTAAGGTGGAGTCCCCTCACGGGGACCAGGGGTTCAAATCCCCTCGTCTCCGCAGCGAAAATCCCCGCTCAGGCGGGGATTTCTTGGTTCCGGGGTTGTGGGGTCAATCTGACGTGAATGCCGCGTTTCGGCCGCCAAGTGTCCCCCAGGTGTCCCCCGATCGGATGACGGGTTCCACGGACTGCACGAGCCGCCGCCATTTGCGGCGCTCCAAGCGTCGAGAACGTCGCTGTTCGACTGGGCCGCCGAGGCCGTTCGGCTCTCAGATAGCGGCGGACCGGTGCATTAGCTCCGCGCGAGGTCGCTGGGGGAGTGTCAGCTGCCGAGCCCCGGAAGGCGATCGTTAGGGGAGCGCTGAGCGCGACGCTGCTCGAAGGGATGCTCCTCGGCAGCCGTGAGGCGTCGCAGGTGCGCGCGCCGCTGGTCGTCCCCCAGTACGTGGGCGTATACCGCAAGCACGGTGCGCGGATCATCGCCGAGGTACTCGGCGACCTCGTTTACGGGTGTTCCCAGCCGTAACCAGGTGGATGCGGCGTAGTGGCGCAGAGCGTGGCGGCGGAAGCCGAGAGGGAACTTGCGGACGACGCCCACGCTCAGCTGTTCGCCGCGACGGTTAGTAAACAAGTAGGCGTCTAGCGGCTTTCCGTGCGCATGCTCGCGGAAGATGGCCACTGCTCGAGGGGAAAGTGGGATCAGACGCGCACCACGCCAGGACTTCGGCTCCTTTTCCTCGTAGCCATCGGAGTGCGAGCGCTCGACAATCAACTGCGGAAGCGGAACATCCGACAGCGCATTCGTGCGGAGAGCGCGGAGCTCACCCCAGCGCAGTCCAGTTAGCGAGAGGAACTCGAAGACATCAGCGATATCCGAGCGGCGCCCACGGAGGTCGGCGAGAGCCGAGGCAACGATCCGCGATGTGGGGATGGAATGTGGGCTGACGGGACGCAGCGTGGGTGCTGCGAGTTCGGGGATCCGCGCCATGGTGCGCACCGGGTGAGGTTGATGCAGAAGACCTTCAGCAGCGGCGAAGGTGAACAAGGCGCTCAGCGTGGTCTTTGCCCGCGCGACGGTGGATGGCTTCTTGCCCGCCCGCAGCTGCCGGAGCAGATGAGCGCGGATGTCGCTGGCGTTGATGGACGCAAGCGGGCGGTCGAGCAGGCTCGCGGGCAGCGTGTTCAGGTTATTCACATCGGTGTCGACACTGTGCGGGTTCCCGCCCGCGCGCGCCATCTTGAACTGCGTGACAAGCTTCCCGAGGGTGAACGTGCGAGGAGGAGGCAAGGAGCGGCCTGTCTCGACGAGGTGCTTCTGTGTCCGTTCCCATATCTCTGCGTCTCGCTTGATATCGAACGCCTTCGAGGCCACTAGCCGGCGGCCGGACTTGACTCGAACGACGTAGTAGGGCCTACCGGCCGTAGTCCGCCGGATCTCGATGCTCACTCTGATACACCGCCCAGCCGTTCGAGATCGCGGAGACGGTAGATCCGCTTATGCGCGGTCAGATTGACGGGCTCGAGGGGGGGACCGGCCATCCAAGGCCAACGCGCGCAGCGTCGTGCGGTGGATGCCGAGCTGTGCTGCCGCCTCTTCCTCGGAGAGGAACATCCGAGGCGAGTCGGTACTGTGATCCGCGCTCATCGCATTCTCCTATCTTGTGCGACACCATTCGTGGCCGACATCGCGACTGCCCGGTGGCGAGGCGCGACAACAGTTCCGGCGATGGACAGGTGTACGCTTCGCTCCCACGTATCTCTGGAAGCCCGCTCGCGCTTGCCTGCCCACGGGGGAACGTCTTGCCAGCGCTTTCATTCGCTGCGTTCCCCTCCTTGACGTGCCGCTATTGACTCCAGGGGGCGGCGGCGTACCTTAAGGGGGAGACGCCGGTGGCCTTGACGCAACGATGACGGTGCCGAAAATTTTGCGGCACCGTTCTCGCAAGCACACGATCGTTCGCATCGACCGCAAGCCGCCCCCGGAATACATCGGCCTCTTCGAGCGCCTCAGCGACGCTCGCGAACTCAGCCAGCCCTGCGTTGAGGTCATGGACCATCTTGCGAGCCTCGACCTCCGGTGACGGCAGCAAGTCGAACGCGTCGAATGAATCTCGATGAGCCGGGGCGGGGGTCGCCAGGGTTCCGAACGATCGCTCGTCATGTGTGTTACTTCCACGCCCCATCCGTGTTCGGAGGCAACTTCGCCGAGGAGATGCTCGTACGCGTCGCGCTGAGATCAGCCGGCGTCCACACGCACGTCCTTCAGAAAGCAGCCCATCTCGGCCATTGGACCTTGCTGGATCCACGACCCTGCCACCGTCCGGCGCAAGATCTGCCACGCCTCTTGCAGATCGAGGGTGAGCCCGCTTTCAACGGGCTGCTGCTCACCTCGTGAGCAGGAGGAGAAGGGCGGACGTATGACGGTGTCGATGCGCGTGATGAGCGCGGGCGATGGATACAAATATCTGCTGCGCACCGTCGCGGCCGGCGACGGCGACAGGTCTCTCTCCACCGCGTTGACGCGCTATTACAACGCTGAGGGCACACCGCCAGGCCGTTGGCTCGGCACGGGCGTCGCCACGCTTGGCGGCGGGCGGATCAACGTGGGCGATCAGGTCTCCGAAGCTCAGCTCCAGCTCCTGGTCGGCATGGGCCGTGATCCCATCACCGGCGATCCGCTCGGCCGCGCCTACCCCGAATACCGGAGCGTTGCCGAGCGCATCGAGGAACGCGCCGCGGCACTCAATCCAGCCCTCGGGCGCGCTTCACGTGCAGAGGCCGTCGCCGCGATCGAGGCGGAGGAGTCCGAGCGCGGGACGCGGAGGGCGGTGGCGGGGTACGACTTCACGTTCTCGATCCCGAAGTCCGCGAGCGTGTTGTGGGCGGTCGCGGATGCCGGGACACAGGCGGTGATCGCGGACGCGCACCATGCGGCGGTTGGGGAGGTGGTTGCGTTCATGGAGCGGGAGGTTGCAGCCACCCGCGCCGGTGCAACCGGCCGTGACGGTGCGGTTGCGCAGGTCGATGTCCGCGGCTTGGTCGCGACGGCATTTGCTCACTACGACTCGAGGGCGGGTGATCCGCACCTGCACACGCATGTCGTTATCAGTAACAAGGTGCAGACCGTCCTCGACAACAAGTGGCGGGCGTTGGACGGGGGGCCGATGCACGCCGCCGTGGTCGCCCTCTCCGAACTGCACGAGGCGGTCTTCGCTGACCATCTGACCCGGGTGCTGGGTGTCTCGTGGGAGGCGCGGGACAGGGGCCGCGACCGGAACCCGGCGTGGGCGGTCGCCGCGGTGCCGGAGGCGCTGGTTAAGGAGTTCTCCACCCGGGCCCGGCGCATCGACACCGAGACCGATCGCCTCATCAGCCAATACATCGCGACGCGCGGGCGGCGGCCGTCATCGACGACGATCATGAAGCTCCGCGCCCAAGCCACCCTCTCCACCCGGCCCGATAAAAAGGTACGGTCGCTGGCCGACCTCACCACCTCCTGGCGGGAACGCGCCAGACAAGTGCTCGGGGCGGATGCAACCGCGTGGGCACGCACCGTCACGGTGAACGATGAGCCGTTGCTGCTGCGCGCCGACGACGTGCCCCTCGATGTGATCGCCTTGCTCGGGCAGGATGTGGTGACCGCGGTCGGTGAGAAGCGCTCCACCTGGCACCGCTGGAACCTCACCGCCGAGGCGGCGCGACAGACGATGAGCTACCGGTTCGCCACGACCGCAGATCGAGAAGCCGTCATCGGACTGGTCGTCGACGCCGCCGAAGCCGCGTCGCTGCGCCTGACTCCGCCCGAGCTCGCGTCCAGCCCGGCAGCGTTCCGCCGGCGGGATGGCACGAGCGTGTTCCGGCCGAAGCACTCGGCACTGTTCACGTCCGAGGTGCTGCTGGCCGCCGAGGATCGCCTTCTCGAGCGCGCGCGCACCACCACCGCCCCGACCGTGCCGCTGACGACCGTCGAATGGACTACCAAGCGCCCCGACAGCAAGGGTCACGTGCTCGGTGACGACCAGGCGGTCGCGTTGGCGAAGATCGCGGTCTCCGGGCGGATGCTCGATGTGCTGGTTGGTCCGGCGGGTGCGGGGAAGACGACCGCGATGTCGGCGTTGCGGTGGGCGTGGGAGCAGGAACACGGGCGCGGCAGCGTGGTGGGGCTCGCGCCGTCTGCGGCGGCAGCGCAGGTCCTGGCCGATGACCTCGGCATCCAGACGGAGAACACCGCCAAGTGGCTCGACATCCATGACCGCACCGGGGAGACCTTCCGCAGGGGCCAGCTCGTCATCGTCGATGAGGCATCGCTGGCGGGCACGCTCTCCCTCGACCGCATCACGGCCTTGGCGGCGGAGGCCGGGGCGAAGGTGCTGCTGGTCGGGGACCACGCCCAGCTCCAGTCCGTCACCGCGGGCGGCGCGTTCTCTCTCCTCGTCCAGGACCGCGACGACATCCCCGAGCTGGTCGACGTGCACCGTTTCGTCAACCCATGGGAGAAGACCGCCTCCCTCGACCTGCGGCACGGCCGCACCGAGGTCATCGACACCTACGCCAAGCACTCCCGTGTGATCGGCGGGGAGACCGAGGACATGATCGACGCCGCCTACACCGCCTGGCGGGCAGACTCCCTCGCCGGTCGGGCCAGTGTCCTCGTGACCGACTCCCTCGAATCCGTCCAAGCGCTCAACAACAGGGCGCGGGCTGATCTGATCCTTGACGGCACGGTGAACCCCGGCCGCGACGTCGAGCTGCACGACGGCTCCCGCGCCGCGGTCGGGGATACCGTCATCACCCGCCGCAACGACCGTCGCCTGCGCGCCGGGCGATCCTGGGTACGCAATGGCGACCGGTGGATGATCACCCAGGTCCACCACCATGGTGCCCTCACCCTGCGCCGCGCCGGACGCAGGTGGAGCGGGACGGTTGTAGTCCCGGCGGGGTACGTGACAGAGCACCTCGACCTCGGCTACGCCGTCACCTCCTACCGGGCGCAGGGCATCACGGTGAACTCCTCTCACGTTCTCGCGGATGCGTCGATGACCAAGGAAACGTTCTACGTCGCCATGACCCGCGGCCGCGAAGAGAACATCGCCTACGTCGCCGTCGACAAGCCCGACCCCGCCCACGACGGCCCGCACCCCGGCGACAACACCGAGGCAACCGCACGGTCGGTGCTGTTCGGGGTACTGCAGCACGCAGGTGCCGAACTCTCCGCGCACGAGACCGTCACCGCCGAGCAGGACACCTGGACCTCGATCGCGCAGCTAGCCGCCGAATACGAGACCCTAGCCACCGCCGCACAGCACGACCGCTGGGCCGCACTCATCCGATCCTCCGGGCTCAGCGGCAACGGCGCCGAGGACGCGATCGCCTCGCCGGCTTTCGGCGCACTCACCGCCGAGCTGCGACGGGCCGAAGCGAACCAGCACGACATCGAGACCCTGCTGCCACACCTAGTCAGAACGCGCGGTTTCGGAGACGCCGAAGACATCGCCGCCGTCCTGCACGACCGCGTCGCCAACGCGACCTCCCGCCCAGCAGGCGCCGGCCGTGCCCGCGCGGCACCGCGCCTGATCGCCGGTCTCATCCCGGAGGCCACAGGCTTCATGCCGTCCGAGATGCGGCGGGCTCTGACCGACCGGCGCGACCTCATCGAGGCGCGTGCCGACGTGCTCGTCGACACTGCACTCACAGACAAACACGAGTGGATCACGAAGCTCGGCACGCAACCGACGCAGGCACGAGCGGCCCGGGGATGGCGCTACGGTGCCCGCACCATCGCCGCTTACCGCGACCGCTACGGGATCACCGGATCGTCCCCGCTTGGGGCGCAGGCCGAGTCGGAGGCGCAGAAGATCGACGCCACCCGCGCCCGTGCTGCCCTTCACCGGGTACAGAACCTCGCCCAGGCCCACCCACCTGAGCAGCAACGAACCCGCCGCACCGAAGTACAGAGGGTCGGGCCGTCTCTGTAGCTGCTTTGCTACGACTGGTCGGCTCAATCCGGAGGCTGGATCGTCTGCACGTTCGAGACGTCACCCTGGTTCACGCAGTCGTAGGCGAGGTCGTGAACATGCCCGCAAAAGCTAAGATCGGCCGCCGTCGAGTCCGCGGCTCGCGATATAGCAGTCGGGACATAGGGCGTGAAAGCGTCTGTGGTGGTGTCGCTCGCGACCGCGCCGAAAACCGTGATATCGATGTTCCGGCGCGGCTTGGTTTCGGCAGGGGTTTTGGCGGATCAGCCTTCGGTGTGTTGCACACCTGGTGGTAGTCGGCGATCGATTCACCGTAAACGATCGTTTCTGGTGCTCTCTGCGCTGCTGCGGGATACGCTGGCGCGATTGAACCCTTCTACAGAGAACAAGCTGCACGTCGGTGCCCCGAAGGCGTCGAAAGAGCCAATGACTTCCCGAGCATGAGAACCGAAGATCCGGCAGACTGGCGATACGGATGAGGGCTGGTTCTCCCCGTTGAATTCGCCGACCCTCAGCCGTCACCGACAGTCCCGTCGTGAACCCGAAGGAACCGCTATGAGTCAACTGCCCACGGGACGCGAGCCAGCGCCATCGATGACGGACCGCGTCGCCGCAAGGCTCGCCGCTCATTTCGCCGAGATCGGCCTTAGCGATGGAGATTCGATACCGTCGACCGGCAAACTCGCTGATGAGTTTGGTGTGTCTCGCACCGTGATTAGGGAGGCGCTTGCGCAGCTGTCGGGACAGGGGTTGCTCGACAGGCGTCAGGGACGCGAAGGAGTCATCAGGCGACCGCAGGCGGAACAGCTCTCCACACTACTCAGCTCGAAGTTCACGATAGAACGCGCGTCCCTCCGAGACCTCCACGCGTTTCGCGAGGTTGTCGAGGTGGGCGCGGCTCGCCTCGCAGCGGCGCGTCCGGACGGACCAATCATCGCGCGCCTGTCAGATCTCTTGAGTGAGATGCGTTCCGGAAAGGACGACATTGACCTGCTCAAGGCAGACGTCGAGTTCCACCGCACGATCGCGAACGCAGCGAATCCGGTTTTCGGATTCGTGCTTGAGGGTCTTGCCGGGCTGCTCATGGAGTCGCGTCAGGCTGTCTGGGATGGCTACCTCCGCGATGGGGGTACCAACGATGTCGCCGTCGATCGGCATATCGCCATTCGCGACGCGATCGCGGCGGGCGATCCTGAGGCTGCGGCTCGAGCGATGGTTGAGGACCTAGCGGATACCGAACGCGGACTCGGTGACCCCGACCGATGACATCGGTTCTCATACAAGAAAGCGGTAAAGCAGGTGTTTCTCGCTCGCTATAGGGCTTGTTTGCTGAACTTGACACATAAGTAGGCTTTGCCTACCATCGGTTTGATGGCCGACTTCCTCGGCGTATACATCGTCATCGAGAGGCCGACATGTACGAGATTGCCGTCGAGTTGCAGGATCCCTCATCCCGCGCCACGGTGAGGGGTGCGGAGCGAGTCGATCAGGTCAGGCCAGGTCGATTTCTCGCGTCGTGGTCGACACGCCCCCACGAGCTCGTCAGAGTAGACACCGCTGACGGTGGCTTTTCCTTCTGGCCAGACGAGCTTGACACAGTAGAGCAGATGCTCGTCCGCAGGGTCGGAGCTGCCGTCGTTCTAGCCGAGAACATGGCAGACTTCGCTACCTTGTTGTCGAGTATCGAGGATAAGGGGAGGCAGACGGCGTTAGCGTCCTTCGGATCTGAGGAGCATTCGTTTGCTGCCGCTTCGAACGGGCGCACACTGCCGGGGCCGACCTGGCTCGGTCTGGGACGTGATCACAGGATTTTCTCGGTCGGGTTCGCAGGGGTTGGGCCGGTCAATGACGCCGAGCGCTCGGCGAACTGGGTCACGCCTCTTCGGCATTGGCAGGGTGTCACGCTTGACCCGGACGGTGACCCCGTGAACTATCGCTATAACCTCGGAAGAGGGATCAGTTCGCAGCATGACGTCGCCCGGTCGCTAGTCGATGGTTGCCTCCCGATCCTCGTCGCCAGCGTGCCGGATGGTGAGATCACTTACACCGTCACAGCGTTTGTTTCTTTGGAGGTCTCGTCGCTGGCCGAAAATCCGATCTTCGGGACCCCCGCTCTGGTCGCCGACGGGCATGCTGGTGGCCACACATTCACGGCAGACCAAACGGCCGAGTACGAAGCTCAGCTAGGGGAGTATGAGCCGGCGGAGGAGACGGTGCTCTTCCTGCGCATTCGAGCGGAGAACAACGCATCTGTCGCAAGGCATGCGTTCTTTGGCGTGCCCGCTCCATACAAGCTTGGTGGCGAGACTCTCATCGACCACGTTTTCGCGGATGGGTATGGTGCTCTCGCGGATGGTCGAATCTACGCTGTGGCAAAGTTGAACGGACGTGCCCCCGAGCACGAGGAGACGGCCCTGCTCCTCGCTCCTGGAGGAGAAGCAACCCTTGACGTGGCAATTCCCCACACCCCGGTGACGTCCGAGCGGGCGCTTGCGCTCTATGCGAAGTCGACGGATCTCATCACTGCCGATGTTTCCCGATACTGGCAAGCCAAGTTGTCCTCAGCGGCTTCGATCAAGGTTCCGGATCCGCGCATCGCGAACATGATCTCCGCTGGGCTGCTCCACTTGGACCTCATCACTTTCGGATCGGAACCAGAGGCACCGCTCGCGCCGATGATTGGCGTCTACAGCCCGATCGGCTCCGAAAGCGGGCCCATCATTCAGTTCTTCGATTCGATGGGGTGGTCGGACGTCGCAAGCCGATCGTTGGACTATTTCTCAATGAAACAACGACCCGATGGGTTCATTCAAAACTTCAACGGCTACATGCTGGAGACCGAAGCGATCCTGTGGTCGTTCGGTGAGCACTATCGGATCCATCGCGACGCCGACTGGCTCTCTCGTTCACGCGCGACAATTGAGAGCGCCGTCGGCTACATCCTCGATCAGAGAGCCGTCCAGCAGAGCGAAGGTGTCGAGCCGCACGGGCTGCTCGTCGGGAAAGTCGCAGATCCCGACGATCCCTTCGCCACCTACATGCTGAACGGGTTCGCATGCCTCGGGCTTTCGCGAGCCGCTGAGATGTTCGAGGATATCGACCCCGATCTCAGTGCACTCTGGTCCAGAGCAGCTCATGATCTCAAAGAAGATATTCGAGCATCTCTTGCAGAAGCGATGGCCATCTCGCCCATCGTGCCACTCAGCGACGGGACATGGTCGCGGACGGCGCCACCCTGGGCCGGGCACCCTGGACCTGTCATGCTCGCACGGACCGCTGAGCCCGCGTTCTCGCACGGCACGATCACTACGCGAGACGCGTTGATCGGACCGCTCTGGTTGATCGCGCAAGAGGTACTTGAACCGGATGAGCCGACGGCGCAAGAAATGCTGGAGTACAGCGCAGATCTCTCGTTCCACGACAATGCAGCTTTCAGCCAGCCGTACTACAGCCCCCACCCTCTGGTCCATCTGCGTCGGGGAGAGCCCCGAGCGTTTCTCCGCGCCTACTTCACGATGGTCGCTTCGTTGGCAGACCGAGAAACATACTCGTTCTGGGAACACTACTTTCACGCTAGCCCGCACAAGACACACGAGGAAGCATGGTTCCTCATGCAGACCAGGTGGATGCTGTACCTCGAGGACGGCCGCGATCTGAAGTTCTTCTCCGGCATCCCCCGATCTTGGATGTCCCCAAAGGAGCGCATCGAACTCACGAATGTCCGCAGCTACTTTGGACCAGTCTCAGCCTGCGTGACTGTAAGTGATGACGGGAACAGCGCTCGATTCTCCGCTTCGTTCGACCCGGATCGACACCCTGACGCCATCTCGGTACGCTTGCCGCATCCGCGAGGAGGTGGCGCTGCGACCGTGACGGCGGGGACCTACGACGCTCAGGAGGAGGCCGTTCACATCGAGATCGTTTCGACCCACGCCGAGTTCGACATCGTCTGGACATGATCTGAGCCTCAACCTCTAGGTTGGCAGTGACTATACCGCCGCGCGAATATGGCATCGCTATTGCCACGAGAGAGACGATCCGAAATGTTGACGCAGTCAGTAGTGGTGACGGGTGCGGGCAACGGCATCGGGCGAGCGACGTCGATCCGACTCGCGCGTGCCGGATGGTCCGTCGTCGCGGTCGATATTGTCCATCCCCGCGGACCTGAGATCCCGAACATCGCACGAGTCATCGGCGATGTTCGCGACCCGGAGACGCATGCGGCAGCGGCCGATACCGCCGCGCAAATGGCGCCCCTCCGGGGGTGGGTCAACAACGCAGCCATTCAGTTGGCTGCGCCCGCATCGGAGATCACGCTCGAACATATCCGCCCCCAGGTTGACGTGAACCTGGTCGGAACGCTATTGGGATGCGCGGCCGCCGCAAGCGCGATGCCCGACGGGGGGTCAGTCGTGTCCGTGAGCTCCATCCATGCGCTGGTCGGGTTCCCGAGCGCCTTCGTCTACGCGGCGACGAAGGGAGCCGTCGTGGCGATGGCTCGTCAGCTCGCGGTGGACTACGGCGCATCGGGTCTTCGGTCGAACGTCGTCCTCCCGGGTGCGATCGACACTGACATGTGCAGGCTCGAATGGGAACGCGCCGATGACCCCGCCGAGGCACAAGCCGCAGACGAGTCACTGCACCTTATGCGACGGATGGGAACGCCGGATGAGGTGGCCTCCGTCATTGAATTCCTCCTGACCGAGGCGTCATCGCTCATCAATGGACAGGCGATCGTGGTCGATGGCGGCGCAACAGCAAAAGGAATCCGCTCGTTCAACCTGTAGTACAAGTCAGCGGCCTGGTTGGCAGAGTTGGCAGAACTGCCTAATTCTACGAGACACTTGACACACAAGTAGTGTTGCGGTTATCTGTACTTACTGCGAACGCACGTCATCGCAGACCAACCACGGAACAGCGAGGTAGCCTCCGATGCACATCGACGCCGTCGACTTCTTCTACCTGGCGATGCCGGAGGTGCTCGATGTCGGTGACGGCAGCCAGGATGTCCTGCTCGTCCGCGTCGAAGCCGGAGGATACGAAGGGTGGGGGGAGTGCGAGGCCTCGCCCCTGACCTCGATCGCGAGTCTCATCGCTCCCATGTCACACAGCGCATGCCATCCCGTGCTGAGCTCAATTCTGGGTGAGAAGCTCGAGAGCGCCGAGGATATCGACGCGATCTCGCGGCGAACTCGGGCCCGGTCCTTCGACTTGCTGCAGACGGCGCACACGCTGTCCGGAATCGACATCGCGATGTGGGATCTCCTCGGTCGCCGATTCGAAGAGCCGGTGTGGAAACTCCTCGGGCAGGAGCGATCGATGGGCAAACGGCCGTACGCATCGGTGCTTTTCGGTGACACTCCTGAAGAGACCCGGCTGAGGGGAGCGCGCGCCGTCGAGAGCGGGTTCCGGGCGGTCAAATTCGGATGGCAGGGGTTCGGAACGCAGTCCCTGCGGGATGACGTCGACCAGCTGGCAGCCGCACGCGAGGGCGTCGGGGAGGCCGAACTCATGATCGACGCTGCCATGGCATGGGGTTCCGACCCGGCCCCAGCAATCGAACGCGCCGCGGCTCTCGAGGAGTTCCACGTACTCTTCCTCGAAGAGCCTTTCATCCCCGGGGCCGATCGCGCATACCGCACACTACGCGGGGCACTAACCAACGTGAAGATCGCGGCGGGCGAGGGAAGCCATAGTGAGGAAATGGCTCTCAACATGCTGGACAGCGCGAACGTCGACTACCTGCAGATCGACGCCGGCCGCATCGGGGGCATCACCACGGCCTCCAGAGTCGCCCGCGCAACGGCGAACCGCGGAGCCACCTACCTCAACCACACCTTCACCTCGCACCTTGCGCTATCAGCCTCTCTCCAGCCCTACGTCGGCGACGCGACATCCACCTGGTGCGAGTACCCGCTCGACTCGCAGCCAGTGTCGCGAGACCTGACGGTTGAGACGCTCGCCGTCGACGCCGACGGTCTCGTGCGGGTTCCAGACTCACCCGGTCTCGGCCTGACAATCAACAAGGAGGTCGTGGGTCGATATGCGGTGAATGTGGAGATAACAATCGACGGCGATTCCGTCTTCCGCTCTCCGTTCATCGAGCCGGCGGTGAGGCTCGCATGAGGATTCTCGCGATCGGTGCTCACCCGGACGACATCGACATCCTCTGTGGCGGGACGCTCGCACTCTACGCGGCGGCTGGACACTCCATCGTCATTGCGATCGCGACCAACGGGAATGTGGGATCGGCCACTCTCACCCGCGACCAGACAGCCGCACTTCGCCGCCGCGAAGCCGAGCGATCATGCGCGGTGATCGGCGCCGAGCTGATCTGGATGGACTTCGACGATGAGTGGCTTTTCGACGACCGCGCTACGAGAACCGTGTTCATCGATGCCATCCGTCACGCCAGGCCAGACATCATGCTCGTCCACAGTACGGGCGATTACCACCCCGACCACAGAATCGCGGGCCAGGTGGCGCAGGATGCTCGCATTCCCGCGGCTGTGAAACTCGTCGAGACACGCCTGCCCGCACTCACGGAGATACCAAAGCTCTACACCATGGACACGATCGGCCAGTTGGAAGGCGGACTCGACGTCTACGTCGACATCACGAGCGTGATGGACCAAAAGATCGAAATGGCGGCAGCCCATGTCAGCCAGAAGGCCTGGCTCGATCACATATTCGGCATGGACTACCTCGAATTCATTCGGTCCCAGGCATCGATGAGGGGACGCGAACTGGGGGTCCAATACGCGGAGGCATTCCGCGACATCCCTACTTACCCCCCAAGTCGACCAGATCTGCCACGTCTCGGCGTCGACGTTAACGTTGTCCGCACGAAAAGGAAGCAGGAGAAGAAATGAAAAGAACCAGTCAAAGCAAGAGCAAGCGGTCGAGGGCGCTTGCTGCTGCTGCTGCGATGGCCGTAGTAGCAACGACGCTACTGGCGTGCAGCCCCACATCAGGGGGATCGGGCGGCTCAACCAGCACCGAGATCCGCTTCTCGATGTGGGCCGCCGGGCCCGACGTCGATGTCTGGAACGACATTATCGAGAGCTTCGAGAAGGCGAACCCCGATATCTCGGTCAAGTTCGAGCCGCTCGACTACCAGTCGTACTGGACGAAGCTGAACACGCAGATGGCCAGCAACTCCGCGCCGGACGTGGTCGGGATGCAATTCCAATCGGGCGTGCTGGGGCAGGCCGGGCAGCTGATCGCCCTGGATGAACTGTCCGCGGACTTCGAGAAGGTTCCGGAAAACCTCCTCAAGTCAGGCCAGACCGAGGTCGATGGCGAGAATGTGACATACGCTCTGCCGATGCGGTTCGTCGGCGGATCAATCTATGGGAACACTTCGGCGATGGAAGCTGCCGGCGTGGAGGTCCCCGAGGATGGGTGGACTATCGACGAGTTCGTCGCCGCCGCGAAGGCGATGACGACCGATGACATGTACGGCATCGCCATCCCTGGCACGGGCCCCGGAGTCGCCTTCGCCTCCCTCTTCGACGCGTCACCCGTCTCGGACGATGGTCGCACTGCGACCTACGACACGCCCGAGATGATCGAGTACAAGACCTGGCTCCGAGACCTGATCTACGTCGAGAAGGTGGCTCCTCACCCCAAAGACGTCTCTGCGCAGAAGGATCCGTTTGTGACGGAGCAAGTGGCCATGACTCTCAATGGGAGTTGGATGACGGGGGTCTTCCGGGAAGGGGTCGAGAATTTCGATTGGGACATCCTGCCCAACCCGAGCGGGGAGTTCCAGGGAACGAACTATGCTGGCCCGGACCTCATCTCCGTGACATCGAGCAGCAAGCACCCTGACGCCGCTCAGGAGTTCATCAAGTACGTCGTCTTCGATCCCGACGCGCAGACCATCATTGCAAACGTCGGGGCTCCAGTACTTACAGAGCTTCTCACCGATGAGGAGCGCATCGCCGCAGAGGCAGCTCAGGGGCCCGCGAACTACGGATACTTCGTGCAGGAAGCGGTCGAACACGGCGGCGGATGGGCATTCGGACCCAAGTTCACAGATATCTCAATCGTAGAAAATGAAGCAGACTACAAGATCTTCGAGTCCGCCGACTCGGATGTCGAAGCAATCCTCACGGAACTCGACGTGAAGGTTCAGGCGCTGCTGGACACCGTTCCCTGATCATGGTTACCACGTCACCGGGCGCCAGCCCCACAGCACCGGGAGCCACCGCTAAACAGATCCATAACTTCACGCCCGGATCGAAACGATGGCTACCTGTATTCATTGTCCCCATCTGCGTGGGGCTGGCCCTGGTGTACGTCGCGGCCGCGATCGGCATCGCCCTGAGCTTCACCAGCTGGGATCTTATTTCCCCCGCTCAATGGCTAGGTGTTGGCAACTTCACCTCCGCCTTCGGCGACCCCCGCTTCTGGAAGGCAATGAGTAACACTGCTCTCCTCGTGATACTCACGGTGCCAGCGAAGATCGCCATCGGTCTCGGGCTTGGTGTCGCCATGACCAGGGTGACCCGCTTCGGCACGTTCTTCCGATTAGCTCTCTTCTTCCCTACGACTTGTCATGTGGTATCCGTCGCTTTCATCTGGATGTATCTGTACGACGTCGACGGATTGCTCAACCAATTCAGAGCCGCCCTCGGGTGGGAGCCTGTCTTCTGGATGGGACCGGATCACGCGCTCACATCGATCGCCGTAATGGTCGTTTGGGGAGGGGTCGGCTACATAGCCCTTCTTTATGTTGCCGGTCTGCAGACCATCCCCCAGGAGTACTACGACGCGGCGGAGATTGATGGGGCCAACGCATGGCAGCGATTCCGGTACGTAACGTTCCCACTTCTGACTCCCACCACCTTCTTCGTTCTCATCATCTCCCTCATCGCGGGCTTCCAAACATTCGGTGAAGTGTTCATTCTCAAAGGGCCA
The DNA here is from genome assembly GCF_030816505.1 of Microbacterium sp. W4I20. Taxonomy (NCBI): domain Bacteria; kingdom Bacillati; phylum Actinomycetota; class Actinomycetes; order Micrococcales; family Microbacteriaceae; genus Microbacterium; species Microbacterium sp. W4I20. Next base: position 1,803,236 of record NZ_JAUSYB010000001.1, on the reverse strand, counting down.
CTGGACTCGACTCTCACGATCATGGCCTACATCTACGAGCGAGCTTTCGGCGGTCTCCAGATGGGATACGCGGCTGCGCTTTCGGTGTTCCTCATCGTGATTCTGCTATCGATGACTGCGATTCAACTCAAAGTTCAGAAGAAGTGGGTCAACTATGACATCTAGTCTGATTTCGACGTCGAATGCCCAGGAGTCCGCAACGGCGTCGTTAGTAACCATGCGACGCGGCTATAAGACGCCTCGAAGGCGGCAGCGACGCGAGCACTCGATCGTCGCGTACGTCGTCCTCGCCCTGGGCTCTCTCGTCATCCTCGGTCCGTTTCTCATCACGTTGCTGACCACCTTCCGGACGAACGAGGACTACATCTCGTCATTGTCGGTGCTGCCGACGACGTGGACGCTCCAGAACTATGCGGATGTCTTCACAGAGATGCCGATGCTGAGGATGCTGTTCAACGGACTCTTCATCGCAGTCCTCGCTACAGCGGGAAATCTGCTGGGCAGTCTGCTGGCCGCGTTCGCGATCGCGAAACTCAGGTTCCCGGGTCGAGGTGCGCTCTTCGCGATCATCGTGTTCACATTGCTGATTCCCGGAACGATCACGATGATCCCGCTCTATACGATGATGCGTGCGATCGGCCTCGTCGATACCCCGTGGGCTTTGATTCTGCCGATGTGGACGGGAACCGCGTTCGCTGTCTTCTTCCTGCGCCAATTCGTGCTCGGCGTGCCGAACGAACTGTATGAAGCGGCGGTGCTGGACGGCTGCTCCGTTCCGAGAGTTCTCTTCACGATTTACCTCCCTCTCCTCCGCGGTCCCCTCGCTGTGCTCGCGATTCTCGGATTCCTCGGCTCCTGGAACGATCTGCTCGGGCCCCTTATCTACTTGAACTCCCCAGAACAAATGACTGCCGCTGTCGGCCTGACCTATTTCCAGGGGCAATACGTGACGAACTTCCCGGCTCTGCTTGCCGGAGGGTTCATCATCCTGGTGCCGACGACGGTCATGTTCCTTATCTTCAACCGTCAGATCCGCGACGGCATGCTCATCAGCGGCATGAAGTAGTCCATACTGCGAGCCACACGGCCTTCTAGAATCGCTCCCAAATCCCTCAGTCAGAGAGACGTTCATGACCACCACCTTTGAGGCGGCGTTCGTAGCGCCCGACGATGCCGACTTGACGGCACCGCTCCTACGCAAGACCATTTCGCTTGATCGCGACCACGGCGCCATCGTCCGAGCTTCAATGCGCGTCTCCGCGCTGGGAGTGATCGAGGCGTATATCGACGGCGCGGCGATCTCGGAGGACCTGCTGACTCCCGGCTGGACGAGCTACGAGTGGCGACTGAGGTACGCGGAGTACGACGTGTTGTCGCACTTGGAGAACGGCACCTTGGAGAACGGCCCCTTGGAGAAGGTCACCCTCAGTGCGGTTCTCGGGAACGGATGGTTCCGGGGACGACTCGGTTTCGGTGACGGCGCGCGACCGTACGGGCAGGAACTCGCAGCGCTACTCGAGTTGCGGATCGCCTTCGAAGACGGTCACGAGCAGGTCGTCGGCACGGATCCGTCATGGATGGCTGGACCGAGCTCTATCCTCAGCAACAGTCTTTACGACGGACAGACGATCGACGGGCGAGTCGATATCGAGGCTGTCATGCGGACCGGTGAAGGCGGCGGCGATGGATGGGGTGGCACCCATGTCGTTGATGTTGATCCGCGGAAGCTGGTGCCCTATGTCAGTCCGCCGGTCCGCCGCCAGTACTCGATCGTGCCCGTCGACATGTGGACGACTTCCAGAGGGACGATCATCGTCGACTACGGGAAGAATGTAGTCGGTTGGGTCCGAGTGAAGGTGACGGGTTCAGTCGGGTCGCACCTGATCCTGCGTCATGCGGAGGTGCTGGAGCACGGAGAATTGGGGACTCGACCCCTCCGGACGGCGAAGGCAACGGATGAGTACATTCTCAGTGGGCGGCAGGACGTCTTCGAGCCGAGGTTCACATTCCACGGATTTCGCTATGTCGAGCTTGAGGGTTGGCCGCACGCAATGAGCGCCATCCAGCCTGGTGATCTGGAAGCGGTGGTTATCAGCTCGGACTTGGCACGAATCGGTCAGTTTGAGTGCTCTGACCCGCTGCTCAACCAGCTCCACCAAAACGTGGTGACGGGCATGCAAGGAAACTTTGTTGACATACCCACAGACTGCCCCCAACGCGATGAGCGTTTGGGATGGACGGGAGACATCGCAGCTTTCGCCCCTACGGCGTCGTTCCTGTTCGACGTCCGCGGCTTCCTTCAAAATTGGCTCACCGATCTGGCCCTGGAACAGCGGCACCATGACGGAGTCGTTCCCTTCGTTGTACCCGACGTGCTGAAGTACATAGAGGCTGAGAGCGTGTACGACAAGCCGCCGGTCACCGCTATCTGGAGTGATGCGGCGGCTTGGGTGCCCTGGGCTATGTGGGAGGCATACGGGGAGACGGATACGCTTCGCGATGCGTTCCCGTCGATGACGAGGCATGCACGCGTAGTCCAAGACGCGCTGTCGGATCGTGGCGTGTGGGAGGAAGGGTTCCAGTTCGGCGATTGGCTGGACCCCGACGCTCCACCCGAAGACGCTGCCGCGGCCAAAGCTGACCCCGGCGTCGTGGCATCAGCGTGCGCGTATCGAACCGCCCGGATCGTAGCCGAAACATCTGCGATTCTGGGCTACGCGAGCGAAGCGGAGGAGTTCACGCAGCTCGCTGCGCGAATCAAGACCGCATTCAATACCGTCTATGTGGATGGTGACCGCATCGTCAGCGATTGTCCTACCGTCTACTCGCTTGCGATCGTGTTCGGGCTTCTCGATGAGGAGCAGGTCGACTGGGCAGGGCGGCGGCTGAGCGAACTAGTCGTCGCGAGTGGCCATCACATCTCGACGGGGTTTGCAGGTACCCCGTTCATCATGGATGCACTCAGCTCGACCGGGCATGTGGAAACGGCGTACCGGCTCTTGCTGCAGAAGGAGTGCCCGTCTTGGCTTTATCCTGTGACGCAGGGCGCGACCACGATCTGGGAGCGTTGGGACTCGATGCTTCCGGATGGGAGTATCAACCCGGGGGGCATGACGAGTTTCAACCACTACGCGCTGGGAGCGGTAGCGGATTGGATGCACCGAGTGCTCGGTGGGCTCGCCCCGCTTGAGCCCGGATACCGTCGCATCCTGATCGCGCCTATTACAGGCGATCAGATTGAATGGGCCAAGACGAGTCTGAAGACCCCCCATGGCGTTGCCACGGTGCAGTGGGAGCGTCGTGATCGCGAGATCGCAGTCACGGTCACTCTGCCGTTCGGAACAACAGGGACGTTCCGCGTTCCAGGCAGAAACGATGTCGAACTCGGGCCGGGCACACACTCGCTGCAGATGCCGATTGCCCTTCGAGTTGAGTGATCCTCACGCTCCGTCTGAGACCGATCTCCGACTGTGCTGTAAGAGGAGCGTCATTCGAAAATCGATAGAAGGAGACGTATGAAGCTTGCTCGGATCGGAGCCATTGGCGAGGAACGGCCCGCGGTGTTCATCACTGACGACACCTACGTCGATCTCTCCGACGTCGTCACTGAGTACGACGAGGCGTTCTTTGCCGGCGGGGGGATAGAACGCATCCGGCCCGTGGTTGATCAACGTGTTCAATCTGGCGACGTCCATCTGCTCCTGTGTCAACGAATTGGGGCGCCGATTGCCCGGCCCCACCAGATCATCTGCGTCGGATTGAACTACAGCGATCACGCGGCGGAGACGGGGCAGGCGGTACCTGCGGAGCCGATCTTGTTCACCAAGTCACCCAACACGCTCGTCGGTCCGAATGACGATGTGCGGATTCCCCGCGGTTCGACCAAGCCTGATTGGGAAGTCGAACTCGGCATTGTCATCGGCGAGCGGGCAAGTTATCTGGCCTCTCCGGAGCAGGCGCGTGACTGCATCGCCGGCTGGGTCGTCGTCAACGACGTTAGCGAACGTGCTTTCCAGTTGGATCGAGGTGGTCAGTGGCTTAAAGGCAAGTCAGCTGAGACGTTCAACCCGGTGGGACCGTGGCTGGTAACCCAGGACGAAGTAGCGGACGTCCTCGCACTCGGGATGAGGTTAGACGTCAACGGCGTGCGTCGGCAGGACGGCTCCACTTCGAGGATGATCTTCGACCCTTATTTCATCGTGCATTACATCAGCCAGTTTCTTGTGTTAGAGCCGGGGGATCTCATCAACACGGGGACGCCTCCAGGTGTCGGTATGGGGTTTCAGCCCCCGATCTGGTTACAGCCAGGAGACGTCATCGAACTTGAGATCGACGCTCTCGGATCTCAACGTCAGACGGTTCTGGCCCCGCGATGAGGTTCTTCATTCGCTCGACCACGATAGCTAGGAGTGTCACATGAGGCGTGCAATCATTACCGGCGGACAGAGCGGGCTTGGGGCGGCCAGCGCTGAGCGACTTCGCGCCGACGGGATCGAGGTCATCACGTTCGATGTGTCAGCCAGCGCTGACTTCCACGTCGACGTGACCGACTCTGCTTCGGTGCATGAAGCTGTCATCGCGGTCGGGCCCGTCGATATCCTCGTCAACAGTGCAGGAATCGTAGGGCCAAACCAGCCGTTGTGGGACGTCGATCCGGAAGATTGGCGACGCACTTTCGACGTTAACGTCCATGGCACATACGCTGTCACGCGCGCAGTCGTGCCCGGGATGATGGAACGAGGCTGGGGGCGTATCGTCAACATCGCGAGCATGGCCGGGAAGGACGGCAATCCGAATCTCAGCGCCTATTCGGCGTCAAAGGCGGCGATCATCGGACTGACGAAATCTCTGGGCAAGGAACTGGCCAAGACCGGCGTGCTCGTGAACGCAATCGCCCCCGCCGTGATCGACACTCCCATGAATGCCACGACGTCCCCCGACGTGCTGGCGCACATCACCTCGCTCATCCCGATGGGTCGGGTGGGCCGGCCGGCGGAAGTTGCCGCCCTAATCGCCTGGCTGACCTCCGATCAGTGCAGCTTCTCGACTGGCGCGGTCTACGACATCAGCGGTGGACGGGCCAGCTATTGATTCCCGTCGCGCAGATAACTCCGACGCTGTGCTCTCACGGGGAAGGTCCGGTGTGGGATCACCGCGATGGTTCACTCCGGTGGGTCGATATGGTCGAGGGGACCGTCCTTCACCTTCACCCGGAGACGGGAAAGAGCCCGAGCGCCGTGCGCATTGGCTCTTGGGCAGCGGCGCTCCGGCCCCGCGTCAACGGGGGCTGGGTTATAGCCACGCGAGACGGGTTCCTGCTTGCCGATGCCGATCTTCGCCCGGAGCGCGAAATAAGGGCTTTCGACGATGAGCGTTTGCGTATGAACGACGGTTCCTGCGCAACCGATGGCTCGTTCCTGTGCGGCACGGAGGGTCCTGCCGACAGCGGGCATCTGTATCGACTGGATCCGTCGGGAACGGTAAGCGTCGTCGCCGAGGGGATCAGCATCTCCAACGGGCTCGCCGGTGACCCGCTCAGCGATTCAATGTTCTACGTCGACACCGCAACGCGCCGCATCGATCGCCTACGCCTGGCGCCCGCAGGCCTAGCAGACAGGGAACCATTTGCAGACCTCAGTAAAATCGCAGGTCTGCCGGACGGCATCGCCGTCGATGCCGAGGGCGGGGTCTGGGTGGCGATGTGGGGGGCTGGCGCAATCATTAGGATCGGGCCGGACGCAAAGCAGGACGCCCGCATCGAACTGCCGACGCCACATGTCAGCGCGTGTGCATTTGGCGGTCCACAGCTCGACGATTTGTACATCACCACATCGCAGCAGGATCTTCCGCGACGTGATGCAAGCGCCGGTGCACTCTTTCGAGCGCAACCGCAAGTGCGCGGAGTCGCAACCCATGCGTTCGCCGGCTGAACCGGAGTAGGGATCGTTCGACCTCACGAGGTTAAGGAGCCGGCTCATAGCGGCGGCGCAGCATCTCGATCGCCGCGATCACACCCGTCTTCATCCTCTTCATGCTCCTCGATCGTCACCCGCGCGGATCGCGGCCTGGCGACCGGCGAACTGCTCGACACGCAGCCGGTCGACGCCACGGGATCGCATGGATGGGCTGCCTCACCGCTGATCTGGATGCACGACACCCTGCTCGGGGTGCGCATCGTCGAGCCGGGCGGCGCGCTTCTCCGGATCGAGCCGCACTCCGCAGGGCTTCGCGTCCTTGAAGACACCACGTACACGCCGAGGGGGACCGTGCGTGTGGAGTTGCATGCTCATGAGCCGCGGCTGGTCGTGACAATCCCGGACGGGGTCCTCGCCGACGTCGTCCTGCCCTCGAAGTTCGCTGGGTCCGCGGTCGACGGCGGCAACCGCCCGGTGACCGCTCGACAGCGCTTTTCGGCCGGAACTCACACCATCGCGGCGAGTGGCCGACCGACGAGGGTGGTGCTGTCAGACGCACCGGATGGAACTCTCGCGGACGATCAGTTCGGGTTCGATCAGCACGTGCTCGATCGCCCCGCCCGGACTGCCGGCATCCACCTGATCGCGGATGAGATCGACGGCGCGGCGGCCGAAGACCTCCCGCGGGCGCCGCACGGAAGTGAGCGGCACGGCCGATGCGGCAACGAAGTCGACATCGTCGTATCCGACGACCGCGATATCGCGAGGGATGGAGATGCGACGATCACGCGTCAGCGCCCCGATAGCGCCGATGGCGAGCGAGTCGTTCGCAGCGAAGATCCCATCCGGGCGCTCGTAGGATGGACGTGCGGCGAGTTCTCGCCCCACCCTGAGTCCAGCATGCACGGAGCGGTCGACCGTCGGCACGACCTCGAGAGCGACACCTTCTACGCCTTCGATGGCGGCGGATGCCCCCCGCAGGCGTTCGGCGATCTGGTAGGTGTGATTTTCGCCTCCCACGAAGGCAATGCGGCGACACCCCTGGGCGATGAGGTGCTCGGTAGCCTTACGGGCTCCGGAGTAGTCGTTTATGGAGCAGGAGGAGAACCGCGCGCTGACGGCGTAGGCGTCCATCAGCACGGTCGGCATGCCTGCGGTGCGCAGGATGTCGAAGGCTTCCGGCCGAGTCGTGCCGGACGCCAGGATCACGCCGTACACCCTTTGCTGGACGAGCATCCTGATGTAATCGGTCTCGCGTTCAGCGCTACCACTGGTGCTGACGATGGAGAGGTAGAGGTCGTCTTCGGCAGCGCGACGCTCCATGCCCTCGGCGACCTCTCCGAAGAAGGGGTTATTCAGCTCGAGAGCGACGAACGCTAGCACGCGACTGCGTCCGGACTTGAGCTGGCGGGCCGCCTCATTGCGCGTGTATCCCAGGGCGTCAACCGCGTCACGGATCCGCTGTTGGGTGGCTGGTGCGACACGGTGAGGAGCGTTCAGATACTTCGACACGGTTCCCAACGACACCGATGCTCGCAGTGCGACATCTTTCATACTCGCCACACGGATCTCCGTCCTCATCGAGGGCGCCGGACCAGGCACTCGCTCCAGAGCGAGGGGTCGAGCAGAATCCAATACTAACGTTTCATTCCCGAAACCCCTTGGAAGAGCAACGGCATCCGCCGCGGGTGGCGACTCGCCGCACTCTACGCGCACTCGGCCTTTCGCCGAGTGGTCTATTGACCTCAGGACAGTCAGCGAGTGGATGGTGCCGTTGTCGGGATCTCTCGTGATCCGCGGGGGTTTTCCATGGGATCGGATGCCGTCTCGGACTCCGGCCTCCTGTGCGGGGCATGGAACAGTGCTCTCGCGCGTCTGGCCGCGTGAGCATCGGCCTGGTGCCGGACGAAGCGGGGAGCGTCGACGAACTCACGGTCCGTCTCATGGTGGTCGGCGGAACCGAGGTGGTCGCGCCAAGAGCAAGCCGGTCCCTCGCGCCGTTCGCCTTCCGCCTTGGCAGGGCTTGACACACAAGTGGACCAGGTAGATAGTCAGTATAACGTTTCACTTTATGGTGCGCATCGTCAGCATTCAACAGAGTAAGACCGACGATAGCCATGCTGCGCCGGAAGCGGCGCACGAGGGTGTGATCGACCAGACGCGTGCGACAGAAACGCCGCGCCCGGTCGAGAAGCCCTCGCGACGCGGACGATTGGTCCCAAAAGAACAACCCGGCAGTATTCGACGACGAATTGGTAGGAGCGCAATCATGACGCAGCATGGGCAGGTCCCTTTCGGATCGAGGATTCGCAGACACTCGGCAGGACGTTGGCGCATGCTGGCGCTAACTGTGGCAGCCACTCTGATCGGCGGGGTCATCGGCGCTCCCGTCGCCGCGGTCGCGGATGAGTCGCCGCAGTGGACGTTCGGCACTCCCGGTGACGCCCAGGGATGGACCGTCGGAAACAGCACGGCCACCGTCGAGGTGACGGCGGCCGGACTCGAGCTTCAGGTCACCGGCAATGATCCGTGGCTGATGTCCGACACCTTCGCGCTCGATGCGACCACCGCGAATACCGTGGTGATCCATGCGCAGAATGAGACGTCGAACACCGTGGGCAAGATCTATTGGGAGACCGAAGCGCAGCCCACGGGCTCCGAGGCGCGAAGCGCGACCTTCACGCTTCGGCCCAACGAGACCGAACCCGGGGAGTACCTCATCGACCTGCGCGGCGTTCCCGCGTGGGAGGGGACTATCCGACGTCTGCGAATCGATCCTGGCGAGAATGCGACCGATGATGGGCGAGTGATTTTCGCCGACATCGGGTTCTCTTTCAACGACGAGCCGTTGCCCGAACCCGAACCGGTCGAGGGCGACCGCGAACCGGTCGAGCACATCGGATCGGTGGGTGATGTGACGGCGACGAGCGACCAGATACTCGTCTCCGGCTCCGCTCCGGCATCTACCGCGGGACAGACGCTCACACTGTATGAGCTGGACGGGTGGGAGTATGAGCCGGACTACGCAGACGGGATCGAGCTCGCGACCACCGACGGCGGGGGAGACTTCTCCTTCGCGGTGCCGCGCCTCGACGACGAGCGAGACCGGATCTCGTCGAAGTTCCTGGTGGTCGCTGACGCCGGCGGTACGCCGGCATACATCGACTCGGCGCGCTACGTGACGGTGCACGATTACCCGGCGGAGAACGAGTTCGAGTTCCCCGCACCCGCGACCAAGAAGGGCCTGCAGGTGCAGCTGACGGACGACGCCGACGAGCTGGGTGTCGGGCATGCGGCGATCAATATCGCGCTCGACGAGGCGATCCAGACCGATGCGAGCAACGATGCGATCGCGTTCGAGCATGACGGCGAGACCTACCACTTCAACAAGAAGTACATGACCGATCTCGATCAGACGATTAAGCCGCTGTCGGACAACGGGATGGTGGTCAACGCCATCCTGATCGCCTACGACAACGAGTATTCGAATCCTGGCGCCGCGGACCTTATCATCCATCCTGACGCGGCACGAGGAGCGTCCGGCGCGGTGGTCTACGCCTTCAACACGGTCGACGAGAACTCGCGGTTCTTTCGCGGGACCATGGCGTTCCTGGCCGACCGGTACACCCGCGAGGACCAAGCGCACGGTCGGGTCGTCGGCTGGATCGTTGGCAACGAGGTGAACACCGGCTGGATCTGGCAGAACATGGGCGAGAAGTCGATCAATCGCTACGTCGACGACTACGAGCGCGCCGTGCGCTGGGTCGACACGACCGTACGCAATGAGTATGCGCAAGCACGCACATATATCTCGCTCGACCACTACTGGACGATCAGCAACGACGGCGCCGAGCCGACGCGCTATTACCAGGGGCGAGATGTGCTCGACCGCATGAACGCTGTGAGTGCGGAGGGCGGTCAGTACGGCTGGAACGTCGCCTACCACCCGTATCCGGAGAACCTAGGCAACCCGGCGACGTGGAACGACCAGACCGCGATCGACTCGGTCGACACTCCGCGCGTCACGTTCAAGAACCTGCACATTCTCGGCCAGTATCTGCTGCAGGACGAGCTCACATACGAGGGTGATCAGCGCCGCATCATCCTCTCCGAACAGGGTTTTCACGCGCCGGGCAACGACGAGGCGAACGCCGACCTCCAAGCCGCCGCGTACGCTTACGGCTACTACCGCGCGGTCTCTACTCCCGGGATTGACTCGTTCATCCTGCATCGTCATGTCGACCACAAGCTGGAGGGTGGTCTGCGCCTCGGTCTGTGGACGTGGGATGACGATCGCCCCGAGCCCTCGTCGCCTGGCACGCAGCGCCGTATCTACGACGTCTTCAAGTACATCGACACACCGGAGTCCCGCGAGCACACCGGATTCGCGCTCCCCATCATTGGCGCCCAGTCGTGGGAGGAGCTCTTCCCTGACCTCGATATCGAGGCACAGGGAACCCGGCCACTGCCGGTGACCCAGCCGGTCGACCTCCGCGCTGACGTCGTCACACCTGACATCGCCATTGCCGCCGAGGAATGGGTGGCCGGCGAGAACGTCTCCGGAGTGACGGTCGCCGATGGTGCGGTCACGGCCTCGTTCGACACACTAGACAAGCAATGGCGGGGTGTGACCTATCAGACGGCGACGGCGGTGGATGCCACTGCGGTGCCGTACCTGCAGGTGCGGCTCGACGCGCCGGGATCGGATGCTGCGGCGCAGCGTGTGGCGAAGGTGAAAGTCTACGCGGGTGCTGAGGTAGCCGAGGGCACCGTTGTTCTCCATGGCGATGTGACCACGCTGACGCTCGACCTGAGTGGCTGGGATGCGCGCGACGAGATCGACCGCGTCAAGGTCTGGGTGCGGGGGCAATCGAACGCCGACTGGGTGGGGGAGCTGTCGGTCAGCGATGCCGGCTTCACCGCGACGCCGGGCGTGATTGGTGCTGCAAACCTGGCCGTCTCCGCCTCCGCGCGCGATATCGAGGCAGGGGCAACCGTGTCTCTCACCGTCTCCAACCGAGGCGGCGAAGAGGTTTCGGGTGCGCTGACGACACTCGACGGTCCGATCGTCCTCGAAGAGGAGGAAGTGCCGATTGGTGATCTGGCGTCCCTCTCTTCGGTCAATGTCGAGGCGACCATTGCCGAGGTGACGGACGGAGACGTTTTGGTTGTCGGATTCGATGGCAGAGAGTACGCCGTCAGCGTCCTTGAACTGGCGGACACGGAGCTTCCGGAGAACGCCGACCTGCTCTACGATTTCGAGGAGGACGCCCAGGGCTGGGTGGCGGGAGACAACGTGGTGAGTGTGGGCATCGCCCCGTCGAGTGCCAACCAGCCGGGAACCCCACGCCTGGGAGCATCTATGCTGGCCGCATTGACGGGCAGCGCTCCGGCTGACAAGTGGCGGACGACGTACGTCGAGCCGGGGGAGTCCATCGCCCTCGGCGACGCCCAAGCGCTGCTCGTCTCGCTCAACGCTTACGGTGGGATGGGTTCGGCGTATGAAGCGCGGATCTCCGTGACCACCACCGTCGGCGAATATGAGCACGTCGAGGCTGTCGCCGCCGACCAGTGGAACGATCTGCGCATGCCGCTCGACGCGGTGCAGGGCGACATCACGCGTCTGAGCGTCTCGTTCCGGGCGACGGACTCGACGACCCTATGGGCCCCGCAGTTCCAGGTTGATCGGGTGGCGCTTGAACTGGCGGACACGGAGCTGCCGGAGAACGCCGACCTGCTCTACGATTTCGAGGAGGACGCCCAGGGCTGGGTGGCGGGAGACAACATGGTGAGTGTGGGCATCGCCCCGTCGAGTGCCAACCAGCCGGGAACCCCACGCCTGGGAGCATCTATGCTGGCCGCTTTGACGGGCAGCGCTCCGGCTGACCAGTGGCGGACGACGTACGTCGAGCCGGAGGAGTCCATCGCACTCGGCGACGCCCAAGCGCTGCTCGTCTCGCTCAACGCTTACGGTGGGATGGGTTCGGCGTATGAAGCGCGGATCTCCGTGACCACCACCGTCGGCGAATATGAGCATGTCGAGGCTGTCGCCGCCGACCAGTGGAACGATCTGCGCATGCCGCTCGACGCGGTGCAGGGCGACATCACGCGCCTGAGCGTCTCGTTCCGGGCGACTGACTCGACGACCCTATGGGCCCCGCAGTTCCAGGTTGATCGGGTGGCGCTAGTCACTCTTTAGTGAATAGCACCCGGCAGGGGCGCAAGCCCTTGCCGGGTGCTCGCCGGCGTCGTCATCGCGCGCGGGATCAGCGGACATGCGACGCCGCGTTCAGGTCTAGGCTGCTGACCCTACGTCCACATGGACGGCCCCACGGCGACCGATGTGACGGTATCCGCCATCGGTCGAGATCATGCCGAGCACGAGCTCCACCGGCTGAGCGAAAGCCTGCAACCCGGCCATCCGCCCCGATGCTCCGCCCGAGAACGCTGCCGCGGCCAAAGCTGACCCCGGCGTCGTGGCAACAGCATGCGCGTATCGAACCGCCAGGATCGTAGCCGAAACATCTGCGATTCTGGGCTACGCGAGCGAAACGGAGGAGTTCACGCAGCTCGCTGCGCGAATCAAGACCGCATTCAATACGGTCTACGTGGATGGCGGCCGCATCGTCAGTGATTGCCCTACCGTCTACTCGCTTGCCCTCGTGTTCGGGCTTCTCGATGAGGAGCAGATCGACTGGGCAGGGCGGCGGCTGAGCGAACTCGTCGTCGCGAGTGGCCATCACATCTCGACGGGGTTCGCAGGTACCCCCTTCATCATGGATGCACTCAGCTCGACCGGGCATGTGGAAACGGCGTACCGGCTCTTGCTGCAGAAGGAGTGCCCGTCCTGGCTTCAGCGCGCCCTATACGACGCGATGTGCGACTCGCTAGCTGCGGTGGGCACCTGGGCTTCCGGACACATCCGAATGCGGGAGCCCCGTTCTGTCCATCCGCTCCGCAACGTGCCCTCAGCGGAGGTGGCTCTGCGCGCTGCAAGCAGTAGCTCGGCCTCCATGGAAGAGCCATCGTCCAGTCCGGGGCTGTCCACGAGATGACCAGCGAGCGGGTGGTCCCATCCGCGAGGTGCGGGCCGTGGCTCGCTTTGAATTCCGCCGAGCTGCGCATAGAGATCTCGCACCCAACGCTCGGCCGGATGTGAGAGTCCTGGCATCCGCGGCACGGGCGGGAACTGCTCACTGCTCGATCGGCGCGGGCATCTGTGCCCGCGCCGGGCGAGCATCTCGTACTTCGTGACCGAGAACGAGTACTAACAAAGATCTTCTGGGCGCGTGATCTCTACATCTAACCGTCCCTCGAAGGGATCTCGGCTGCCGCAAGTTCGGCCGCCGCCAAAGCGACATCCCGCCCGACGGTGACTTCGAGCTGTTGTTGGTCGGCCCAGCTCATAACTGCGGCGCTCAAGGGGTTGTCATGAGTCAAGAGGCTTCCGCCCAAGACGAGAGACTCGTGTGGCTGCGGGTCGAGCGCGCTAAGCGAGCCTGTCAGCTCGGCGGCAGCGCCGGCCACGAGTGACATTGCTTCGGGAAGCCGAGCCGCCGCCTCGATCACGACCCGCGCGAGATCGGCAACCACGCTCCGCGGTCCTGAGTCGATGGCGTTCACGATGCCCCATACGTGGTCAGGGCACACTTCGCTGGAGGGGATCAGGCCGAGCGACGTGAGGTGATGAAGCACTATCTGGGAAAGGCCGGATCGGGGTGCCCGGCCGTCGACTTCCCGAAGTGCCAGGCGGAGTGCTTCGCGGCCGAGCCAATACCCCGACCCAGAATCGCCCAGGGTTGGACCGTACCCGTCGACGGTCCGCGTCAGGAAGGATTCAGAGAATCGCGCCGCGATAGTGCCGGTCCCGGCGACCTGCGCCAGCCCCGATCGCCAGCCGGCGAAGGATCGGAACAACAGTTCGAGATCGTTCATGACTACGGGATCGTGAGTGACGTCGAGGGCAAGCAACATCTGACGAAAAGCCCTGGTCGGCGGCTCTTCGAACGGAAGCACCCCAGCAACGCCGATCACTGTTGCCGCAACTCGTCTCCCCTGTCCGTCCAAGGCGCGAGCGAACACGCGCTCGATGTTCTCGGGCACACCGGATCTCGCGGTCGTGAGCCAGTTCACACCCTCGCCCTCGGCCCGATGGATCACGAGGCCTGCGGCATCCATAACGACGACTCGAGTCCGTGATCCGCCAAGGTCGGCGCCGACGAAGCGCCGCCCCTCACCGCTCAGTTCTACATTCACGTGTCTTCCTCTCAGGGTTGACATTACTCCGCTTGGGACTTAGTTTCACACTTACGAAAACTTCGTAAAAATAAAGTTCAAGGAGGTCGCAATGAGGGCGGAAGAGATCGGGAGCCGTATCTCGCTACGAATCCGAGCGATCATGCCGAGACTGAGCGATGCCTCTCTCGCGATTGCCCAGCAGATCCTTGATGATCCGGTTCTGGCGCTCAACAGCTCCGGCGCTGAACTAGCTGCACTCGCCGGAGTGTCCAAAGCGAGCGTCTCCCGCTTTAGTCAAGAGCTCGGGGTCAAGGGGTTCGCGACCCTCAAGTTGGCGCTCGCGGCCGAGTACGGCTCGAATGAGACAGCATGGACCCGCGACCTCGGGCTGGAGATCCAGCCAGGGGACTCCGCCGCAACAGTGGCGCAGATAGTCATGGGTACGGACGTTCTAGCGCTCGAGCAGACCGCAGAGCAGCTGTCGATCACCTCGCTGAGCGACGTCGCTCAGGTAATGACCGGCGCAAAGCGAATCAACGTCTACGGTGCCGGCGGAAGCGCAACCGTGGCCCAGGAACTGCAGTTTCGGCTCCATCGCATCGGGCGTCCGTGCTGGGCATTCGCAGATACTCATGCAGCGCTCATGAGCGCTTCGATCCTCGAGCCCGGGGACGTTTTCTTGGGCATCTCCAGGAGTGGCCGCACCACAGAAGTCGTGGACACCCTGACGGCCGCGAAGAATCGCGGCGCCACCACGGTCGCCCTCACCGGCTTCCCCGGGTCGCCGCTCGCCCAGCGCGCTGACCTCGTGCTCACCACCCATGTCGAGGGTGGACAGTCCCGACACGGGTCGTTGGCTGTCCGGCACGCGCAGCTCTTTGTCGCTGACCTGCTTTATAGCCTCATCGCCCAGCGGACAGTCGCTACGTCGGCCGCGCTGCTGGCGCAGTCTGCTGAAGCGCTCGTCTCGCGCCGCAGCTCCCCCAGCACCAAAAAGTCAGAGCGGTCACCAGCGTCGTCGTGACCATCGATCCCCCTGAGTTCTATCCATTCGAAAGGAAAGCAATGAGCAAGAGATACATCAGTGCGATCGCGACGGCGAGTGTCTTCGTCGTCGCGTTGGCCGGATGCACGTCGAGTACTCAACCGGCAGCGGAGGGTGGCGAGCAAGTAATCAAGGTGTGGAGTTGGCAGACCACCCAGGCCGATCAGTGGGACCTGGTATTCGACGCCTTCGAGAAGGAGAATCCCGGAGTCACCGTGGAGTTCACCGGATACCCGGGAACCGAGTACCCCACCGTTCTCGCGACAGGCCTTTCTGCAACCAAGGGGCCCGACATCGCGATGTTGCACCCCTACAGCGCTATGCACAACTATGTGGCCGCGGAGCAGCTGGTCGCGATCGATGACACTATCGTCCCTGACCTCGCGAGCAGCTTCACCGACGAAGCGCTCGGCGCGTCCAGAGTTGACGACGTGCAGTACGGTGTTCCGTTCGCCCAACAGGCCATCGTCATCTACTACGACAAGGGACTCTTCGCCGAACTCGGCGTCGAACCTCCCGCGTCGATAGACGACTGGGAGCCGTTGCTGGAAACCATCAGCGCCTCCGGCGTCGTGCCGATTGCCATCTCTGGCAAGGACGCATCCGGGCTGCCTATGCCGTTCGATGCGCTGGTGGGAAACACCTACGGTGGAGCGAACTTCATCGCGAAAGCCCAGGAGGGCGATGTCGATTGGGACAACAAGAACTTCATTGCTGCCCTCGACGAGTTCAAGGCCTTGAGTACCTACTTCCCTGAACAGGTTGGAGGAGTGGCCGCCACGGACGCGCTCGCGATGCTCGCATCTGGGGACGCCGCGATGTATGCCGCTGGGTCATGGGACCTGAGCCCCCTGCGTGACCTCGCTCCTGACAAGGACTACGGCGTCTTCACCCTCCCGGCACCCGGCCAAGAGTCGGAAGCGAACCCAGTCTGGGGCTACGAGGAAGGGTCGTTCGCCATGAGTGCCAGGGCAGATAACCCGGACGGCGCGGAGAAGCTGCTCGCTTGGATGGCCACCCCGGAGTTCGGTCAACTCTTCACTGACACCCTCAACCAGCCCTCCTCGGTCATCGGAGTCACGGGAAGCGATCCGCTTCTGCAGGAAATCATCGAGATGTACCAGGCGAACCCGGTACCGATGATCTGGGTCACCGACTACTTCGGTGTCACCGCGCCTGCCCCGTACGCCGCACTGATGAACGGCGCGCAGGCATTGCTTCTGGGCGCCTCGGACAGTGCAGCCGTGGCTGCGGATATTCAGGCGAATGTCGTCGAATGGGAGGCGCGCTAACCATGACAACCAACGCAGCCACGAGCGCACGACGACGGAAGTCTCATCGTCGCCAGGGAACGGCATTGCTCGTGGCTGCGTTCGTCGGCCCCGCGCTGCTCTTGTACATCACCCTGCTCATCTGGCCCCTCATGTCGGTGGGATTCGACAGCGTGTTTGAGTGGACCGGGTCCAAGCGCCGCGATTTCCTCGGTCTCGAGAACTACGTCGAGCTATTCAACTCGGAGAGAATTCGAGCGGAGATCGCCGCAGCCTTCGGAAACAACCTGACCTTCTTCATCGGCACGATGATCGTTCAGAACACTGCGGGTCTTCTGCTGGCCGTTCTGATTCACCGTCTCGTCAAGGTCAAGCTCTTCTTCCAGACACTGATCTCGCTTCCGTACCTGATGAACCCGCTCGTCGTGGGCTACATCTGGACCATTCTGCTCAACCCCACCTACGGCCCTGTAGCTTTCGTCTTCAACTCTCTCGGCCTGACCTCCTGGGTATTCCCCTGGCTCTCAGACCCGGTCCTCGCGATGCCCCTCACTATTCTCATCAACGCCTGGCAGTGGGTCGGATTCCCGATGCTGCTGTTCGGGGCTGCGATCGCCGGCATCCCCGAAGAGATCTACTCTGCCGCGAGCGTCGACGGAGCATCCCGCTGGCAGCAGTTCGTTCTCATCACGCTGCCTCTGATCTCGCCGATCATCGGGACGATCACCGTACTGACTTTCATCTCCTGCTTCAACGCCTTCGGCCTGCAACTGGCGCTCGGCGGTATCAACGGTGGGCCGGGAGGAGTGATCGACGTGCTCGGGCTGGTGTTCTACCGCACAGCGTTCGGGACTGATCTGAACTCTGTTGGTCTCTCATCGTCACTCGCGGTCATGACCTTCCTGCTCATCTTCGGCGGCGCTCTGTTGCTCCGAAGAGGACTCGCTGCTATCGAAAAGAGGGTGCTGTGAGCATCAGTCATCCGAAGAGCCGGAGTATTCGGAAGGGGGCGCGACCCACCGTCGCCTTTGTTGCGGTCTACGCCTCACTGGTTGCCCTGCCTCTGATAATTGTTCTATCCAATTCCTTCCGGTCCACGGCACAGATCGCGCTGAGCCCGATCGGGCTGCCTGATCTCACGGGCGCAGCGAACTTCGCCGAAGCGTGGAGTCGTGGGGACTTCTCGGTGTACTTTCTCAACTCCGTGTGGGTCACGGTGCTCGCCCTGACCGTCGGTCTCGCTCTGTCGGTGACGGCGGCGTACGCTCTGGGCCGGTTTGCTTTCCGGGGCCGGTCCGCGCTGCTGTCATTCTTCCTCGCTGGCCTTTTCGTGCCGGCCCAGCTCGGAATCGTTCCGATCTTCAGGATGTTCAGCGATCTGGGACTAGTCGACTCCCCGACTGCGCTCGCCTTCATCTACGCCTCGCAACTCCTGCCGCTCTCGATCTTCATCCTGGCCCCCTTCTACCGACGACTACCCGACGAGCTCGCCGAAGCCGCTCGAATCGACGGCGCGGGAGAGTTCAGGGTGTTCCGGAGCATCATGTTCCCCCTTGTGCGACCCGCGGTAGCCACGGTGGCGATCATCCAGATAGCTCCCGTGTGGAACGACGTCTTCTTTCCTCTGGTTCTCTTGCGCACTAAAGACAACCTCACGTTGCCGGTGGGACTCATCGCTTTCATCGGCGAGCGGGCAACCGATCTCGGTCCTCTCTTCGCCGCGATTGTGATCGTTTCCCTTCCTCTGGTGCTTCTCTTCGCCATCGCGGCCCGCCAGGTGATCAGCGGCCTCACGGCTGGTACCGGCAAATGACAATCACTATACGAAAAGGATCCACCGCATGACATCGCTCTCCCATACGTACTCAGAGGGGTTACGCACTCGCCTCGACTCCATTGAGGCGGTGAATGAGGACGGCCTGAGCCGTGCTACCGAGATCTTGGCTGGGGTTGTCTCCGGAGGCGGCGTGATCCACGCGTTCGGAACGGGACATTCGCAGGCATCGGCGCTGGAGATCGCTGGTCGTGCTGGCGGGCTGATCCCGACTAATCGGATAGCGATATCCGACCTGGTCATCTATGGCGGCGAGTCGCCCAACGTTCTGGATGACCCGCTTCTCGAGCGCGACGAGAGGCTAGGGCTCAGACTGATCGAGCTGGCCGATGTGCAGCCACGAGACGCAATGATCCTCTTTTCCAACTCCGGGGTGAACGGAGCCATCGTACAGATGGCCGTGTCCATGGTCGAGCGAGGCGTTCCCGTTATCGCCGTTACTTCTCGCGCACATGCCGAGACCTCCGTGTCGAAACACAGTGGGGGTCGTCTGCTAGCGGAGGTCGCCGAGGTTGTGCTCGACAATCTCGCGCCGGTCGGGGATGCGATTGTGCCTCTGGAGGGAGGGGCTCGAATCTGCGGCGTGTCCTCGATAACCGCGGCTTACCTAGTGCAGGTACTTGTTGCGCGTGTGGCGACCTCGATGCTTGCCGCCGGAACTCTCCCCCCGTTCTACCTTTCCGCCAATGTCGAGGGCGGACACGAGCGGAACCTCGAAATAGAACAGACCTATGCGGGAAGACTACGTCGGATCGCAACATGAAAGGACAGCCCATGCCTCAGCATCCCGTCATCATTCCTGCCCCACGGTCGCTTGAGTGGGGTGACGGCTCGTTCGCCCTTCCCGCGCAGCCTGCCGTCTACATCGAGGGGTTCAATTCTGAAGAACAAAGCCGCCTGACACGCACTTCTAGTTTCTTCCGAACGATCTCCCTGGTCGACTCTCGACAAGCCGCGCACCTCGTTGTTGCCCGCGATCCTGCGATTGCGAACTCTGAGGGGTACACATTGACCTGCTCTGCCGACGGAGTGACCGTGGCCGCTTCGTCTGCGGACGGCGCCTTCTATGGGCTGCAGACGCTGCGGCAACTTCTCCCGACTGCGGCATTCGACTCGAGAGGCGTGGAGGGCGCAGATGTGCCCTATTGCGCGATCGAAGACGAGCCTGCCTTTGCCTGGCGAGGCGCCCTCCTCGACGTTGCGCGGCACTTCTTCTCGAAGCGCTACGTGTTGAGCTACATCGACGCGCTCGCCATGCACAAGATCAACCGACTGCAATTGCACCTCACCGACGATCAGGGGTGGCGGGTGGAGAGCAAAGAGTTCCCGCTCCTGAACACGATTGGCGCTGTGCGGGCCCGCACACAGGTGAAGTCGTGGCTCAAGGTGAGGATCTACGAGAACGCGCCTCACGGCGGTCAGTTTTCGCAGGCCGACATCCGGGAGATGGTGGCATACGCCAGCGACCGGGGGATCACTATCGTTCCCGAAGTCGAGCTTCCTGGGCACTCCACCGCACTTCTTGCCTCCTATCCCGAGTTCGGCAGCGCGCCCGGCAAGAGGATTGTCGCGGAAGGCTGGGGCAACTTTGACTCGATGATCTCGCCGCTTCCCGCCGTGGAACAGAAGCTCCAACGGCTGCTCACCGAGATTCTCGAGCTCTTTCCCGGCCCCTGGATCCATCTGGGCGGCGACGAAACCCTGATCGAGGTGTGGTCGCGGAACGAGGAGATCACTAACTACATGCGGGCGCAGGGGCTGAGCAGCGTTGAAGAGCTCTTCAGCCAGTTCATGACCCGGCTGAGCGACTGGCTCTCATCCCAGGGGCGCATCCTCGTGTCGTGGGACGAGGCATTCGTCAATGACGAGGGACGGGCCGCTCCTGGAGTCGTTATGGCTTGGCGTGGGATGGATATCGCACGTAGCGCCGCGGCCGCGAATTTCCCCGTCATCCTTGCCCCGATCGACTCCACCTACTTCGACTTCGCGCAGAGCGATGAGCCAGGAGAGCGATGGGCAACCGAGGGTCCCACCACGATCCAGAAGGTCGCGGAGTTCAACCCGAATCCGTCGGAGTGGACTCGTGAGGAACGCGACCAGATCATCGGGGTGCAGTTCCAGGTCTGGACTGAACTTATTCGCAGTGAAGAGCACGCCGACTACATGACCTGGCCGCGCGGCGTCGCTTTGGCGGAGGTGGCGTGGGCAGGAGCCCCTGCGGACTGGAGCGAGTTGCGCGCACGCCTGGATGGGCATCTGCCGCGCCTGGACGCGATGGGCATCCGGTACCGCCCGCTTGAAGGGCCCAAGCCTTGGCAACTCGAACCTGTGGAGTGAGTCATGTCGTGGGCGCAGGAACCGCTCGTGTGAGGGGAACGATGAAAGTGAACGCAGCAGTAGCGGTGCGCAACGTGAAGGTTGAGAACCACGACACCGCACTGGGGATCGATGAGGCGAATCCGCGATTGTCCTTCACGGTGTCCGCGCCGATGGGATGGCAGCAGGCGTCGTACGACCTTGAGCTGCGGGGTGCGGACGGTTTGGTGAACGTGACAGGTCCTGTGATGACCAGCGAGCGCGTTTACGTGTCGTGGCCGACCGCTCCTCTCCGCCACCGCGAACATCACGTGCTACGCATACGCGTGCGCGGCGAGGACGGAGACCCGTCCCCGTGGAGCGACCCGCTCCCCATAGAGCGGGGACCCAGCCGTTCAGGCTGGGTCGCGTGCCCGATCAGCGCAAGCTGGCTCGAGGAGGCTGAGTCGGACAGGCGCCCTTCCCTGTTGCGCACCACTTTCACGGTGGGTGCCGGTGTGAGTCGGGCACTTCTTCGTGTGACGGCCCACGGTCTCTATGAGCTTGAGTTCAACGGCGCCCGTGTCGGTCGCGACGCCCTGAGCCCGGGATGGTCGGTGTACGGTGAACGTCTTCGTTACGCCACGTACGATGTCACCGCTCAAGTGCGATCCGGGGCCAACGCACTGGGTGCGTGGCTCGGAGATGGCTGGTACCGCGGGCGCCTCGGGTTCAATGGCGGCAACCGCAACATCTATGGATCTGATCTTTCCCTTATCCTCCAGCTTGAGCTCCGCTATGCCGACGGTCGCGAGGAAATAACCGCGACGGACTCGTCATGGCGGTCGCACCCGAGTCCGATTCATTTCTCTGACATTTACGACGGGGAGAGATACGACGCTCGCGACGAACTCGACGGATGGTCGATGCCGACATACGACGACTCGAGTTGGGGTGAGGTCACGATCGGCGAACGCGACCCACGCACGCTCGTTGCCCCGGACGGTCCCCCCGTCAGGGCGACCGAGGATCTCATGCCCGCATCCGTCACCCGGATAGCTCGCGATCGGATGATCGTCGATTTCGGGCAGAATCTTAGTGGCCGTACCGTGATTCAGGCGACCGGGCAGCGGGGAGAAAGCGTGGCGATCAGGCACGCGGAAGTTCTTCAGGACGGAGAGATCTACACTCGTCCCCTGCGGCTGGCGAAGGCGACCGACAGGTACGTCTTTCGTGACTCAGAGAGAGTGACGTGGGAACCGAAGTTTACGTATCACGGCTTTCGGTATGCGGAGGTAGTGGCTTCCCCCGACACCCTCGATAGTCTCAGCATCATCGCTCGGGTCTACCACTCGGCAATGCAGCGGGTGGGGTGGTTCTCTTGCTCCAACGAGAACCTCAACCGGCTGCACCAGAATGTGGTCTGGTCGATGCGAAGCAACTTTGTTGACGTGCCCACCGACTGTCCTCAACGGGACGAACGTTTCGGCTGGACGGGTGACATCCAGGTCTTCGCCCCTACCGCTGCTTTCCTCTTCGATGTCTCGGGGATGCTGGCCGGCTGGTTGCGCGACCTCGCCATCGAGCAATTGCCGGACGGCACTGTGCCCTGGTATGTGCCAACGGTGCCTGGTCGCGCGGTGTGGACGCCACCGCGACCCGGTGCCGCGTGGGGCGATGCGGCTGTGCTCGTTCCCTGGGACCTATGGTTCGCGAGTGGAGACGTGCAGATTCTCGTGCGGCAGTGGGACAGCGCTCGCGCCTGGGTGGACCTGATGATGGAACGGTGCGATGTTGCCGGGCTTTGGACAGGAGACTTCCAACTGGGGGATTGGCTCGACCCCGCCGCCCCGCCAGAGTCTCCGGCGGAGGCGATGACGGACCGCGATCTTGTAGCGAGTGCATACTGCTCCTGGTCCAGCCGAGTGCTCGCCCGCACCGCAGAGGTGCTGGGAAAGGTCGCGGAGAGCGAGCACTACTCCCGGCTTTCCGATCAAGTGGCCCAAGCGATCCGGCTCCGATATCTCGACGACGTCGGCACGCTTCACCAGGAGTCCCAGACCGGGTACGCCATGCTTATCTGCTTCGAACTTGTCGACGGCGAACAGCGCGAGCACGCGGGACGCCGGTTGCGGGCTCTCGTGGAAGACGCGGACTTCCGTATCTCTACCGGCTTCGTGGGAACCCCGCTAGTCTCCAGGGCGTTAACGGAGACCGGATCGGTTGACACGGCATACCGACAGCTTCTGGAAGAAGAATTGCCCTCGTGGCTGTACGCCGTCACCCAGGGAGCGACCACGATCTGGGAGCGCTGGGACAGTCTCATGGTCGATGGCCGCGTCAACCCGGGCCAGATGACGTCCTTCAACCATTATGCGCTCGGTTCAGTCGCCCATTGGATGCACACGACGGTGGCTGGAATCGAGTTGCGGGCGCCTGGGGCAGAGCGCGTCAGGTTTGCCCCTAAGCCGGGAGGCGGGCTGACATGGGCAGCAGCCGAGCTGGACTCTCCTCGCGGGCGCATCGCTATCCGATGGGATCTCGTGGATGACGGAACCGTTAGCGCGGTCGTTGCGGTGCCCGAGGGCGTCGTTGCCGAATTCCTGGCGCCGGATGGTTCCACTTACGACGTTAGCTCGGGTGTTTCGCGAGTCTCGTTCAGCGCATAAATGGCCCGCTCCGGTAGCGAGAGTTACCTACGACCCTGCTTGCGGTACTTGCTTGGGCTTAGCCCCGTAAACCGATGGAAGCGTTGCGAGAAATACAGCGGATCTGTCCAGCCAGTGTCTCGCGCAATGCTCGCCACCGTGCGGTTGGTGAGGTTGAGGAGTTGCTGGGCTGCGAGCATCCTTTCCCTCTCCACGTAGCGTTGCGGGCTGAGCCCCACGTGCTCGGTGAAGAGGTGGGTGAAGCGCGACACCGAGAGATGGGAGACGGAAGCAAGCTGCGTGACGTCAAGCAGACCCGCGACGTTGCCCGCGATGAACTCCATCACACGCAGTATCCGCTCATCGGTGCGGGAGGATAGTGTGTTCTGCGTATCCAACCAGAGCAGCGCTTCCTCAACAGCGTTGACGGCGAACAACTCGGCGTGCAGCAGAGTGCTCTGGCGCATCCTCGCAGACCTCAGGAGAGCCGAGTTCACGCGAGTGTGAACTTCACCGCTGGTCTGCAAAAGGCCGAGCCCGTCTCGCAGCGGCCAGTCGATCAGCGAAACCCAGTCGGTCCTAGGCCGAAAGTGCGCGAATCCGAACTCCCACACCCCGGCATCGAGATCAGTTCCGTAGTCGTGCAACACTCCGGGAGGAAGAAGAACGGCGTCTCCCGGTCCGACGAGCAAGTCGTCGCCGGTCGTTCCGAACCGGCCTCTTCCCTCCACCGTGTGCACCAGGAGGTAGTCGCTCGTGCCCGTACTTCTCCACGTCGCGTAGTCAGACCCCTCCCGGAAGTAGCCCGCGGACACGCGCTCGACGGGGGGGTGCATCGACTCCTGCGGCTGGATCAGTGCCATAGCAGAATCTCCCATATTGAGACGACAAGAATCTATTGTAACGCCGCAACTTCATCGACACGATCGACAGTATGTTACCTAGTCGTGAGTCGCTCACCCCGAACCGATCGTCTCGAGGAGCTGGCACCTGGATTTGGCGCGACCCCGCTGCGGCAGCCGCGACTAACCACTTCACGTGGTTCCGCAGAGTGGTCGAGTTGAAAGACCCACCCGAGTCCGGTGAGTTTTTCTTCGCTGCAGATAGTACGGCCCGACTGTGGGTGAACGGCGAGCTGGTGCGAAGGAAAGTCACGAGGTTTCATCAGGGCGAAGTGCGGGCTGAGCGCGTGAACGTCGCTCACCTGCTTCGTCGAGGAGCGAATGTGTTCGTTGTGCTTCACCACAGCTGGGGTGACATAACGACTTTCCAGCGATCAGCGGGAGATCGCGCTGGGCTCTATCTCGATGCGAGCTGGATAGCCACCGACGAACGCTGGCGGTGGTTGCCGGCAGATGAGTTCCGCGACGGAACTGATCAGTTCATCAGCATCGACGCGTCCACTCCCCGCATCCGGTTCCCTGTAGTCATAGACGCCCGAACGAGTGCGGATTCGAAGCTCTTTCATCTCGCGACTTTTGACGACTCGGCGTGGGATGCCGCACACGTAGTAGAGCGAGGTCCGTGGCCCGAGGTGCCGACGCCAGTCGAGACTGTTGGCCAGCGAGAGTCCACCCAACGACCGCTTTCTGTACTCGCCGCAGGTCGCATCTCGGGAGTGACCCCGTCTCCGGGGGAGCGCGACAGCCACGCGCCCCAACCGGTCTTCACGCCCGTCGCTTCACTTGCAGCCGGCAGCGCATCGCTCGTGAAGGGCGAGAAGCTGACGATCAGCGGCCAACCAGCAGACTCCTTCTTTTTGACTTTCGACTTGCAGCGACCCGTCCATGGGTTTCCCTTCATTGAGATTTCGACGTCGGCCCCGGGGGTCGTGGTTGACATCGTGTATGGGGAGCTGGCGACGTCGACCTACACGGGCGAGTCGCTCATTCAGGAGAACGGCTGGATCGACCCCCACGGCGTCGTCGCGCGGGGCTATTTGGATCGCATCTTCCCTTCGATCGGTCGCCGGCACTACGAGATCCCCGACGAGCGCACTGCGCGCTGGGTATCAGTTCTCATCCGCTTCGACCAGGCAGCAGATATGCACGTGCACGATCTCGGGATAGTGAAGTCGCAGTTCCCTCTCGAGGCACGGGGGAGCTTCCGAAGCAGCGACGAGCGTCTCGATCAGATCGTGAAGCTGGCCATCATTCATGCGGAATTGACCATGTCGGACACATTCGTCGACACGCCCGGCAGGGAAGACGGACAGTGGATCGAGGATGCGCGTCCTCGAGCCGATATCGCCGCACGGTGGTTCGGTGACAGCTCGCTTCGACGCCTCTGCGTGCGTCTTCTTGCTGAAGGCCAGAGCGAAGACGGCGCCCTCCACCCGTTCTCTCCCAGCAACCACCCATACGGTCCTAGCCAGTGGGACTGGTCTCTCCATTGGATCGGCCTTCTCGCCGAAGAGTATCTCTGGAGCGCCGACGCCGACTTCGTTCAAACCTATCTGCCCACCGTTGAAGGAATCCTCTCGGCGGCACTGCTGGAGGTGGACACCGATGATGTTTGGCGCACATCTCACCTCTTCGGGGACATTCGTAACTCTCAGATCTCCTCCGGGGATTCGAGCGGGATCTCCACACCCTTCATGGTGAACGCGTTACGCGAGGGTGCCTCACTGGCGCTTGCTGTCGAGCGTCCGGAGCTTGCAGACGAATGGAATGAAGCCGCATCGCGGATGGCGCAGGCGTTTCGCGCTCACCATATTGATCGAAGTCGCAGTGATGGTGTGCCTTTGGTCGCTGATCGAGTCCGTCCCGACGGCTCTGCATACCCGGAGTACAGCCAAGCAGGTCAGGCAGTTGCTCTATACAGCGACCTCCTCGATGGCACGGAGGCGGTCGCCGTGATCGACTACGCCTTCCCGGAACCCGAGGCCACTCCCCCCGTCGACGTAGCACGCTGGAACTCACCCACCTGGTCCTACCGGACTTTGCGCGGACTGACTGTTCATGGATTCGAGGAGAGAGCGGTTTCGCATCTCTTGGAACGATACGCCCCCTATTTGCCGGGCAATCCTCGAAATGTGGAGCCGCTGGCTCTTCAAGGGCCCTATGGTGGACCGCTTCCGGAATACTGGCTGTCTAGGGAAGACCTGGGCCTGGCTCCCGGCGAGCCCAACGAGAAACAGCCAGGGGACCCCACGGGTTCTCATGGGTGGGGCGCGGTGCCCCTCCTCTGGCTTCATGAATACCTGCTGGGTGTGACCATTGAGTCGCCCGGTGGTGAGGCGGTCGCGATCGCGCCGAGGAATGCCGGGTTGGGGTTTGTGGAGGGCACGACGCTGACACCGCGTGGCGCGGTGTATTTGCACTACTGCCCGGCAGAGTCGCGGCTCACCCTCGAGATTCCGTTGCTCACGGCTCGGCTCACGCTTCCGGCGGCTTTCGCGGGGGTGGTGGTTCTCGATTCCACAAGCGGACGGGAGTACCAGCCCTCTGACGTCATTGATCTCGTAGGTCCGAGCCGACACGAGTTCGTCGCCCTCCGTCCAATCTGGTGATCTTTGTTGTGTACATGCGCAGGGGCAACCTGTCGTCTCGTAAGGAGAACTGAATGACCTCGAATACGCTCAGCCCACTTCCGTCAAAGATCCGACGGAAGACCCGCATCGGTCTCGTTGCGGGCGGTCTCGGCACATACTGGCCCCAGTTTCCTGGACTACTCCCGCAGCTCGAGGAATCGTCGCGCTTCGTCTCTGCCCGGTTTGCCGAGATGGATGCCGAGGTCATCGATATCGGCTTTATCTCTGACGCGCGCGAAGGGGCTGCTGCCGCGGAGAGGCTTCGAATGGCCGATTGTGACCTCATCGTCCTGTTTCTGACGACCTATCTCACGTCCTCGATGGTTCTGCCCATCGCGCAGCGGTCTCGCACTCCCGTACTGGTAATTGACCTGCAGCCAACCGAGAAGATGGATCACGTTGCGTTCGACACCGGGATGTGGCTGGCGTATTGCGGTCAATGCCCCGTCCCTGAAGTCGGGAATGTCTTCCGGCGGGCGGGAATCCCCTTCCGATCGGTGTCGGGGCACCTGCGACAGGAGGCGGCATGGGAGCGCATCAGCGTGTGGGTTCGGGCCGCGCACATAAGGGCGTCCCTGCGCCATGCTCGACACGGACTTATGGGCCACCTCTATCCGGGGATGCTGGATGTGTCCACCGACCTCACGCTGTTGTCGACGACATTCGGTTCGCATGTGGAGGTACTAGAGTTCGATGATCTGCGTCAGCGTGTGGATCGCGTAACGGAGCCTCAGGTCGCAGAGCGCGTTGCGCTCGCACGCGAGGTCTTTACTGTGGATGACACCGTGGATGCCGAGGACTTTGCGTGGGGAGCTCGGGTCAGCGTCGCGCTGGACTCTCTCGTGGAGGACTTCGATCTCGATACTCTCGCGTACTACCACCGGGGCCTTGATGGTGAGCTTCACGAGAGGCTCGGCGCGGGCATGATCCTCGGTGCTTCGCTTCTCACGGCACGAGGGATCCCCACCACGGGCGAGTACGAGCTGCGCACCACCGTGGCCCAGCTGGCGACGCAGGTGATTGGCGCGGGAGGGTCCTTCACTGAGATCCAGGCACTCAACTTCGAAGACAACGTCGTCGAGATGGGTCACGACGGTCCGGCGCACCTGGCTGTCTCTTCTCAGGAGCCCCTTCTTCGTGGTTTGGGCGTTTTTCACGGTAAACGCGGGTGGGGTGTGAGTGTCGAGTTCGATGTGCACCCCGGGCACGTCACGCTTTTGGGGCTCGGCCAGGACCGCGACGGATCGCTGGTGTTCGTCGCCTCCGAGGGCGTCGTCCGACCGGGGCCACTTCTGTCGATCGGAAATACGACAAGTCGAGTGGACTTCGACCGCGACCCCGGCGTGTGGGTAGACGAGTGGAGCGGCACCGGTGTTGGTCACCACTGGTCACTCTCG
Organism: Microbacterium sp. W4I20; assembly: GCF_030816505.1. NCBI lineage: Bacteria > Bacillati > Actinomycetota > Actinomycetes > Micrococcales > Microbacteriaceae > Microbacterium > Microbacterium sp. W4I20. The sequence continues at coordinate 1,775,061 of NZ_JAUSYB010000001.1, read as the reverse complement.
ATCGGGCATCACGCCAATGACTACCGCGCGGCAGCGAACCTCCTGGGCATCGACTTCACCCAGATCTAGGCGGCGGAGAAAGAGAATGGGGACTCCCTCGTGAGAGATGTTGTGCTGACCACTCAGAACGAGATTGCAGGGTGGGGCCGCGATTGTGGCCGACCTGGTGCAGGATCGTCCGGCAGCGGGGCTGGGAATCGTCGCCGGCTCGTCACCGCAGCCTTTATACGCTGTGGGGAAGCGGCTGGAGCTCCGGAACACATCCGCAGTGGCCCTAGCCCCGGGGGTCGGAGACTGTACCTAGCCACGTGACCGCTGCAGCGATCTTCTCCGGCTGTGCCAATCTGCCCGTAGGGATCTGCACCTGGGCAGCCGACCGATTTTCGGATTGCTCGCCCCACTCAGCGGTGACGTCGTGACGCTTCTGGCCTTGCGATTCCTCGGAGGCGTCGGGCTTGGCGCCGTACCGGCGATAGCGCTCGCTTACCTCAGCGAAGAGATCGACGCGGCCCACACCGCTGCAGCAACAGGGAGCTACATCGCGGGAGCCACCATCGGAGGGCTGGTCGGCCGAATTCTCGCGGGGAGCATCATAGAAGTCGGCGGGTGGCAGTGCGGGGTCGTTACCGCAGCCGGCGTCTGCGTGGTGGCGGCCCTAGTTGCGACACGTAGTTATGAGAACCTGCCCGCCCAGAGATTACGGTGCGGTCGCCTCCTTCGCGTCGAGTCAGGGAAGACGCCTCGCAAGGCTACGGATATGAGATAGGTAGCTGTCGCGTAAGAGCCAGGTCTCTCGACCTACGATTGACGGCATGGAGCCGAGGTCAATGGCGCCCACGTGCCTCGACCTGCGTTAGCTCCAGGGGGATGTGGCACTAGCGTTACCCCAGTTCCGCGCCCGCTGACCCGCGAATTTGCCTGGCCTTGGGCAGCAATCAGACGCTCCTGCGATGGTCGTGAACGGGTGACCTCACGCTCGACTGCATCTGTCCGCGCGATAACGGGATCCTCCAGCAACAAGCCCTACACGAGGCTCAGGCGCTGTCCATCGAGGCGGCGACGGCGCGTGAGCAGGACGAAGCCGTTCCTGCCGTTCACGAATGCTTCGGCAGCGAACTTCACCGGTCCCCTCCGAGTGACGAGAGTCACCTCGCACGGTTCGATAGTTCCTCGGTGATCCGCGTGAATGGCCGCGATACTCGGGAAGATCCCGCCGGTGAGCTTAGCCGGCAACATCTCACGAATGCGGCCGTATCGAGCCTCGAACGTCATGGACTGGTCCGTGATGGCGTTGAAGATCGGCAGGCTGCCACTTGCACCCCCAAACAGCCCCGTGCCGATCAGTGCGATCTCGCGCTTGCTTCCGGCTACATATCGGCGAATTGCTGCAGCGGCCGACACCTGGAATTGAGAGTTCAGCGCGAGTGGGACATCCAGCGAAGGTGCCCAGTCGTCGGCTTCCCGGTTGAAGCGCTTGCCAGCGAAAAGAATCTCCGCCGAGAACAGGTTCGCCTCGATCTCGAGGCTCTCTCGAGTGTCGGGCGCCAACGTATGCAGGTCATCGCCGTAATAGGCACTCTTATGCCACGGAAGGGCATCGTGGCCGATCTCGTGCGCTTCTGTGAAGCGCTGTCGTTCGACACTCAGGGACGTGTCGACGAAGTAGCGCCGCTCCTCTACGTCGAGCAGACCCAAGACTTTTCCCTTGAGCTTCTTGTAGATTGACCGAATCGTCGGCGGCAGATCTCCGGGCCCACCCAAATCGAAGAGGGCGTGCTTCTGAAGATCGACAGCCGCCGCAACGTCGTTGAGCGGGACGGGGAGTCGGTCGCCAGCAGATGCCGCGCGTAGTGCGCCGCGTGCATATTTCCGAACGTCATCTTCTTCGCCCGACACCAGCTGCAGCTTCGTCATGGTTCATTCACCCGCGCTTCTGCTGAATGAAGGCAAGGTAGTTCCGTAGCTCCGCGGCCTCATCCTCCGTCAGTTCTTCCAGCGCCCGCAGCGGTATCCCCGCAAGAGCGTTTGGCTTCGTGGCTGGAGTGGAACGCGGAACATGGTGCCCTGCACGTCGCATCAGATCTCCGTAGTCGACGCCGTACACCTCGGACAACTTGAACAGGACGTTGGGCGATGGGCGCTCGACCGTGTTGCTTTCGATCTGTGACAGATACCCATTGGTGATCTGAGTCTTCGCTTCCACGCCACGAAGAGAGAGACCCGTCGCCTTGCGACTCGCTTTCAGGTGGTCGCCGAGCTTTGACTCGCTCGCGGGTGCGTTGAGGAGCATCGCTGCCCCGGCAACTGCTGAGAGGGCTGCACCCAAGGCCACAGCGGAGAGAACAGTACGGGAAATCATTCCCCCAGTATCACGCATATTGCTTGATCTTGCGAGCACTTGCTTTTTGGAACCTGCTTGCGTACTGTATCAAGCAACCGCTGGGCAGATCGCGCGGCGGGCACAACAGGAGGCATCATGCCGAACCGCAGTTCAGTCACAGGTCGATACATTTCGAATGCCGCAGCAGCGCGCCACCCCCGAACCTCCGTCCGGGAGGCCGGCGGCAACTCGGGATCCGGTGTACATAACCGCAGCGCCATCAGCGGTCGCTACATCTCGGATGCTGCCGCGGCTCGCTGGCCCAACACCAGCATCACCGAGCGCGGCAACTAGCACGAAGACACGTGGGGCCCGATCTCAGTCGAAGGAAGATCGGACCCCACGTGGAGCTCAGCGGGCTAGCGCGGTGATGTCGGCGCGTCAGGCGGTGAAGATCGTCGTTCCACCGCAACGGTGCGCGGGTGACGTGCGGCGGCCGCGTTAGAGATGAAGCGACCGGTGATGGCGCTCCTGTTGGAACCGCCCACCCGATAAACGTTGTCACCAAGACTCTGGAAAGACCTAGCCCTAGTCATCTCCACCTCGTTCCTCTTGGGGTGAGTCTAACCCCGTGTCACTGAGAACGGCGTCAGACAATCGCTCGCTCCATGAGTCCGCTACCAGGCCGAGTTGGTCAACCCAGAGATACGAAGAATCGTCGTACTCCGCCACTTCGTCAGGCAGGCCCACTGTTAGGACTGCAGTCGACATCGGAGGGTGACCCTCTATGTTGACGACGACCGGCACGGCTGCGACAGACCTCCAGCGTCTTGTCCGCTCACCCTCGATGTCCTGGATGAGGAGCGTGTCGGCGCTCAGTGCGCGACCAGCAATCCATGGGGTGTCGAATCCTGTCGCTACCCGACGAAGAGACGCCGAGTTTCGGTAGACGCGGTCCCCAGCGGCCCACCGCACAAGACCTCCATCGCCGTCAGACAGCCATAGGGAGACGTTGAGGGCGGCGACACTGAAGTACGACCTCAGCGTCTCGGACTCCTCAGCCAGCAACCTCGCGTACTCCTTTTGAAGCACATCGAACTGCTCGAAGTGTCGGTCCCACACCTTTGCAGCACGCTCCCGAGGTGCGAGGTAGCCACGGTTGTTGACATGCCTCAGCTCTCGAATCACCTGGGCAGCGTCAGAGTGATCATCAACCAGAACCGGCCGGAGCCCTACTGCTGCCCATTGCGACTCAAGCGCGTTCTGCAGGCTCTCAAACTCTGAACGAGTGACCCCGAATCCCTCTCGAGCAAGGATCACGAGGGCCGCGTGCTCACGTGGGGCCTCCTGTTTGGCCGCATGTAGCCATTGTCTGACGTCGGGGTCTCGATAGGACGTGCCGGCAATCACTAGCGCGCCCTTGGCGAGAGCTTGTCGCATGTAAGCCCTCTGCCATGATCCGGTGTCACTCAGGACCACCAGGAAATCGGTCAACGTGAAAACGACATCCGTCATCTCGTCGCGGGACACGATGCCGTGCAGGTGGTGCACCACGATTGCATCCGCTTCATCAACGTTCCCGGAGGCAGATACGACGGACACCATGGGAGCGTTGCCCAACTCCTGCTCGGCGACGAGCGCTTCTTCCAGGAGGACATCGAAGTTCAGGGTGACCAAGCTCGTGTCGTCGGCATCACCCGTGAGGGCGTGCGAGACCGCCGCACGGTGAAGTGGTGATGCCTCGGGGGGTGTAGAGAGTCTGTATAGCTCGTTCCGAACGCTCTCCAGCCACTGCGGCTCTAGCTGTGCACGCGCTGCCTCAGCGACGATTAGCGGATCCTGCCGCCCCAACAACAGGCCTGCTGTCGACGTGTCAGGCACGGCTCCGCTCTTCACAAGCAGACGGGTGACGAGTTCGTCCCACCCGGGGAGCCCTGAGGTCGTCGACGCGCCGGCTCCCAAGAGGATGGTCGTGTGCTTCTCGGCACCAGATTCTTTGAACTGAGCCATCACCTCTGCGGAGAGATCTGGGGCGCTCATATAGCTCAGTGTGGCAGACAGCACTGCCTTTAGGTACGAAGGTGGCAGCAGCAAGGCCAGCGGACCGGTACTGACATAGTTACGACTATCAGTGGCGCTACACCTCGGTCGCAGGGGACGGTGCAGATCATTTGTCCAACAGGTATGGGCGTGAGCGCGAATTCGCGACGAGCACGCTGATCGGGGCGGCGCCAGGTGTCCCCCAGGTGTCCCCGGGCATCGCGAGGATACTGTTTCGGGCGATCTCTCGCGTGCCGGAAGTGCGTCACGTGCATCCTGAGAATCCCTGTTCATAAGGCAAAAGCAGAGGTTTCCTCGGCTGATCAGGTCTAGTGTCTCGGTGCCGCAATTCCGTCAGGATCACTCTGCTAAGGTGGAGTCCCCTCACGGGGACCAGGGGTTCAAATCCCCTCGTCTCCGCAGTGAAAATCCCCGCTCCGGCGGGGATTTTCTGGTTCCGGAGTATGGTCGCTCAATCTGCCGCCGCTCGATCCCCCCGAACTCATCTGATTAACCGCTTGACCAATCTCGATCTGTCGGGCTACTCTCTGCGTAACCGATTAACCAACGATGATTGGACGGGCAGTGAGCCAGCGAGGTTTCTATCAGCCGCAGAGTGCATGGGTGGGGGATGTCATCCCCTGGGAGGAAGACGGCGTCTTCCACTTGTTCTACCTGCACGAGACGCGACAGGTGCCGAAAGAGGGCATGCCCTGGCACCGCATCTCTACGGACAACCTCGTCGACTTCGCCGTTCACGGCGAGGCGATCGCCTCCGGCGGCTCTCACTCCGACGATTTCAACATCTATACGGGCAGCATCGTTCGGGACGCGCAGGGCGTGCACCACGCCTTCTACACAGGACAGAATCCCGACAGGCACGGACCGGACGGGCTGCCCCTGCAACTGGTCCTCCACGCGACGAGCGATGACGGCATGGCTTCATGGCAGCGTCATCCGGAGCACACTTTCGGGGCGACGGCCGGGTATGAGACCGCCGACTGGCGCGATCCGTTCGTCTTCCGCGACGAGAGCACCGGACTCTGGCGGATGCTGATCACCGCTCGGCACGACAACGGTCCGGACCGGCGTCGAGGCGTCATCGCCCAGTGCACCTCGAGCGACCTCGAGCACTGGCAGCCCGTCGCGCCGTTCTGGGATCCTCGGCGCTGTGTGGCGCACGAATGCCCCGAGGTGTTCCAGTGGGGAGACTGGTGGTACCTGGTCTCGTCCGAGTTCAGCGATGCGTTCACGACCCGTTACCGCATGGCGCGCAGCCTCGACGGGCCTTGGATCGTTCCCGAGCACGACACTCTCGACTCCCGCGCCTTCTACGCGGCCAAGTCCGCCGCTCGTGATGGTCGGCGCTTCTTCTTCGGATGGATCGCAACGCGCGAGGGCGGCATCGATGACGGCGCCTGGCAGTGGGCGGGCACGATGGCGGTCATCGAAGCCGAGCAGCGCGCCGACGGAACGCTGGCCTTCCACCCGACCGATGAACTTCGCCAGACCTTCGGCGCGCCGACCGCACTGCTCCCCGCCGGCACGAGGCTGAGCGCCCCCGACGGGTACGAGCAGAGCTTGGTGAAGAACGTCGTCGAGGAGCCGTTCCGTCTCGTCGCGCGATTCGACATCGGGGCGAGCACCAGGGAATGCGGCATCGTGCTCCGGGTCGGCGATGATGGCGAATCCGGCTACAGCCTCAGGCTCGAGCCGCAGCGTAACCGCCTCGTCTTCGACCGCTGGCCGCGCCGCTCCACTGGCACGGAGCAGTGGCAGATCTCGGGAGACGTGCCCTTCCTGATCGAGCTCGAGCGCCCCGTCGATCTCGCCCCCGGCGAGCACGAGCTCGAGGTGATCGTCGAGGGCGAGCTCTGCGTCGCGACGGTCGACGACTCGACCGTGCTGAGCACGCGTCTCTACGACCACCCGACAGGTCGGGTAGGAGTGTTCGTCGGTGAGGGGGAGACCACCGTTCGCGAGCTGAGCCTGCGCACGCGTGATCGCTCTCCCGCCGCCGCGCGAGAGCCCGGCCTCCTCACAGCGAACGTCTGATAGCTGACCCCCAACCCGATGGACATCGAAGGAGATTCACCATGATTCGACCCGCACGCAGGATCGCGTTTCTCGCCGCCGCCGCGACGACCGCGCTGGTGCTCACCGCCTGCGGGGGAGCATCCCCCGCAGGCGACCCGACCGACATCGACCCCGAGGGGGAGGTCGTTCCCCGTGAGATCTCCTGGCTGCTCTCGCGTCCGGCGGACGGCGGTGTCATCACCACGATGGAGAAGATCGCGGACGAGTACGCCGCGGACCACCCCGGATTCGCACTCAACCTGATCACGACACCGGATCGCCCCTCTTACATCCAGAAGTACGAGACGCTCGCAGCGGCGAACAAGCTCCCCGAGCTCTTCGACACCGACGCGACGCCCTTCGCCCAGAAGCTCGCCGAGCAGGGGCGGATGGTCGACGTCGACCTCCTCCTCGACGACCTCGGTCTGACCGATGACTATCGTCCCGCCGCGCTGAACTATCAGCGGTTCGATGACGGCTCGCTCTACATGGTGCCCTTCGAGTTCCAGCTGGAGTTCTTCTGGTACAACAAGGCCCTGTTCGAGGATGCCGGCGCGACCGTGCCGGCCACGCTCGACGACTTCCCGCAGATGTGCGAGGACCTCCGCGCCGCGGGCGTCACCCCCATCGCGCTGGACGGCCAGGACCAGTGGCCCCTCGAGCGGTACATGGCCTACTACCCGTTCCGCATGGCCGGGCCGGAGTACGTGCAGGACCTGAAGAACGGGGACGCCTCCTTCTCCGACCCTGCTGGTCGCGCGGCGGCCGAATGGCTGTACTCGCTCGGGCAGTCCGGCTGCTTCTCCGAGGGCTTCTCCGCGACCGGGTACGCCGACGCACAGGCTCAGTTCACCTCGGGTGCGGCGGCCGTCTACAACATCGGCACCTGGGAGTTCGGCAACCTCGCCACCGAAACCCTCGATCCCCGAGTCCGCGATGACGTGGACTACTTCACCCTTCCGACGATCGACGACGCGGTGACAGCCGAAAACGAGTACGTCACGCCCTCCGGCATCGGCATGGCGGTGAACGCCAAGACCTACGACCCTCTGGTACGCGACTTCCTCGCCTTCGCGCTCGAGCGTTACCCGGAGCTGTACGCATCGACGGGCGCTCTGTCGCCGACATCATCGGCGGCCACCACGATCCCTGACACGGCCACGTCGCTCTACGGCCGCGCGGTGGAGCAGGCGGACGGTGTCGGCGAGGCGATCGCCATGCCGTGGGACACGCAGCTGGACCCGGCCACGAACACGCGCCTTCAGCAGGAGCTCACCCTGCTCGTACAGGGCGAGATCACGCCGGATGAATTCATCGAGACCATGGACAAGACGCTCTCGGAGAACAGCGATGGCTGATGTGCTCACGTCCGGGACGGTCGCGGCTCGCACGCGCCCGTCCCGGCAGCCACGGCGCCGGCCGATGTCGGGGGCCATGCTCCCGCGCCGGTCGACGCTCTCGGTCCTCGTGTTCCTCATCCCACCGCTGCTGCTGTACAGCGTGGCCGTGCTGCTGCCGATCGTGCAGTCCCTCGTCCTCAGCTTCTTCCGCTGGGACGGCATCACGGACATGGCCTTCGTCGGCTTCGACAACTACGTCAAGATGCTCACCCGCGACGACGTCTTCTGGACGGCCTTCGGGAACGCAGTCGCCTACCTGGTGATCTGTCTCGTACTGCAGCTCGGCGGCGCGCTGTTCGTCGCCGGTCTGCTCACCGCCCTCCCGAAGGCGCGGGAACTCGTCAAGACGATCTACCTCCTGCCCGCCGTGATCTCGACGGTGGCCATCGCCATTCTCTTCCAGCGGATCTATTCGCTCGAACCGGTGGGCCTGTTGAATCAAGCTCTCGCGTGGGTCGGGCTCGAGGGCCTCCAGACCGCGTGGCTGTCGAATGTGCAGACGGTGCTCGCGGCAGTGTCGATCCCCGAGGGGTGGCGCTTCACCGGCCTGTACATGCTCATCATCTACGCCGCACTCATCGCGGTGCCCCGCGAGCTGGAAGAGGCGGCGCGTCTCGACGGAGCCTCCTGGTGGCAGGTGTTCTGGCGGATCCGGTTCCCCTACATCCGGCCCGTGTGGATCACGACGACGATCATGGCGACCACCTTCGCGCTCCGTGGGTTCGACATCCCCTACCTGCTCACCGGGGGCGGACCCGGTCAGGCGTCGGAACTCCTGACCACCTACATGTACAAGACCGCGTTCGTGCACACCGACTACGGCTACGCCAGCGCGATCTCGGTGTTCATCGTCATCGAGTGCCTCGTCGCCGTCGGACTCATCCTGCTTCTGCTGCGCCGGAAGGATCGATCATGACCTCCACCTCCACCCTCGCGCCGGCGGCACCGGCATCCCCGCTTACGCCGCATCCTCCGGCTCGCCGGAGCAGTTCGACGCGGCTGCGCGCGCAGCGCACTCTGCTCACGGTCACCATCGTGCTGATCGTGGTCGTGCAGATCTATCCGCTCGTCTGGCTCTTCCTGACGAGCTTTCGCACGGCGGCGGACTTCGCCGGCGGCAACCCGTTCGCGCTCCCGTCGGAGTTCACGCTCGACAACTACGGGCGCGCGTTCGCCACCGGCAATCTCGGGCTGAACATCGTGAACAGCCTGATCGTGACACTCGGGTCCAGCGTGCTCATCGTCATCGCCGGAATGATGGCCGCCTTCGCGTTACAGGTGCTCGGGTTCCGGTTCAGCGGCATGGTGCGCGCACTGTTCCTCCTGGGGATCATCGTGCCGGTGCAGATCGCGTTGGTGCCGCTCTTCATCGACTACTCCCAGGTGGGCCTGCTCGACACCCACCTCTCGATGATCATCCCGCTCGCCGCTTTCGCGCTGCCCATGGCGGTGTACCTCTTCTCCTCGTTCTACGAGTACATCCCCCGCGAGACGTACGAGGCCGCGTCGCTGGACGGTGCGAGCCCATACCGGATCTTCTTCACGATCACCTCGCCGCTGTCGGTCAACACGATCATCACGGTCGTGCTCGTGAACAGCATCTTCATCTGGAACGACTTCATCTTCGCGAACACTTTCGTGCTCTCCGACGGGCTGAAGACCATCCCGCTGGGACTGCAGAACTACATTGGGGCAATGGGCAACACCGATTGGACGGCGACCTTCGCGGCCGTCTGCGTCTCGGTGACGCCGCTGCTGCTCGTCTTCCTCGTCCTCAACAAGGCGATGATCCAGGGCCTCGAGAGTGGAGCGACCAAAGGATGACTACCGCAGGGAACGGCGCCCACGCGCCCAGCGTCACGATGCGCGACGTCGCTAAGGTCGCCGGCGTCTCGGTCGCCACGGTCTCGCACGTGATCAACGACAAGCCAGGTGCACGAATCGGAGAGGATGCTCGTCGGCGGGTGCACGACGCCGTCGCCGCGCTCGGCTATCGGCCCAATGCACTCGCGAAGACCCTCTCGCAGGGAACGTCGCGCTTCATCGGGCTCGTCGCCGACCAGATCGCCACCACGCCGTTCGCCGGTCAGATCATCCACGGGGCACAGGACGAGGCCTGGAAGCACGGCTTCGTACTGCTCGTGGCCAACACCGACGGCAACCCCGAAGTCGAGAACGACGCCATCGCGATGATGCTGGAGCATCAGGTGCGCGGCATCCTCTACTCCACCTGGTACCACCGGGAGATCACGGTGCCTGCGGCCCTCCATCAGACCGATTCGGTGCTCGTGGACTGCTTCGCCCCGGACAGCGGGTTGGCCGCGGTGGTTCCAGACGAGGTGCAGGGCGGGCGCACGGCCACCGATGAACTCATCGCCGCAGGACATCGGCGGATCGCGTTCGTGAACACCACCACGCCTTCGCCCGCGCAGAGCGGGCGGCTCGCCGGGTTCCGGCAGGCTCTCACCGCTGCAGGCATCGACATCGACGACGCCCTGGTGCTCCCGGCATCCCCGGAGCAGGAGGGTGGTTACCTGGCGACGCCGCAGATCATCGACTCGGGCGCCACGGCGGTCTTCTGCCATAACGATCGGGTCGCGATGGGCCTGTACGACGGGCTGCGCGAGCACGGTCTGCGCATCCCGGAAGACATGGCCGTCATCGGCTTCGACAACCAGGATGTGATCGCGGCGCATCTGCGTCCGACGCTCTCGACGGTCGCGCTGCCGCACTACGAAATGGGCGCGGCCGGCGTGCGGGTTCTTCTCGGAATCGACGAGCCGGGCGTCTCGAACCCGACTCTCGTCACCTGCCCGCCGATCCTTCGTGAGTCGATCTGAACCCGGCGCCTCGCGCGAGCACCTCGAACACCCTCGGCAGCATGCGATGCACACGCTTGACAGTCCTCCTGTCGCGCGTTAGTTTGATTGTTGAAGTTACTAACGCGCGACAGAAAGTCAACGATGACGAAGCGACCCGTCACCATGAGTGACGTAGCCCGAGACCTCGGTCTCTCCCGCTCGGCAGTGTCCTTCGCGTTCAACGACGAGAATCAGGTATCTGCCGAAACTCGTGATCGTGTGCGGGAGCGGGCAGCCGAACTCGGGTACCGCCCCAATGCCGGCGCCCGGGCGCTCGCTGGGCAGCGCACCGACCTGTTCGGACTCGTCACCGATATCGTCTCGACTCCCTTCGGTGGAGATCTGATCACCGGAGCTCAGGACTGGTTCTGGCGCCACGGCAAATCGCTCATCATCGCCGGTGCCGCGCACATCGAACGCCCGGATGCTCGGTCGATCGAGATGATGCTCGAGCATCGCGTCGGTGGGATCATCGTCGCCACCACCTGGAACAGACCCATCGAACTGCCCGTCTCCCTCGATGGCGTGCCCGTCGTCCTCGTGCACTGCTTCGATCCCCTCGGTCGTTACTCCACGGTCCTGCCCGACGAGGAGAACGGCGGATATTCCGCGACGTCGATGCTGCTCGAGGCGAATCGTCGACGGGTGGCGTTCATCAATCTGCCCAGCGACCTCGTGGCCGCAGCCGGTCGTGAGGCCGGCTACCGTCGCGCGATGGCGGATGCGGGGATCGCTGTCGACCCGACGCTCATGGTCCGGTCGGGCCCCGAAGCCGAGGACGGCTACCGGGTCGCGGTCGATGTGCTGCGCGATCGCGACATCGACGGACTGTTCTGCGCGAACGACCGTATCGCGATGGGTGCATACGAGGCCGCCAGAGAGCTCGGCCTGCGCATCCCCGAAGACATCTCCATCGTCGGCTTCGACAATCAGGAGATCATCGCCGGATCGTTGCGTCCCGGCCTGTCCTCCGTCGCACTTCCCTTCCGTGAGATGGGCGAGCGGGGCGCGGAACTCCTTATGAACGCCGCTGCCGGTGAGGCGCCGTCCCATGTGACGGTGGCCTGCCCGCCCCTCGTCCGGAATTCGGTCTCGACCGCGCGCTGACCCACCGGGTTCCCGCATATCGCGAGAAGCCATTTCGACACCCGAACAGTCCTGTTCAAAGATGAAAGGAAATCATGTCTGATTCTCGTTCGCGCCGCTTCTGGCGCGCGTTAGTTGGTGTAACCGCTGTGGTCGGCGCAGCCGCGATGGCGCTGTCGGGATGTGCTCCTGCCGCCTCCGGCTCGAAATCCTCCGACATGCTCCGCGTCGCCGCGATCGGAAACGCGTCCTTCGTGCAGAATTTCAACCCGTTCTCGCCCACCGCGGTCGCGATGTCGAAGAACGCCGTCTTCGAGTCGATGATGGTGACGAACCTCGCCAAGGGCGAGATCGTCCCCTGGCTCGCCTCCGGTTATGAGTGGAGCGATGACGGACTCACACTCACCTTCACCCTCAACGACGACCTCACCTGGTCCGACGGGGAGGAACTGACCTCTGCAGACGTGGCCTACTCCTTCGGCCTCGCACGTGAGGTCCTCGGCGAGGCCACCTATGAGTACGTGGATTCGGTCGATACCCCGGATGACACCACCGTGGCGTTCTCGTTCAACCGGCCCTACACGCCGGGTCTGTACGAGCTGGGTGTCCAGTTGATCGTCCCCGAGCATATCTGGAAGGACGTCGACGACCCGGCAAAGTTCCAGAACCCGGATCCAGTGGCCTCCGGCCCGTTCACCGAGGTCACCAACTTCTCCGCCCAGTCCTTCGATCTGTTGCGCAACCCGAACTACTGGCAGAAAGACAAGGCCGACTACACCGGCATCCGGGTGATCGCCTACGGTGGCAATGACGCGGCGAACATCGCCGCCATCAACGGCGACATCGACTTCGGTCTGGGCTTCATCCAGGACATCCAGAAGACCTACGTCGACGTCGACCCCGAGCACCGCGGCTACTGGTTCCCGGCCGTCGGATCCACCATCGCGTTGACTCTGAACACCGCGCAGGGTCCCTACGATGACGTGAATCTCCGCAGGGCGATCAGCATGGGGATCGATCGCGAGGCCGTGGTCGCGAAGGGTATGAACGGCTACACGCACCCCTCCGACTGCACCGGTCTGAGCGACGCCTACGACGCGTGGCGCGATGAGGACCTGGTCTCGCAGTGCGACTGGACGACCTACGACGTGGATGCCGCGAATGCGCTGCTCGACTCGTCCGGCTACGCACGCGGCGCCGACGGAATGCGTGTCACTCCCGACGGTGCGCCGCTCGAGTTCAGTATCGGTGTCGGGTCTGCCTCGACCGACTGGATCGCGGTCGCTCAGGTGATCTCCGACAACATGACGGAGCTCGGCATCAGCGCCCCGCTGAAGGTGCAGGACTGGTCGCAGATCAACCAGGCGCTGTTCGGCGGTACATTCCAGGGCAACATCGCCTGGAGCGGCGCGGGCGTCACTCCGTTCGAGTACTACCGCAGCGCGATGTCGTGCCGCACGGTCAAGCCTGTGGGCGAAGAGGCGACGCAGAACTTCCAGCGCTTCTGCAGCGAAGAGGCCGACCAGCTGCTCGATCAGTTCGCGGCCGCCACGACCGACGAGGAGCAGGCAGCGGTGATGGATCAGCTGCAGGCCGTCTACTCGGAGTCGGCGCCGACCATCCCGCTGTTCCCCGGCCCGGAGTGGGGCGCATACAACAGCACCAACTTCGTGGGTTGGCCGAGCGAGGAGGACCCGTACGCGACGCTGTCGTCCGGTGTCTCGAGCACCGTGGTGGTGCTGACGAACATCCGCCCGCGCGACTGAGGGCCACCGGTGGCGGCGTCTGCGCGCCGCCACCGGGACCCCTCGCTCCGTCCGCACCCTCAGGAAGACTCGAGATGCCTCGCACTTTCAAGCCGCCGCACGCCCGCGTCGGCGACACGATCCCCTTCTACTGGGAGGGCACGTTCCACGTGTTCTACCTCAAGCGGTACGCCGACGATACGCACGACCGAATCGAGACCGACTGGTGGCACCTCGCGACAGATGATCTGGTGGACGTCGAAGAGGTCGGAGTCGCCATCACTCGGGGTGGGATCCGCGACGCCGATCACTCCACGGCGACCGGCAGCATCGTGCGCGTGGGGGAGGAGTTCCACGCCTACTACACGGGATTCAGCGGCTGGCAGTTGGCGAACGGCGGTCGGCATCAGACGATCCTCCGCGCGACGAGTCCCGACCTGGTCTCCTGGACGAAGGACTCCTCCTTCGCCTTCGTCGCCGACGAATCGCGCTACGACCGACACGAGTGGCGCGACCCGTTCGTGTTCTGGGATGGCGAGGCCGACTGCTTCCGCATGCTGATCGTCGCACAGAGCATCGACGGGCCGGCGCTCCGTCGAGGGGTGACCGCTCAGGCCACCTCTCCCGACGGCGAGCGCTGGAGCCTCGGGGATCCGCTCTGGGCTTCCGATCTGTTCTCCGTGCACGAGTGCCCGGATCTGTTCCGGATGGGAGAGCTCTGGTATCTCGTCTATTCGACGCTGACCGACCGCACGGTCACCCGCTACCGGACCGCGCCGACGCTCGCCGGTCCTTGGACGGCTCCGGACGACGACGAACTCGACGGCCTCGGCCTCTACGCCGCCAAGACCATGTCGGACGGCGATCGACGCTACCTGGTCGGCTGGTGCCCCAACTACACCGCGGGCAAGGACGGGGCCGCCTGGCTCTGGGGCGGCGACCTCGTGATGCACGAACTCACCGCAGCCGCGGACGGACGTCTTCTCGTGCACCCCGTGCAGCGGGCCAGAGACGCACTGATCGCTCGAGCCGATGCGCCCGTAGCGGCGTTCGACGCCGTGGAAGTCGCATCCGCCCATGGCTATGCGACACAAAGCCTCGGCGTCATGCCGTACGCCGGTGTCGTCGATCTCGTGCTCACCCCCGCGTACGGGACGAAGATCTTCGGCATCGAGCTGCGCACCGACGACGATCGGCGGCACGGCTCCTCCCTGCGTTTCGAGCCTGCGCTCCGACGCGTTCGGATCGATCGCCTGGACAGGTTCGGCGCGGACGCACCCTTCGACATGCGTCCGTTCGTGCCCGCAGGCGACGACGTCAGTCTCTCGATCGAATTCGATGGTGAGGTGACCAGGGTCTACCTCGACGGAGAGAAGGCGATCACCTTCCGCGGCTACGACATGGCCGGTGACCAGCTCGCTGTGTTCGTCGAAGAGGGAGCCATCGACGTCGCTCCCGGCCACATCCATTCTCTGCAAGCGCGTCCCGAGGAGGACCGATGAACCATTCATTCCTGCACGATGCCGAGCGGGCACTCGACCGCGGTGATCGATCCCGTGCTTTCACTGCCGAGAATCGCACCGCCGAGCGCGGTGGCGGTGGCAAGGCGGTGTCCGCACTCGGACCGGGGCGCAAGGGCGCGCCCTGCCTGACGATTCCCGCCGGTGAGACGGTGACGCTGGCGGATGCCGCGGGGGCGGGGGAGATCCGGCACATCTGGTTCACCGTGACCCACCACACCCGCGCCGTGGGCTTCGTGCTGCGCGACCTGGTGCTGCGCATGTACTGGGACGGATCCGACGTCCCCTCCGTCGAGGTCCCCCTCGGCGACTTCTTCTGCAACGGCAACGGTCAGCGCAGTCTCGTCACCTCGTCGCAGGTGCTGGTCGCGCCCACCAGCGGCATGAACTCCTATTTCCGGATGCCGTTCCGCGACGGGGCAAGGATCACGGTCGAGAACCAGCATCCGGTGGATGTCGAAGGCTTCTTCTTCCAGATCGACTGGATCGAGATCCCAGAGCCCGCCGCGGTGCCCGAGCTGCGGTTCCACGCCGAGTTCCGCCGTGAGAACCCGACCCGCATCGCCGAGGACTACACGCTGGTCGACGGGATCACCGGCCGCGGGATCTTCCTCGGCTCGTACCTCACGATCGTCGCGCTGGAGCGCTACTGGTGGGGCGAGGGCGAGATGAAGTTCTACGTCGACGGCGACACGGAGTACCCGACGATCTGCGGCACCGGCATCGAAGACTATTACGGCGGTGCATGGGCGTTCCAGGATCGGCTGTCGTCCGAGGTCGAGCCGCAGGTACTCACCTACAGCGCGCCGTATGTGGGATACCCGACCTACATCACGCGTGATGAATCCCAGCAGGCGGTGTACGCGACCGCGATGGCTCCGATGCACGGCATGTACCGCTGGCACGAACCCGACCCCATCTACTTCCACACCGATCTTCGCGTCACCGTGCAGCAGATCGGACAGGTCGGGCCCGACCTCGTCGAGCGCTCGGACGACGTGTCCTCGGTGGCGTACTGGTACCAGGACTCGTCCGGAAACACCGGCCACCCGTTCCCCACCCGCGATCAGCGGCGACCGCGTTGAGAGGCGTCTGATGGCTTTCGTGCTCCGTAGACTCGGCTACTACCTGATCGCGTTCTGGGCTTCCCTCACGATCAACTTCCTGCTCCCGCGTCTGATGCCGGGCGACCCCGTCGGCCGCATGCTCGGTCAGATGCAGAACCTGACGGATGATCAGATCGCGCAGTTCCGGCACCTGTTCGGTCTCGACGACCGTCCGGTGTGGCAGCAGTACATCCAATACATCGGGGATGTCTTCAGCGGCAATCTCGGCCTGTCGATCTCTCAATTCCCCACTCCTGTCGTGCAGGTGATCGGCGCTCAACTGGGCTACACGATCCTGCTCGGCGGAACCGCGCTGGTGATCTCGTTCCTCCTCGGCAACCTGCTGGGCATCTGGGCCGCCTGGCGTCGCGGCGGCGCGCTGGACACCATCTTCCCGCCACTGCTGGTGTTCACCGGATCGTTCCCCTACTTCTTCATCGCGATGATCGCGCTGTACCTGTTCGCCGTCAGCCTGAAGTGGTTCCCGATCGGTCAGGCGTTCACGTTGGGCACTGTCCCGTCGTTCAGCGGCGAGTTCATCGGCGACCTGCTGTTCCACCTCGTCCTCCCCGCCGGGACGATCGTCGCGGTCTCGATCGGCGGATGGATGCTGGGCATGCGCAACACCATGATCGGCACCGCCGCCGAGGACTACATCACGATGGCGCGCGCGAAGGGACTGACCGAGCGGCGCATCATGTACCGCTACGCGGCCCGCAATGCCATGCTGCCCTCGGTGACCGCCTTCGGTATGTCGATCGGCTTCGTGGTCGGTGGCGCGCTGCTCACCGAGGTGGTGTTCGCCTACCCCGGCATCGGCTACCAGCTGCTCCGGGCCGTGCAGGCGCTGGACTACCCGCTCATGCAGGGTATCTTCCTCACCCTGACCGCCGCAGTGCTGGTCGCCAACTTCCTGATCGACATCTTCTACGTGCGGCTCGACCCGCGTGTGCGAGTGAGGTAATCATGTCCGTACAGAACTCCGGATCGAGCATGCTCTCCACCGCGACGACTTCGCGTCCCGGCGTCCCGGTGAAGAGCCCGGTCTACCGCGATCACCTGCTCGCGCGTCTGCTCCGCGACCGGCGCGCCATGATCGGCTTGATCATCCTGGCGCTCTTCGTGGTGGTCGCCATCGCCGCACCGCTGCTGGCACCCGGCAATCCCCGCGCCTCCGTCGTCGAGGGTTCCGAGGCGCCGTCGTTGGCGCACCTCCTCGGCACCACGGCGAAGGGCGAGGATGTCCTCGCTCTTCTGATCTGGGGATCGCAGAGCTCGCTCGGCATCGGCTTCACCGTCGGAGCACTTGCGACCCTCATCGGCCTGCTGGTCGGTCTGGTGTCGGCCTTCTTCGGACGGGTGGTCGACGACGTGCTGTCGGTGGTGACGAACATCTTCCTGCTGATCCCTGGGCTGCCGCTGCTGATCATCCTCGCCGCATTCCTGCCGCCGGGACCCGGGACGATCGTGGTGGTGCTGGTCGCGACGGGGTGGGCGGGGTCCGCTCGCGTCGTCCGCTCGCAGGCACTCTCCCTGCGTGGGAAGGACTACACCGATGCGGCGGTCGTGACCGGTGAGCGGCCCTTGACCATCATGTTCCGGGAAATGCTGCCCAACATGGCGTCCATCGTGATGAGCACCTTCCTCGCCTGTGTGATCTTCGGCATCGGCGCTCAGGCGGGTCTCGAGTTCCTCGGGCTCGGCGACGTCTCGGCCATCAGCTGGGGTACCAACCTCTACTGGGCGAGCATCGAGGGCTCACTGATCCGGGGCACCTGGTGGACCTTCATCCCGTCGGGTGTCGCCATCGCCCTCGTCGCGTTCGCGCTCGCCCTCATCAACTACGCCGTCGACGAGATCACCAACCCTCGACTCGCCGGACGGACCAAGAGAAAGGACCGTCGGCGATGATCACCACACCGCACGCGCCCGCGAGCAGCACACAGCAGCCGGACGCGGCCGACGTCATCCTCGACGTGCGCGAGCTCACCATCGCCTATGACGTGAACGGACGGTCCGTCACCGCTGTGGAGGACGTGTCCTTCTCGATCCGCCGGGGCGAGACGTTCGGCCTGGCCGGAGAATCGGGTAGCGGCAAGAGCACGATCGCGAACGCCATCCTCAAGCTCCTCGGCGGCAACGGCCGCATCGTGTCGGGATCGATCCGTTGCGGCGACGTCGACATCGACAGTCTGCACGGGGAGGAGCTGCGCGCTTTCCGCTGGAACCGCGTCTCGATGGTCTTCCAGAGCGCGATGAACTCCCTGAACCCCGTGATGACGGTCGGGGATCAGATCGTCGACGTCTTCACCACGCATCGGAGGATGAAACGCGCTGAGGCGCGCGATCGGGCGCGGCAACTGCTCGAGCTCGTGGGCATCGACCCCGACCGCATGACGTCGTACCCGCATCAGCTCTCCGGGGGCATGCGCCAGCGCGCAGTGATCGCGATCGCGCTGGCACTCGAGCCGGACCTCTTGATCATGGATGAGCCCACCACCGCTCTCGACGTGGTCGTGCAGCAGGAGATCATCAACGAGATCAAGGAGCTGCAGGCCCGCCTCGGGTTCGCGATCCTCTTCATCACGCACGACCTGTCTCTGATGGTCGAGATCAGTCAGAGGCTCGGCGTCATGCGTCACGGCGTCCTGCTCGAAGTCGGGGAGTCTGCCGAGGTGTACGCCCGACCGAAGCACGAGTACACGCGGCAGCTCATCGATGCCTTCCCACCGGTCAAGCGCGATCCTTCGGAGCCAGCGCCGGAGCCGGTGGCGTCCGACGCGGTGGACGGAACCGTGCCGGATCCGGCCGCGAAGGACGACGTGGTGGTATCGCTCCGCGACGTGACGAAGGACTTCACGGCAGGATCGATGTTCGCGCGGCGCAGCACCAGAGCCGTCGACGGCGCGAGTTTCGACCTGCATGCCGGGGAGATCATGGCGCTGGTGGGAGAATCCGGCAGCGGCAAGAGCACGATCGCCCGCATCCTGGCGCGACTCGAGCAGCCGTCCGACGGACGACTGGTGGTCGAGGGCATCGATGTGCTCCGCGACGAGCCGCGGCGCGCGTCACGGCGTTACCGGAACGCGGTGCAGATGGTCTTCCAGGATCCGTTCGGATCCCTGAACCCGACGAAGCGCATCCGCCACTTCCTCGAGCGCCCGCTGGCCATCTACTCCGACCTCTCCGCCGCGCAGCGACGCGAAGAGGCCGCTGACCTGATGCGATCGGTCGAGCTCGACCCCACGTTGCTCGATCGGCACCCGCACGAGCTGTCCGGAGGGCAGCGCCAGCGTGTGGCGATCGCCCGGGCTCTGGCCGTGAACCCGAAGGTGATCCTCGCCGACGAGCCCACCTCCATGCTCGACGTGTCCGTGCGGATGGGAGTGCTGCAGCTGCTGAAGCGCCTCCGCGACGAGCGCGGCATCTCGATCCTCTACATCACCCACGATCTCGCCTCCGCGCGGTTCGTCGCAGACACGACGATCGTCATGCTCCGCGGAGCGCTCGTCGAAGGCGGGCGGAGTGCCGAAGTGATGGACGCGCCGCAGCACCCGTACACGCGGCTGCTCGTCTCGGCCGCCCCCGATCCGCTCCGGCGCACTCCGTTCGATCGGGAAGATCGCGCCCGCGTCCGGGCACTGATCCACACGATCACGGAGGGGCGATCGCCCGCGCAGGAGCGGCCGGAGCACCGGTTCGTCTCCTCGACGCACTGGTACAGCCAGGACGGCTTCGAGTGATCGCCCATCCCGATCTCGCTGATCCGCACCACGACGACCACCACGATTCGAAACTGAGAACCACGCAATGACGACGCCCCTCACCGACGCGACCAGCCGCCCGCAGGCCCACTTCGCTCCCGCCGAGAACTGGATGAACGATCCGAACGGTCTCATCCACCATGACGGCCTCTACCACCTGTACTTCCAGCACAACCCCGAGTCGGCGGACTGGGGGAACATGAGCTGGGGGCACGCCACCAGCCCCGACCTGCTCACGTGGCAGGAGCACGCCGTGGCATTGCGATTCGATGACGACGAGCAGGTGTTCTCCGGCTCGATCGTGTTCGATGCGTCGAACTCGTCCGGTCTCGGCACCGACGGCCGTCCTCCTCTGATCGCGCTGTACACGTCGGCGACGGATCAGGGGCAAGCGCAGGCGCTCGCCCACAGCGCGGACGGCGGCTACACGTGGACCAAGCACGGCATCGTGCTCGATCGCGGTACCCCCGACTTCCGCGACCCGAAGGTGTTCCGCCATGACGGGAAGTGGATCCTCGTCGCAGTGGAGGCGCTCGACCGGCAGGTGCATCTCTTCCGGTCTGATGATTTGCGCGAGTGGAAGCCGCTGAGCGTGTTCGGTCCGTTCGGCGCGCCGGAGGGCATGTGGGAATGCCCCGACCTCTTCCCGGTGGGCGACAGGTGGGTGCTGGCCCTATCCGTGAATCCGGGGCATCCGGGCGGGGGTTCCGGCATGCAGTACATCGTCGGCGACTTCGACGGGATGACGTTCACCGCGTCGCGCTGGGACTGGCTCGACCACGGGCATGACTACTATGCCGGCGTCACCTTCAGCGGTCTGGACGGACCGGTGATGCTCGCCTGGCTCGACAACTGGTCGTACGCCCGCGAAGTGCCGACGCACCCATGGCGCGGGAGCATGGCGCTTCCGCGACGGCTCTCGCTTCGCGGAGATGTGCTTTTGCAGTCGCCCGCCGTCGAGCTCGATCGCCCGGCAGTCTTCTCCTGTGAGGCGACGCCGATCCCGGTGGCCGGGTTCGGGCTGCCTGAGGAGACGCGGGGGACCGCGCGGCGCATCGAAACCACGATCCGCCCCGCCGGGGCGGCAATCGAGTTGCACGTCCGGGCCGGAGCGGAGCGGGGCGAAGCCATCGTGGTGCGATACGACGAGGGGGTGCTGACGGTGGATCGATCCGGAACGTCGAACACCTCCTTCTCGGATTCCTACGGACTCGTCTCCCGGGCACCGGTCGAGTTGCGCGACGGGGTGCTCGATCTCGACATCTGGGTCGACACCACCTCCGTCGAGGTGTTCGCCGACGGAGGCGCGGTCACGATCAGCGAACAGATCGTGACCGCGGACGAGCGCATCGGCGTCCGCATCGGCGCGGATCGGCTCGGTGCGACGATCGACTCGCTGGTGATCACCGATCTGGATCGCGGATGATCGGCGCCCCGGCCGAACCGGTTGATGTCCTCGTCGTCGGCGAGGCGCTCGTCGACATCGTCGAGGGTGGCGGCTCGGCGACGGAGCATCCGGGCGGCAGCCCCGCCAACGTCGCCCTGGGGCTCGGCCGCCGCGGCATCGACGTCGCACTGCTGACCGACCTCGGACGAGACCCGCGGGGCAGTCGGATCGCGCGTCATCTCGAACGATCGGGGGTGCGTGTCCTGGCTGAATCGTTCTCGGATCGGCCCACGTCCACGGCAACCGCGACTCTGCGCGATGACGGTTCGGCGTCCTACCTCTTCGATGTGCAGTGGAATCCCGGCGCTGCGCCGCTGGCGGTGTCACCGGTCGTCGTGCACACGGGGTCGATCGGCGCCTTCCTGCACCCGGGACGCGCGACCGTGATTGCGCATCTGGATCGGCTCGGAGCCCGCCTCGTCACGTTCGACCCGAACATCCGCCCGGCCCTGCTCGGCACCCACGCCGAGACGCTCGCAGACTTCGAGGACATGGCTGCGCGTGCGGGCATCGTGAAGATGAGCGATGAAGACGCTCAGTGGCTGTATCCGAGGCTGTCGCCCACCGAGGTGAGTGATCGCGTCCGTGCCCTCGGACCTCGGTTGGTGGTGATCACGCGCGGGGAGGGCGGATCGATGCTCACGGCTGAGGCCGCCGCCGTATCGATCGCTGCGTCCATCGTGCCGGTCATCGACACGATCGGGGCCGGAGACACATACATGACCTCGCTGATCGCCGACGTGCTGGCGCTGTCCGATCGCGATCTCGATCGGACGAGGCTCGAGTGGCTGGGCCGCCGTGCGGCTCGTGCCGCGGCCATCACGGTCTCCCGGGCCGGTGCTGATCTGCCATGGCAGGACGAACTCGCGGGAGCCGAGCTGCTCTCACCATCGAAAGGATGATCGCGTATGCGACCGACGTACCACTTCAGCGTTCCCGACAACTGGAAGAACGATCCTCAGCGGCCGATCTACCTCGACGGCGAGTATCACTACTACTACCTCTACAACGCCGACTACCTTGAGGGAGGAGCCGGTACGTCGTGGCGCCGCGCCACCACTCGCGACCACGTCGTCTTCGAGGACCGGGGCGAGGCGATCCCCAAGTTCAGCGACGGGAACGGCGACTGCTGGTCGGGATCCTTGGTCGTCGATGAGGATAACACGGCGGGATACGGGGCGGGGGCCGTGATCGCCCTCATCACCCAGGCGCCCGAGGGCGGGCAGGCGCAGTTCCTCTGGTACTCCACGGATCGCGGTCGATCCTTCCTCCCGGGAGGCATCGAGCCTGTGCTCGCCAACCCGGGCGTGCTGGACTTCCGCGACCCCAAGGTGATCTGGGACGCCGACCGAGACCGCTGGTTCATGGTCAACGCCGAAGGGCACGCTCTGGGCTTCTACGTCTCGGCTGACCTGCGCTCCTGGGAGCGCGTCGGGGAGTTCGTACGGACCGACATCGGCATCCTCGAGTGCCCGGACATCTTCCGGATGATGGCGGATGACGGATCCTCGCATTGGATTCTCGGAACCAGCGGGAACGCCAAGCACCGGGGTCTTCCTGCCACCTACGCCTATTGGACTGGCAGCTTCGACGGTTCCGCGTTCGTGCCCGACCGCGATGAGCCGGAATGGCTCGACTACGGCTTCGACTTCTACGGCGCGGTCACCTACCCGCATCACGACGAGACGGGGAAGGAGGATCCGACGCTGCGTCGAGCCCTGGGCTGGGCCAACTTCTGGGACTACCCGCACAACACGCCGACTCTCGTCACGGACGGCTACAACGGCGACGACATGATCGTCCGCGACATCCGGTTGAAGAAGGGAGGCGACGGCTACTACCTCGCTTCGACCCCGACAGCTGCCCTCGGCGACTACGTATCGCACACGCACGACCTGGGCGACATCGAGGTCTCGGGAACGTACGATCTCGATCTTCAGGAATCCACCTACGATGTCACCTGCGAGATCGTCTGGGACCCGGAGGTGCCGCCCGCGAGCGTCGGAATCGAGGTATGCCGCTCACCCGGAGGTTGGCGTCATGTCGCGGCAGGAGCGCATGTGTCCGGCGGGTACGCGTACGTCAATCGGAGCTCGACGATCAATCCGACCGCCGGCGAGACGCAGACTCCGGTCGACTCGTCGACGGGGCGGCTGGCCCTGCGGATCCTCGTCGATCGCACCAGCGTCGAGATGTTCATCGCTGACGGTCGCGCGGTGCACTCGCACCGCGTGTTCCCCCTCGACGGAGACAACCGCGTCCGGCTCTTCTCGCGTGACGGGTCGAGCACGTTCCGGGGGCTGACAGTGAGGCGGTTCGGGTAGAGGCTCGGATCGCTCTCGAGCGGTCGCCACGAACTGTCTCAGCCTCACGTCACTTCCGACGGGTTGGCAGCTCACGGGTGGAGCCGGCCCTCTCAAGGCGCCCGGCGGAGATACCAGGTCCCTCCTCCGGCTTCGGCGCCGTCGAGGATCCGACGCTCCCGGAGGTGCTGCTCGAGGTGCTTCCTGACGCTCGCGGGGGTGTCGACCGTGACCTCGCGGGCTGTGCGGGCTGTCATGATTGCTCCTCGGGTGCAAAAAAAGCGCGCTGCTGCGACGCGAGAATGGTTCTGACCCTCACCATAGCCGCACCCACGGAAAATGCAAATCGCCACCAACCGGTAGCATTTTGTCCAGGGCTTTCGCCCATCGCTTTTTCGCGTCACGCGTTGAGTTGCCCGGCCTGCCACAAACGCATTCTTCGGCGATATCGCGGGCCTGAACGGCGAACATGGACCAATTTGACTTCCCCTGGAAAGCGGCTATGGTCAATGGTTGATGCGCCAGCCGAAAAGGGGAAGCGGGATACCATGTCCGGTAAATCACCACACACACGCGGAGCAAAAAAGGCTCCTCAACTGTCGATCAAGGAAAAGCGCGCGGCAAAACGCGAGAAGCGCGAGCCCGATGCATTTCTCAAGCCGCGCAAGGGAGCGAGCCGCTGACATGCCGGTCGTCACCGGCTTCTGCTACACGCAGCTGACCGACACGATGCAGGAGGCGAACGGGCTGCTGCGCGCCGACCGCTCACCCAAGCTGCCCGTCGAGGTGCTGCGGGCGCTGGTCACCGGATCCTGATCAGCCGTCGGCGCCGAACGCGCGCAGCTTGGCGAACGCGGGATCGATCGGTCCGCGAGCCGCCTCGGTGCCGCGCGGGTCCTGTGCTTGCTGCAGACCTCAGAGTGCGAGACGACCGGCGACGACTTCTTCGGCGACGTCCGACAACCGGGTCCGGGTCGATCGGGCATGGGCGCGCAGTCGCTGGAAGGCCGCGTCCATATCG
Organism: Microbacterium sp. W4I20; assembly: GCF_030816505.1. NCBI lineage: Bacteria > Bacillati > Actinomycetota > Actinomycetes > Micrococcales > Microbacteriaceae > Microbacterium > Microbacterium sp. W4I20. The sequence goes on along the minus strand of NZ_JAUSYB010000001.1, from coordinate 1,750,372 downwards.
AGGCCATGGCTCTGGGCGAGGTAGCCCTTGGCCTGTTCGATGACGACACGGCTGTCGAGAGCTCGCTGAAGCTGCGCCTGGGCGAGGGACGATTCCTCGACGAGGCGCTGCTGGAGGATGCTGATCGTCGCGATGTCTGCGAAGGTTCGGGCTGCGATCGCATCGGGTTCGTTCAGCGCGCGGACGCGGTCGCCGAAAAGGTTGAGTGATCCGATCGTCGACTGCCGCAGACGCATCGGGATCGCGTGCAGCGACGCATACCCGGATCGGCGGGCATCCGCGGCGAACGTCGGCCACCGGTCCGCCGCCTGGGCGAGGTCGGGGACGGACACGACCTGACCCGTGGTGACCGCTTCCACGCAGGGGCCGTCACCTGCCCGGAGTTGCATGAGCCCGACGAACTCGCTGCGCTCATTGGTCGATGCGATCACCTCGAGCTCTCCGTCCGGACTCTTCAGGAGAATGCCGGCGGCCGACGCGTCGAAGAGCGCCGTGCACTCGTCGACGAGCAATTGCAGCACGTCGACGACGGCGAAATCGGCGACGAGTGAGTCGGCCAGCGCAGAGACGGTCTGCAGCAGATGGTCCTCGCGCGTCCTCATAGCTGGAGTCTAGACCGGCACTGTCAGGGCTCGAAGGTGGTGCGGCGGGCCACGACGTCGGATGCGACCTCACGCACGCTGTGCCCGTTGGCGAAGGCGTGACCTCGAAGGACGACGAGTGCATCCTTCGGACTGATCTTCAGCTGGGCCGCCACCATGCCGGTCGCCTGGTGCACCTCACGTTGTGAGTAGGGCCCGGGGGATGCACCCTCCTCGGCATCGTCGATGGCGTCGAGTGCACGCCGGAGGACGACACGGGCCGTGATGGTCGCGAGCACGGTCGCATCCTGCACGTCTTCCGAAGTCAGATCTCGCCGCGCTGTCGAATACAGGTCGACGACTCCGACATCGAGCGCTCCGACGAACAGTGGGAAGGCGAACAGCGACTGGACGTCGAGCTGCCGCAGCGCCTCGCGCGCTCCGGGCCAGGCGTCTCCGCCGTGGTGACGCAGATCCGGTTCCAGCACAGGGCGGCGGGTGCGGAGGGCCTCCCAGCAGGGTCCTTCGCCGAGATCGATCTGGATCTCGTCGATCCGCGCGGCGAGTGTGCTGCTGGCGCACACCGTCTGGTTGCCCAGCGGCCGACCGAGAGTGGAGACCACTCCGCCGGATACCTGCATCGCGTCGACGAAGGGGCCGCACAGGTCTGCGCTCGCGCCCGTGGCGGCGGAGAGATGGGAGACTGCGCGGACGAATGCGTCTCGGTCGTCACCTGGCAATGCCGGTCCCATGGTTTCCTGCCTGTTTGTCGCAATTGACCAGGCGCTGGGTCTCGGTGCCGTTCTCTCATCGTACACATCCGTGCCGCCGGAACAGTGCGTTCGCGGAGGCGCCATCGCGAGACAGGCGTATGGTGGATGTGATCTGCTTTCCAGCCTGACGCGGGTAGCAGACGACTCAGGTCCCAGACCCCGACTTGACTCCTCCAGTGAGTTCAAGGGTGGTCATTCCATGGGTAGTTTTCGCATCCTGCGAGGCGAGCGTGCCGGTCAGGACGGGCTCGGGCGCACAGCCGTCGACACCGCCGGCGAGTCGGTACCGATGCCCTCAGCTGCGGAGAAGACGAGGCCTGGCCGGTATCCCGCCGACGCTCGACACGGCGGTGATGCGTGGAGCGATCCCGCGGCAGAGAACAGTTGATGCCGGACTCGGATCGCTCACGCATACAGAGAGCGGACATTCTTCGCAACGCCGAAGACGAGCTTCGGCGCCTGGCAGAGGCGGGTATCGACCCCGCCGTCAATGCGCTCCTCGCGGATTTCCTCGCTCAGCGCGCGGACCGCATCGCCGCCGGCGAGAACGATCATTCGACAGTGATGCTCCCGGAGCTCGACTGATCTCGTCTCGGCAAGAACATGCCGAGAGCATGCCGGTCGACGACCGCGAAGCCTGATCAGCCGTCGGTGCCGAACGCGCGCAGCTTCGCGAACATGTCCTCGATCAGCCAGCGGGTGTCGAACGCCTCGCACACGCGGATGCGCCGGTCGACGTCGAGCACCCCGTCGATCTGCGCGTCGGCCGTGAACCGCGGCGGCGGACGCAGGCTCCAGCGTGCGCCGAGCGGATTCAGGAGCGCGCCGATCGCGGGGCTGTCGCCGAGCGAGCGGAAGTCCAGCGGTCCGTACTCGACGGTCGCGTTGAACGCGATGAGCTGATCCACGAGGTAGTCGCCGAGCGTGCTGGTGCCGGAGAGGCGCTCGTGGAGTTCGGCGTGCCCGACGCCGATCATCGTGTACACCGGCATCGGGATCTGCCAGATCTCGACACCGGAGGCGAAGACGACCTCGGCGGCCGGTACGTCGTTCACGAGGTTGAACTCGGGGGAGTAGCCCGCGAACCCCTCGTAGGGAGGACCGCCCACCCACACCACGAGGGGATCGGCCGCGACGAGCTCGGGGTGCTCCAGGAGTGCGGAGGCCACGTCGGTGAGCGGGCCGAGCACGGCGATGCACAGCCGCCGCTCGTCGGAGTACACCTCATCGATGATCAGCCGCGATGCCGCGGAGGGGCGAGGTGTTCGCGCGTCGGGCAGCGGGCCGTCGGCGCCCTCGGCGACCGCGACATCCCCCGACGCCCCCATCCGGCTGCGGAGCCGCTCGACCTCGGCGCGCGACGCCGCTCTGCTGCCCTCGCGACCGAAGTGCGCCGGCAGCACTCCGCGCACGTCGAGCACCGGCGAGAGCAGTGCGTGCACGATCGCGAACTGATCGTCGGCCTCGTTCGCGGCATCCGTACTGATCAGCACCTTGCGGCGCGGAGGAGTGTGCCGGACGTCAGAGCGATTCACGGAGGATCAGGGAGGTCGGCAGCAGCTGCTCCTTCTCGGCCGGCAGCCCGCGGATGGTGGCGAGAAGAGTGTCGGCCGCCGCCCGGCCCATCTCCTCGAGCGGCTGGCGCACCGTGGTCAGCGGCGGATCGGAGGTGCCGGCGATGAGGATGTCGTCGAAGCCCACGACCGACACGTCTGTCGGAACCCGACGCCCCGCGGCCTGCAGTACGCGCAGCGCCCCCGCGGCCATGAGGTCGGACGACGCGAAGATGCCGTCGAGGTCGGGTGCTCGCTGCAGCAGCCGCGCCATCGCCGCGGTGCCGCTGTCGAGCGTGAAGTCTCCGTGCACGATCGGGCCCGGAGCGATGCCGTGTCGGGCGAGCTCGTCGGTCCACCCGCGTGTCCGGTCCCTGGCCTGTTCGAGATCGAGCGGGCCGGTGATGATCCCGATCGACCGGCGTCCCGCCTCGACGAGGGCCCGGGCGGCGAGCACGCCGCCGCCGTAGTTGTCCGAGTCGATCACGATGGGGTCGGGGCCGATGTCGGCGTGCGGGCGTCCGACCCAGGCGATCGGAACGGGCGAGTCGGCCAGCCGCTCCACCAGGTGAGTGATCTCGTGCTGCAGGATCACGATGGCGCCGTCGAGCGCGCCGGAGCGCAGGAAGCGCGGGATGCGGTCGAGGTCCTCCTCATCCGCGGGGAGGAGCACCGGTTGCACCGCGCCCGCCGACAGGCCTTTGGCCGCGCCCTTGAGCACGGCGGTGAAGAAGGTTCCGCTGTGGCTGCCGAGCTCTTCGAAGGCGATCACCAGGCCCACGGCGCCGGCGCGACCGCCGCGGAGCACCCGCGCGGCGAAGTTCGTCTCGTAGCCGAGGCGCTGCGCCTCCCGCTCGACCGACAGGGTCATCGCCGGGTCGACGTTCGTCGCGCCGGCCAGGACGCGCGCCGCGGTGGCGCGCGAGACCCCTGCGGCCTGCGCGACGTCGACGATGGTGGGTCTGACCATGGCTCTCTCCGCGAGGTAGGTGGTGGATCGAAGATCGATCTCTGATTGAAGAGATCATTGCACGAAATCGGATGATCGTCCGCGAGTCCCGCTGCAAAATATCGCCCACCGCAGTGCACTGCCCCCACTGCGGCCATCTCGATCGCCAGGGTTGCCGTGTCTCTCGATCTTGGCTACTGTGACCCGAACGAGAGATCGATCTCTCAGCGAGTATCCGCTCGCCCCGCACTCACATGTCCCCGAAGAAGAGGAGCTGTTGTGAACCGTCGCAAACTGGCCCTGCCCGTCGCAGCGATCGGCGCATTCGCGCTGTTGATCTCCGGATGCTCATCCGGCGGATCGGACTCCGGATCCGGTGATCCGAACGCCGAGTTCGAGTTCTGGTCGTTCACCGGCATCGGGCAGAAGGATTCCGTCAACCGGTACCTGGAGAAGAACCCCGACGCCAAGGTGAAGCTGAGCGAGGTCGGCAGCACGACCGAGACGGCCACCGCTCTCACCGCCGCCCTCGCCGGCGGTCGCGTGCCCGATCTCGTCATGATCCAGAACGACGACCTGCCCAAGTTCGTCGAGAACCCGGGCAACTTCGTCGACCTGCGCACCCTCGGCGGCGACGACATCGGCGACGAGTACCTCGACTGGGCGATCGACGGAGCGACTGCGGAGGACGGCTCGATCATCGGGATCCCGACCGATGTGGGAGGCCTGAGCTTCGCCTATCGTGCCGACCTGTTCGAGGCAGCAGGCCTCCCGACCGACCCGGCCGAGGTGGCCGAGATGTGGTCGACCTGGGACAAGTTCATCGAGATGGGTGAGAAGTACACTGCCGCGACCGGTGAGCCCTTCGTCGACAACGTCGAGACGAGCGTGTTCTTCTCGACCGTGAACCAGGTGAGCGAGAAGTACTACTCGCCCGACGGCGAGCTGATCTACGACAAGAACCCCGAGGTCGAGGAGGCGTTCGACGTCGCCGTGCGCACCTACGACGCCGGCATCAGCGCCAGCATCCCCGCCTGGTCGTCGGGCTGGGCGCCCGGCAAGGCGAACGGCGCGTTCGCCGTCACGACGGCTCCCTCGTGGATGCTGTCCGGCTTCAAGACCGACGCCCCCGACACCGAGGGACTGTGGCGCATCGCGTCGATCCCCGGCGTGGGCGGCAACTGGGGTGGCAGCGTCATCGCGATCCCGGCTCGGGCCGACAACCCCGAGGCAGCCTGGCAGTACATCGAGACGATGCTGTCGCCGGAGGGTCAGACCGAGCATTTCGCGACGGTCGGCACCTTCCCCGCCGCGAACGCGGCCCTGGAGAGCGAAGAGGTGCGCAACTACACCGACCCGTTCTTCGGCGACTCGCCGGTCGGTGCGACCATGAGCGACTCGGTGCTCGAGTTCAGCTCGTTCTACAACGGTCCGGACACCAGCGCGATCGGTGCCGCGCTGCTGAACGCCCTGGTCGACATGGAGGCCGGCAACGTCAAACCGGCTGACGCATGGAAGACCGGGCTCGACAGCGCCAAAGCCGCCATCGGCGGCTGACCCACCGAACCGATCGATGGTGGCCCGTGCCGGGGAGGGCGGGCCACCATCCCCACCGAGGTAGGACCATGACCGCGACAGCGACCGCAATCCCCGTCCAGAAGACCCGCCGGCGTGACCGGCCGCCCACCCAGAAGATCAGGCAGCCGCTCGCCGAACGCGTCGCTCCGTACCTCTACGTCGCGCCGTTCTTCGTCATCTTCGCGATCTTCGGCCTCTTCCCGCTGCTGTTCACCTTCTACGTGGCGCTGTTCGACTGGAACCCGATCGGCGAGCAGACATTCGTCGGTCTCGCGAACTTCGAGCGGCTCTTCCAGGACCCGCGGTTCTGGAACGCCTTCGTCAACACCTTCGGGATCTTCCTGATCTCGACGATCCCGCAGCTGCTGCTGGCACTCGGCCTGGCGCACCTGCTGAATCACGCCACGCTGAAGCTGGCGAATTTCTTCCGGATGGCCCTGCTCATCCCCTACATCACCTCGGTCGCCGCGACCGCGCTGGTGTTCGCGCAGATCTTCGACAAGAACTTCGGACTCATCAACTGGGTCCTCGATCTCGTCGGGGCGCCGGCGGTCAACTTCATGTCGTCGCAGCTCGGCTCCTGGATCGTGATCTCGTCGATGGTCATGTGGCGCTGGTTCGGCTACAACACCCTGCTCTACCTCGCCGGACTCCAGGCCCTTCCGCGGGAGATGTACGAAGCGGCATCCGTCGATGGAGCATCCGGATGGCAGCAGTTCATCCACCTGACGATCCCGTCGCTGCGGCCGATCATCATCTTCACCGTGATCATGTCGACGATCGGCGGACTGCAGATCTTCACCGAACCGCTGCTCGTCGCTCCCGAAGCGGGACTCACCTGCGGCGGCGGTCGTCAGTGCCAGACCCTCGCCCTCTTCCTCTACGAGCAGGGCTTCGGACAGTTCGAGTTCGGCTACGGCTCGGCGATCGGGGTGGCGCTGTTCGTCATCGTCGTGGTCGTGTCGCTGATCAACTTCTACCTGACCACCCGCACCAGGAAGGCACGCGCATGACTCACGTGACCCAGGAGGCGACCGTCGTGTCGCAGGTGAAGCCCGAAGTCCCCGCTCGCCGTCGCAGCCGCGGCAGCCGGGTCGGCAAGGTGCGCTGGTACGTCTACGCGTTCCTCATCGTCGCCGTGGTGGTCAGCGTCTTCCCGCTCTACTACATGTTCGTGATCGCCTCGGTCGGAGCGTCGGCCGTCACCTCGATCCCGCCGCGGCTGTACCCGGGGTTCAACTTCTTCGACATCGCGGCGAAGGTGTTCGAGACCGTGCCGTTCCTGCAGTCGCTGCTGAACAGCGTGATCGTCTCGCTCGTGGTCGCGGTCGTCACCGCGCTGCTGTGTGCGCTCGCCGGATTCGCCTTCGCGAAGTTGCAGTTCCCGGGCCGCAACACCCTGTTCCTCATCGTGCTCCTGACGATGACCGTTCCGGCGCAGCTCAGCGTGATCCCGCAGTACCTGATCATCTCGTGGCTCGACTGGGTCGACACGCTCCAGGCGATCATCCTGCCGGGACTCGCGAGCGCCTTCGGCATCTTCTGGATGCGGCAGCACCTGTCGACCACGCTGAACGACGAGCTGATGGCCGCCGCGCGCATCGACGGCGCGAACAGCTGGCAGATCTTCTGGCGCATCGGGTTCCCCGTCGTGCGGCCGGCCGCTTTCGTCCTCGGACTCATCACGTTCACCGGGGTGTGGAACGACTTCATGTGGCCGTTCATCGTGCTGAAGTCGCCCGAGCTGTTCACGGTGCAGATCGCGCTGAAGCAGCTGCAGGCGAACCGCACGATCGACCTGGCGCTGACCATGGGCGGCTCGTTCATGGCGACTCTGCCGCTGCTCATCGTGTTCTTCTTCGTCGGACGCCGCATGGTCGCGGGCATCATGGACGGGGCGTTCAAGGGATGACCGTCGAGCTGAGCGCCGTCGACCAGCATCGGTGGCGCGATCCGACGCTGAGCGCGCGCGAGCGTGCGCAGGCGCTGGTCGACGAGCTCACTCTCGAGGAGAAGGTCGCCCAGCTCGGATCGGTGTGGCTGACCGAGAGCGCCGATGCCTTCGCGCCGCGCCTCTCGGACGATCTCGCGGATGCCGTCATCGACCCGTTCGCGCTCGGCCTCGGCCAGCTCACGCGCGTCTTCGGCACCGCGCCGATCAGCCTGCGCGACGGTGTGACGAAGCTGCGCGCTCTGCAGCGGAAGGTGACGGAGAACCAGCGCCTGGGGATCCCGGCACTGGTGCACGAGGAGTGCCTGACCGGCCTCGCCGCATACGGGGCGACGGCCTTTCCCGCGCCGCTCGCCTGGGCGGCGACATTCGACGACGAGCTGGTGCGGGAGATGGCCCGGGCGATCGGCGACGACATGCGTGCCATCGGCGTGCACCAGGGCCTGGCGCCGGTGCTCGACGTCGTGCGCGATTACCGCTGGGGGCGCGTCGAGGAGACGCTCGGCGAGGATCCGTATCTCGTGGGACAGCTCGGCGCCGCGTACGTCGCGGGGCTCGAGAGCGCCGGGATCATCGCCACGCTGAAGCACTTCGCCGGCTACGCCGCGTCCCGGGGCGCCCGCAATCACGGACCGGTCAGCATGGGGCCGCGCGAGTTCGCCGACACCGTACTCCCGCCCTTCGAGATGGCTTTGCGGCAGGGCGGCGCGCGCAGCGTGATGACCTCCTACACCGATGTGGACGGCATCCCCAGCACGGGCAATCGGGTGCTGCTCGACGGCATCCTGCGCACCGAGTGGGGATTCGACGGCACGGTCGTGGCGGACTACTGGGCGATCCCGTTCCTCGTCTCCATGCATCGGGTCGCGGCGGATGCCGCCGAGGCCGGCGCACTCGCGCTCCGCGCCGGCGTCGACGTCGAACTCCCGTCCACCGTCGCGTTCGCGGCTCTCCCGCGACTGGTCCGCGAGGGCATCGTCGACGAGAGCGACATCGACCGCGCCGCGGTGCGTCATCTGCGGCACAAGATCGAGGCGGGACTGCTCGACGAGGAATCGGCGGTGCCGCCCGCGGCGGAGGACGTCGACCTCGACAGCGAGCGCAACCGGGCGTTGTCGGCCCGGATTGCCGAGGAGTCGATCGTGCTCCTCGAAGACGACGGCATCCTGCCCTTGACCGTCGACTCCCGGGTGGCGTTGATCGGACCGGCCGCTGCCGAGTACCGGAGCCTGCTCGGATGCTACGCCTTCCCCAACCACGTGCTCACGAAGTACCCGGGGCACGACCCCGGCATCACGATCCCGACGATCGAGGCGGCGCTGCGCACCGAGCCGGGTGTCGGCGAGCTGCGCTTCGTCCGCGGCTGCGAGATCCTCGACGACGCCGAGGAGATCGCCACCGCCGTGAAGGCGGCCCGAGAGAGCGACGTGGCCGTGGTGGTCGTCGGCGATGTGGCCGGGCTCTTCGGCGCCGGCACCTCCGGCGAGGGATGCGACGCCCCCGACCTGCGGCTTCCCGGCCGCCAGCACGATCTTGTCCTGGCGGTGCTCGCCACGGGCGTGCCGACGGTGCTGGTCGTGGTCTCCGGACGCCCCTATGCACTGGGGGAGTACGGCGCGGCTCGCGCGATCGTGCAGGCCTTCTTCCCGGGTGCGGACGGTGCGGGCGCTATCGCCGGCATCCTCTCGGGTCGGGTCGCTCCGAGCGGGCGGCTTCCCGTGCAGATCCCGCGATCGCCCTCGGCCTCGACCACGTATCTCGAGCCGCCGCTGGGCCGCCACAACGCAGGCATCACGGTCGCCGACCCGACGCCGCTCTATCCGTTCGGATACGGACTGACCCGCGGCCGCGTCGAGTACGAGTCGATCGACGTGCCGGCCGCCCTCCGCACCGACGGGGCCGCCGAGGTCGTCGTCGCCGTGCGCAACACGGGCGCATCGGCAGTGGAGGTGGTGCAGCTCTACGCCTCCTACCCGTCCGGCCCGGTGGTGCGTCCGGAGGCGCAGCTCGTCGGCTTCGCCCGTATCCGCATCCCCGCGGGGGCCCGCCGGACCGTGCGGTTCACGCTCGAGGCCGCGCGCCTGGCCGCGACCGGGCTCGACGGTCGGCTGAGTGTGGACCCGGGTACCGTGGTGCTCGCCGCGGGCCCGTCGGCGGCGGACCGAGAATGTGCGGTGTCCGTCCGGCTCACCGGACCGCGACACCTGGTGCTGGCCCGCGCGGGGAGAACCGCGTGGGATGTCGATCATGGAGAGGATGAGGAATGACTGCGAAGCGACCGATACGGGTTCTGGTCTGGGGCGAGAACCATCACGAGAAGCACGATGAGATTCCGCAGCGGATCTATCCGGACACCATGCACGGCACGATCGCCGCCGGCCTGCGCGAGCTCCTCGGGGATGACGTCGTGGTCGAGACCGCGACGCTCGACGACCCGGAGCACGGTTTGAGCGAGGAACGGCTCGCCCAGACCGATGTGCTGCTGTGGTGGGGGCACATCAAGCACGACGCGGTGGACGACGAGGTGGTCGAACGCGTGCACCGTCACGTGCTCGGAGGCATGGGCTTCATCCCCCTGCATTCGGCGCACTTCTCGAAGATCTTCATCCGACTGATGGGGACCACCTGCACCCTGCGGTGGCGGCAGGGCGATGACCGCGAGCTGGTGTGGACGGTGTCGCCGACGCATCCGATCGCCGAGGGCGTGCCGCATCCGCTCGTGATCCCCGCGCAGGAGATGTACGGGGAGTTCTTCGACGTACCGGCACCCGACGAACTGGTGTTCGTCTCGAGCTTCTCCGGCGGCGAGATCTTCCGCTCGGGCATGACGTTCTCGCGCGGTCACGGCCGCATCTTCTACTTCTCGCCCGGCGACCAGGACTATCCCGTCTATCACCAGCCGGAGATCAAGCGGGTGCTCGCCAACGCCGTCGGGTGGGCCTTCCAGGATCGGCCGCGCGCGCAGCCGCGGATCACGATGCAGCGCGACGGCCAGCTCGAATTGCCGCCGGAATGAGCCGGGACAGGGGATCTACGGATGCTGCCATGCGCGACGTCATCGTGGTCGGGGCCGGCGGCATGGGCCGGGCATGGATGGATGTCGTGCAGGCGAGGGAGGGTCTGCGCGCGTCGGCCGTCGTCGACATCAATCCCTCGGCGGCGCGAGCAGCGGCGGCGGAGCGCGGCTGGGATGTGCCGGTCTTCGACGATGTGGCCACCGCGCTGCGCGAGGCGCCGGCCGATCTGCTGCTGAACGTCACGATCCCCGAGGCGCACCGGGAGGTGAGCGAGGCCGCGATCCGCGCCCGCGTCCCGGTGCTCAGTGAGAAGCCGGTGACCCCGACCGTGGCGGACGCGATGTGGCTCAGCGCACTGAGCGTCACGCGCGGGGTGCTGCTCGCGACCAGCCAGTCGCGCCGGCACTCGGCCGGGATCAGTGCCTTCCGCGAGACGCTGCGTGATCTCGGCGGCGCGGGCCAGCTCGAGACGCAGTTCTTCCAGAACCCCCGGTTCGGCGGGTTCCGCGACGAGATGGCCTCGCCGCTGCTGGTCGACATGGCGATCCACCAGTTCGACCAGGCGCGGTTCCTGCTCGGGAGCGAGCCGGAGTCGGTCTACTGCGAAGAGTTCTCGCCCTCGTGGAGCTGGTACCGCGGGGCAGCTGCGGCGCAGGCGATCTTCCGCTTCTCGGACGGCTCGCGCTTCGGATACGCCGGGAGCTGGTGCGCCGACGGCCTGATGACATCGTGGAACGGGGACTGGCGGGGCAGCGCGCCGCTCGGTTCGGCGACGTGGGACGGTGAGACGACCGTGCGGATGCAGGGCGCGGAGGGGCCGGGGCAGGACGTGCCGGTGGGTTCGGCGAGCGAGGGGCTCGACGCCGCGCTCACGGAGTTCCTGACCGCGCTGGGCGGGGGCGAAGCTCCGTCCGGGGAGATCCGCCGCAACATCCGCAGCCTGGCGATGGTCGAGGCGGCAGGGGAGTCGGCGGCGACCGGAAGCAGGGTCGAGCTGGACTCCGTCTTCGCGCGCGCCGGTGCCGCGGCGCTCGCCGAAGCCGAGGCGGCAGGGGAAGTCGAGATCGCCGACCAACTGCGTGAGTGGGAGGGTGGTCCGCCGCGCTGAGTGACACGAGCCGCGGCTTCGCGGATCACGGCTTCCCGCGAATCCGCCTCACCCGAACATGAGCAGCCGCACGCCGTGCGCGGGTACGTCGACCTCGACCCATCCGTCGTCGACGGCACGTGTCTCGCCGGACCACGCGTCTTCGCACGCACCGGTGAACGCGGCTGGATCGACGCCGAGGTCGTCGACGTGGGCGCGCAGGGTCTTCGGTTCATCGCCGAGCCAGAACAGCGCGCGATACTCGCGGTCGCCGACCTGTGATCTCCAGACCACCAGATCGCCGTCGCGCACGATCTCGCCCGCATCCCGCCCTTCGCGGAGCGCCAGCACCGCGCGGCGCGTCAGGAGCGCGAGCGTCTCGGCCGGGGTGTCCGGCAGGTGGCCTCCGAACATGAGCGGGGAGCGCAGCAGGCACCACAGGGTCATCACGGTGCGCTGCTCCTCCACCGTGAGGCGGCTGATCCGGTCACGGCCGACATGCCCGCGGATGCCGATGCGCCCGAACGGCAGCATGTCGGCATCCGCCCACGCACCCGACTGCTGCAGCGGCGCCCAGCGAGCCGCGCGCTGGAACTGCTCCCGCACCTGCGGCCACTCGTCCCAGAGGTCGTCCGAGATGCGCCACAGCTGGGCGTGCGTGCGCAGCGTCTCCAGGTGCGCGGTCGACAGCTGCTTGCCGGGGGAGAGGCTGAGCACCATCGGGCGTCCGGTGCGGTCGATCGCCCGGGAGAACGCCGCGACCTCCGCTGTCTGCACCGGCGGATAGAGCACGTCATCGAGCTTGATGAAGTCCACGCCCCAGTCGGCGAACTGCGCGGCGAGCGAGTCGTAGTACTCCTGGGCGCCGGGCGCACTCATGTCTACGCCGAAGTTGTCGGGATTCCACGGGCACACGTTCGTCCGATCGGCGATGCTCGCGCAGGTCGCACCGGGCGCGCCGAGTACGGGCAGCTCCTGCTCCGCCGCGACGCGCGGCACTCCGCGCATCATGTGCACGCCGAACCGCAGACCGAGGGCGTGGATGCGGTCGGCGAGCGGCCGGAAGGACCCCCCGACCGCCGACGGGAACCGGCTGACCGCGGGCAGCGGACGGCCCCACTCGTCGAGCTCGGGCCGCGACACCTCGCGGTAGTCGTGATGGCCCGGATCGGACTCGTACCACTGGATGTCGACGACGACCGTGTCCCACCCGAACGGTGCGAGGTGCTCCGCCAGGAACTCGGCGTTGCGGATGACCTCCTCCTCCGTGACGGAGGAGCCGAAGCAGTCCCAGCTGTTCCAGCCCATCGGCGGCAGTGCGGCGGCGGCCCGGCGCGCATCGCTCACGAAGCCTCCTCGGCGCGGAGGTGCACGACCACCGCGCGTTCCGGATGGAACGTCGGGAACTCCAGCCCGGCCGTCGACAGCAGAGCACCGGAGAACACGGGCGCCGGTCCGTCATCGTCGAGGTCGGGCGCCCGCAGCCAGTCGGGCACCTGCCAGGGCGGTCCGAGCGAGTCCGGCACGCTGGCCGTCAGCCGGTAGCGCTTCGCGGGGTCCAACCCCGCGAAGCGGATCCGAGCGAGGGTGTCGGCCGTCGTCCTCGGCGTCACGACGGTGTACAGCGCCTCGCCGCGATCCTCGGCGACGACACCGCGCATCGACGGGGCCGACGGGTCGTCCTCGCCGCCGCCGACGGTGCGCCCGGTCTGGATGAGCGGACGAAGACGACGGAAACGGGCGATCCACGTCGCGAGCTCGTCGCGTTCCCCGTCGCTCAGCTCGCGGATGTCCCACTCGATGCCGAAATGCCCGAGGAAGGCCACGGCGCACCGGAAGTGGAGGTCGGACGTGCGTCCGGTCACGCTCGACACCCGCGAGGCGACGTGCGAGCCCATCATCTCGGGCGGCACGAGCAGACCGGTGTTCCGCAGGATGTCGAAGCGGTCGATCGGGTCATGGCTGTCGGAGGGATGGATGCGATCGCTGCGCTCCAGGATGCCGAGATCCACGCGGCCGCCGCCGGAGGCGCAGCTCTCGATCTCGAGCTCGGGGTGTCGTGCCCGCAGCTCGTCGAGCAGTCGGTACAGAGCGAGCGTCTGCTCGTGCACGGCGGGCGCGCCGGTGGCCGGGTGCCCGGCCGAGACGAGGTCGCGGTTGTGGTCCCACTTGAGGTAGCTGACGCCGATGTCGCGGATCAGCCCGTCGAGCGAGCCGAGGATGTACGCGAAGGCTTCCGGCTGGGTGAGATCCAGCACCTGCTGGAAGCGGTACTGGGCGGGGAGTTCTTCGCCGGCCCGCAGGATCCAGTCGGGATGGGCGCGGGCGAGATCGGAGTCCTCGTTGATCATCTCGGGCTCGACCCACAGCCCGAACTCCATCCCGAGGTCGCGCACCCGATCGGCGAGCGGTCGCAACCCATCGGGCCACGCCACCGGATCGGGCTGCCAGTCGCCGAGGCCGGCGCGGTCGTCGGTGCGACCCCGGAACCAGCCGTCGTCGAGCACGAACCTCTCGACCCCGAGTGCGGCACCGCGCTCGGCGAGGTCGGTGAGGGTGGCGGCATCCTGATCGAAGTAGACCGCCTCCCAGACGTTGAGGGTGACGGGCCGGTCCCTTCGCGCCGACCGCGAGACGCCGCGCAGGAAGGCGTGGAACCGTGCGGAAGCGGCATCCCACCCCGCGCCGTGACTGCCGTAGACCCACGGGCCGACGTACTCCTTGCCGGGATCGAGTCGGATCTCGCCGGGCAGGAGCAGCTCACCGCCGCGGAAGGCCAGCGTCCCGTCGCCGCGTTCGAGGGCGTGCTCATGATCGCCGCTGAAGCCGACGTGGAACATCCAGACCTCCCCCGCCTCGGCGGAGAACCCCGGGGTGCCGGCGAGCATCACGGTCGTGGCATCCAGGCCGGTCCGCCCTCGCCGCGAGGGGCGGCCGTGGGTGCCGCGCACCACGCGGTGCCGCTGCGCGATGCGCTCGTGCGCCCAGCGTCCGGAGAAGTCGAGCATCTCGGTCGCTCGCGTCGGGACCGGCAAGGCGACCATGAGGTCTTCGACCTCCAGCGGCGCGCCCTCCGCCGCGTCGTTGCGAACGCTGGAGCGCAGGCGGAGCAGTCCCGCGGTCGTGAGATCGATCTCCAGATTGACCGAGATCGTCGCGTGTTCGTCGTGCGCGTCAACCTGGATCGACGCCGCTCCGGCCTGGATCACCCCCGCGGGAACCGGTGTCCCGTCGACCGCGATCGTGTCGACGCGGAACGCGGGCGCCCACCCGGCGCCCCCGCGATGCGCACTCAGTCCGGGGCGACCGAACCACCCTCGGCTGTGCTCGGGAAGGACCGACGGCCGGTACGGAAGATCAGAAATCCCACCCAGACCTGGTCTTTGCTCGGCAAGAGCGAAGGCCTCCAGGTCCTGATCGGTCGCGGTTACCCTGGCCCCCCAGTGCAGGATGACCGGGAGATCGTCCGAGAACGCTGCCAGCACGAGGGAGACATCGCCGGCGGTGAGGTGGATCACGCGAGGGGAGTGCATGCCGACCATTCTGCACGGCCGCCCCGCTGGAGTACAGTCAGAGATCGATCTCGCAAACCCAGGAGGATCCATGTCCGCTCTCGCTCTCCCGCCCTCGGCCGTGCGCCTCACCGCGGGGACCTTCGACCGGCGTCGGCGCCGCAATCGCGACTACCTCGTGTCGCTGTCCGAGCGCAATCTGGTGCAGAACCACCTGATCGAGGCGGGCATCGGCGACCAGCTCTGGCACCTGAAGCCGTCCGGTTCGTCGGCGGCCGACCGGGGGCTCGACCGGCACTGGGGGTGGGAGACGCCGGGCTCGCTGCTGCGCGGGCACTTCCTCGGCCACTGGATGTCGGCGGCGGCCCGCGAGACCGCGGCGACCGGAGACGTCATGCTGCGCGCCAAGCTCGACGGGGTGCTCGATCTGCTCGCCCGGTGCCAGGAGGAGAACGGGGGTGAGTGGGTCTTCGCGACTCCACCCTCCTTCCTCCGCCGGCTCGCGGAGGGCCGCGACGTCTGGGCGCCGCAGTACGCGATCCACAAGACGTTCATGGGGCTCGTCGACGTGTACCGCGACCTCGGTGACGAGCGCGCGCTGCGGATCGCGCACCGCGCGGCCGGCGCCATCGCCGAGTGGGCGCGAGGCTTCGAGCGGGAGAAGTTCCAGCAGATCCTCGACATGGAGACCGGGGGGATGCTGGAGGTCTGGGCCGACCTCCTCGAGGCCACCGGCGACGACCTCTATCGTGAGCTCCTCGAGCTCTACTGGCACGGTTCGCTGTTCGACGCGCTGCTGGCCGGAGAGGACGCGCTCACCAACATGCACGCCAACACGACGATTCCCGAGGTGCTCGGTGCCGCCCGCGCGTACGAGGTCACGGGCGAAGAGCGCTGGAAGCGCGTCGTCGAACAGTACTGGGAGTGGGCGGTCACCCGCCGCGGCACCTTCTGCACCGGCGGCCAGACGTCGGGCGAGATCTGGACGCCGCCGTTCTCCTTCGCGGCTCGCCGCGGACCGAAGACGCAGGAGCACTGCTCGGTGTACAACATGATCCGGCTCGCCGACGTGCTGTATCGCTGGGGCGGCGACCCCGCGCACCTCGACTACATCGAGGCGAATCTGCACAACGGACTGCTCGCGCAGCAGCATCCGGAGACGGGCATGGTCGCGTACTTCCTGCCGTTGGAGGGCGGCGCTCGCAAGAACTGGGGCACGCCGACGGAGGACTTCTGGTGCTGCCACGGGAGTCTCGTGCAGGCGCACACGCGTATCGCGCCGCTCGCCGTCTACGCAGACGACACCACGCTGACGGTCGCGCAGTACCTGCCGGTGCGGGCGGAGGCCACGGCATCCGGTCAGCCCGTTACCGTCGAGGTGCGCCTCCGCGACGACGCCAGCTACGTCGGCCCCGATGCGAACGGCGGTCCCGGTGGCGAACTGCACCGCCCGCAGGCGCTGCGCGTGCAGGTCACCGTCAGCTCGGCGGAGGGAGCGGCCGCGCGGGTGCGCCTCCGCATCCCGGAGTGGACGTCGAGCGAGCCGGTGGTGACGACCGCCGCGTCGTGGCAGCGCGACGACCGGTTCCTCGAGCTCGTTCATCCCGGCGGGGAGACGGCCGTCGATGTGGAGTTCCCCTTCGTGCTGCGCACCGTGCCGATCCCGGATGAGCCCGACACGGTCGCGTTCGTCGAGGGGCCGATCGTCCTCGCTGGCCTCGTCGACAGGGAGGTCTGCCTGGAGGGCGACCCGGCAAAGCCATCCACCCTCCTCGCCGCCGACGACGAGCGGCAGTGGACCCAGTGGCTGGTGCGGTATCGCACCGTCGGCCGCGACGCCGGCATCCGCTTCATCCCGCTCAACGAGGTGACCGACGAGCGCTACTCGGTCTACTTCCCGGTGCGTCCGGCGGTCACTCCCTGACGAGCGGGCGGGTCGAGCCGCGCTCGACGAGCTCGGTCGGCATGACGATGGCCTCGGTCGAGACCTCGCCGCCCGCCGTCGCCTGGGCGAGGATGCGCACCGCCGCCGAAGCCATCTCACGGATCGGCTGGCGGATCGTGGTCAGTGACGGATGCAGCCAGCGCGCTCCGCGCACATCGTCGAAGCCCACGACCAGGACGTCGCGGGGGATGCTCCGGCCGCTGTCGGCGATCGCGCGGTAGGCGCCGGCGGCCATCTCGTCGGAGCAGGCGAACACCCCGATCGGCCCGCTGCCCGGCAGCTCCGCGAGCGCGCGGGCGCACGCCCTCCGGGCATCCCAGGCGCTCCAGTCCGCGCTGGTGCGCACGCACGCCGCGCCCGGTGCGATCTCGTCGATGGTGCGGACGAAGCCGTCCACCCGTGCGCGTCCGTAGCGATAGGACGGTGCTCCGCCGATCACGATGAAGCGCTGAGCGCCCCGCTCGATCAGGTGCCTGGCTGCCGCGCCGCCACCCGCACGATCGGTGGTCCGCAGGCTCGGCAGGGGGCTCGACGCCTCCGAGGGCGGTTCCATCAGCACCAGCGGGATGGAGGCGCGACGCATCGCGGCGATCTGGGTGCTGGTCGGCACGATGAGGCCGACGATGATGCCGGCGGAGCCTCGGGAGCGGATGCGTTCCGGCCAGTCGTCCGCCGGATCGTCGCGCTCGGCCGTGAGGACCAGGTCGTAGCCGAGCTCGGAGGCGGTGGTGCGGGCACCCGCCGTGATCTCCTGCGTGTAGGGATCGTGGAAGTGCCCGAGCACCAGGTCGAACATCAGCGATGTGCCGCGTCGCGGACGCCCGCGCACCTGCCCGACGGTGGGGTATCCGAGCTCCGTCGCCGCGCGCAGCACGCGCGATCGGGTGTCCGCCGCCATCTCGCCCCGTGCCCGCAGCGCGCGTGACGCCGTGGCCACGCTGACCCCCGCGCGCTTCGCGACGTCGGTGAGCGTGATGCGCGGCGACGTGGTCATCGCACCATTTTTGCGCAAAATCCGTGCACTCCGCCACACGTCGGTGGCATCGTGTCGGAGGTTGCACACATGCCCGTCGATGCGGAGGGACTTGTCGATGAAGACGACGCTGCCGACAGCGCGGAACGCGCGCAGAACCGAGGTACGCCCTGACGAACCGGGCGCCCGGTGGGAGGAGACGCCATGACCGCGCGCAGAGCACTCGTGGTGCGCGGGGGCTGGGAAGGGCACCGCCCCGTCGAGTCCACCGACATGTTCCTCCCGTTCCTGGCCGACAACGGTTTCGACGTGCGGGTCGAGGACTCCAACGAGATCTACGCCGACCGCGAGGAGATGGACCGCACCGACCTCATCGTGCAGAGCGTCACGATGTCGGACATCTCGGACGAGGCGCTGAAGGGCCTCCGCGGTGCGGTCGAGCGCGGCACGGGCCTCGCCGGATGGCACGGCGGCATCGCCGACTCGTACCGCAACAGCTCCGACTACCTGCAGCTCGTCGGCGGCCAGTTCGCCACCCACCCCGGCAAGCACCCGGACGCGCGCGAGGGCGGCGAGGCCGACAACTTCCTCTGCTACACCGTCGACGTCACCGACCTCGGCCGCGGGCACGAGATCATGGCGGGCATCGAGGACTTCACGCTCCGCACCGAGCAGTACTGGGTGCTGACCGATGACCTCAACGACGTCCTCGCCACGACCACCCACCCTGTGCAGCCGTTCCACCCGTGGCATCGGCCGATCACGTCACCGGCCGTCTGGACCCGCGAATGGGGTCAGGGCCGGGTGTTCGTCGCCACACCGGGGCACAGCCTCGCCGTCCTGCGCGACACGAGCGTCCGCACCATCATCGAGAGGGGGATGCTGTGGGCCAGCCGCACGGCATAGGAATAGTGGGTCTCGGCGTCATCTCGACGCAGTACCTCGACACGCTCGGCGCGCACCCGGACGTGCGCATCGCCGCGACCGCCGACCTCGACACCGCCAGAGCCGAGGCGGTCGCCGCCCGGTATCCGGGGTGCCGCGCGCTCAGCGTCGACGACCTCGTCTCGGACCCGTCCGTCGACACCGTCATCAACCTCACGATCCCGGCCGCGCACGCCGAGGTCGCGCTCGCTGCGCTCGCGGGAGGCAAGAACGTCTTCGGGGAGAAGCCGCTCGCGGCGACGCTCGACGATGCCCGCCTGGTCATCGAGGCCGGCGGGTCGGCCTGGGTCGGCTGCGCGCCGGACACCGTGCTCGGCACGGGTGTGCAGACAGCGCGGGCCGCGGTGGATGCCGGCACCATCGGCCGCCCCGTCGCCGCAGTGGCGACCTGGGTCTCATCGGGGCACGAGGCGTGGCATCCGCACCCCGACTTCTACTACCGCGACGGGGGTGGGCCCCTGTTCGACATGGGGCCGTACTACCTCACGACGCTGTTCCATCTGCTGGGCCCGGTCGCCCGCGTCTCCGGGGCGTCGTCCCGCCCGAAGGCCGTGCGCACGATCGGCTCGGGACCGCGGGCGGGGGAGACCATCCCGGTCGAGATCGACACCCATGTGACCGGCATCCTCGAGCACGTCGGCGGAGCGGTGTCGACCGTCACCTTCAGCTTCGACGGGACGGCGACGGATGCCGCTCCGCTCGAGGTCCACGGAGAGACCGGCACGCTGTCGGTGCCCGACCCCAACCTCTTCGAGGGCGTCGTGCGGCTGCGGCGGCCGGGGGAGGGCGTCTGGACCCCGGTGACCGAGCGCGCCGGGTACGAGAACGCCGGTCGCGGGATCGGCGTCCTCGACCGCCTCGCCACCGGCGCCGGGAGCGCACGCGGCGACATCGCCCTGCACGTGCTCGAGATCATGACGGCGCTGACGGAGTCCGCGGCCAGCGGCCGACGCATCGACCTGACCACTGCTCCGGAGCGGCCGGCACTCATCCCCTTCACCCCCGAGAACTCCTGGAGAAAGCGTTGACCACCACCACGACCGCGCGCGCGATCATCGACCTCGACGTGACCGGCGATCGCATCAACCGGCACATCTACGGGCACTTCGCCGAGCATCTGGGCCGTTGCATCTACGACGGCTTCTGGGTGGGCGAGGACTCCGCGATCCCGAACGTGCGCGGCATCCGTCTCGACATCGTCGAGGCCCTGAAGGCCCTCGACATCCCGAACCTCCGCTGGCCGGGCGGATGCTTCGCCGACACCTATCACTGGCGCGACGGCATCGGTCCGCGCGAGCTGCGGCCGCAGATCGCGAACACCAACTGGGGCGACGTGGTGGAGAACAACCACTTCGGCACGCACGAGTTCATGGACCTCTGCGACCTGCTCGGCGCCGACGCCTACGTCAACGGCAACATCGGCAGCGGCACCGTGCAGGAGATGTCCGAGTGGGTCGAGTACCTGACCCGGGGCGACGACAGCCCGATGGCGCGGCTCCGGCGGGAGAACGGCCGGGACGAGCCGTGGAAGGTCCCGTTCTGGGGACTCGGGAACGAGGCGTGGGGATGCGGCGGAAACATGTCGGCCGCGCACTACGCCGAGGAGGCCCGGCGCTACGCCACCTTCACCCACAATCACGGCGACAACCGGCTCACCCGCATCGCGGCCGGCGCCAACGAGGACGACCTCGACTGGACGCGCGTGCTGATGAAGACGCTCATGGAGTGCCACGGCTGCACGCTCTACGGCAACCTGCCGTACCAGGCGATCTCGTTCCACTACTACACGCACTCCGGCTCGGGCATCAACACCGAGGATGCCGCTCCCTTCAGCGACGAGAAGTACTACGAGACGATGGCCTACGCCGCCGACGTCGAGCGCGTCGTGCGGGGACACGTGGCCGTGATGGACTCGTACGATCCCGAGAACCGCGTCTCGCTCGTGTGCGATGAGTGGGGAACCTGGTGGAACGTCGAGGACGGCACGAACCCCGGCTTCCTCTTCCAGCAGAACACCGTGCGCGATGCGCTGGTGGCGGGGATGCACTTCGACGTCTTCCACCGCTACGCGCGCCGCATCTCGATGGCGAACATCGCGCAGACGGTCAACGTGCTGCAGGCCATGGTCCTCACCGACGGCGACACGCTCGTGCTGACGCCGACGTACCACGTGTTCGAGATGAACAAGGGGCATCAGGACGCGCTGCACCTGCCGACGCATCTGCGCCAGGTGCCGACGGCCCGCGTGCGCGGCGAGGATCTCCCGCTGGTGTCGATGTCGGCTTCGACGCGGGACGACACCGCGCTGATCTCGCTCAGCCACCTCGGGCTCGACGCCGACTGCACCGTGAGCATCGATCTGCGCGGTCGAGGAGCGAATGTCACCGGGGCTCGCGTGCTCACCGGTGACGAGGCCTCGGCGTTCAACGATGCCGAGACGCCCGACCGGGTGGCCCCGCGCGCGCTCGAGACCGTGCTGCGCGACGGGATGTTGACCGTGACCCTGCCGCCGCACTCCTTCGCCACGGTAGAACTGGAACTGGAGCCGGAACACCCGGCGATCGAGCGAGAGGAAGTGGCGTCATGACGACGAGTCCGCTGCGGGTGGCCGTGATCGGTGCAGGCTTCATGGCGCGGGCGCACTCGCACGCCTGGCGCACCGCACCACGCTTCTTCGACCTGCCGCGGGAGCCCCGGCTCTCGGTGCTGGTGTCGCGCGATGAGACGCGCGGTCAGAAGGCGGCGCACGACTGGGGCTGGGACAGCTGGTCGGGCGACTGGCGGTCCGTGGTCGAACGCGATGACATCGATGTGATCGACATCTGCACGCCGGGCGACACGCACGCGGAGATCGCGATCGCGGCTCTCCGGGCAGGCAAGCACGTCCTGTGCGAGAAGCCGCTCGCGAACGATCCGGCGGATGCCGCCGAGATGGTCGCCGCCGCGGATGCCGCCGCACGGCAGGGCATCGTCGCGCTGTGCGGCTACAGCTACCGTCGCACGCCCGCGCTCGCCTCGGCCCGTCGCCTGATCGCCGAGGGCGCCCTCGGCACCATCCGGCATGTGCGCGCCCAGTACCTGCAGGACTGGCTGAGCGACGCGGATTCCCCGCACACCTGGCGTCTCGACCGGGCCTCGGCGGGCTCCGGCGCTCTCGGCGACATCGGTGCGCACAGCATCGACACCGCGCAGTGGCTGACCGGCGAACGGATCGAGGGCGTGTCGGCGCACCTCCGCACGTTCGTGACCTCACGCCCCCAGCGGAGCGCCGAGGTGGGACTCGGCGGCACGGGCGACCTCGACGCCGAGCGCCTGCCGGTCGACGTCGACGACGCGGCGGCGTTCATCGCCGGGTTCAGCGGCGGCGCGCTCGGGGTGTTCGAGGCGACGCGCATGGCGCTCGGGCACCGCAATGCCAATCGCATCGAGATCAACGGCGATCGCGGCTCGATCGCGTTCGACTTCGAGCGGATGAACGAGCTCGAGTACTACAGCGAGGACGACGCCGACGATCGCCGCGGATTCCGCACGATCCAGGCCACCGATCCCGCGCACCCCTACGCGGACGCGTGGTGGCCCACCGGGCACGGTCTCGGCTACGAGCACACGTTCACGCACCAGGTCGTCGACTTCGTGCGATCGATCGACGGCACGCCGGAACCGCCGACGTTCGCCGACGCCTATCAGGTGCAGCGGGTGCTCGCGGCGGTCGAGGAGAGCGCCGGCGACGAAGGCCGCTACACCCGGGTACGCTGACGCACATCCTCCACCGCATCACCCGCCACGTTTCTACGAAGGAGTCGTTCATGGCACGTCCGATCACGTTGTTCACCGGTCAGTGGGCCGATCTGCCGTTCGAGGAGGTCGCGCGTCTTGCGGGGGAGTGGGGGTATGACGGGTTGGAGATCGCCTGTTGGGGCGACCACATCGACGTCTCCCGCTGGGACGACGAGGAGTATGTGCAGTCGCGTCGCGACATCCTGGAACGCAACGGGCTACAGGTGTGGGCGATCTCGAACCACCTGACCGGGCAGGCGGTGTGCGACGACCCGATCGACGTCCGCCACCGTGACATCCTCTCCGACCGGGTATGGGGCGACGGCGACCCGGAGGGCGTGCGACAGCGCGCCGCGGAGGATCTGAAGGACACGGCCCGGTTCGCCGCGAAGCTCGGTGTGTCGACGGTGAACGGGTTCACCGGGTCGAGCATCTGGAAGGCCGTGGCGATGTTCCCGCCGGCGTCGGATGAGTTCATCGCGGCCGGGTACCAGGACTTCGCCGACCGGTGGAACCCGATCCTGGATGTGTTCGAGGAGGTCGGTGTGCGGTTCGCGCTCGAGGTGCATCCGTCGGAGATCGCCTACGACTATTGGACCGCGAAGGCGACGCTCGACGCGATCGGGCACCGGGCGAGTTTCGGGTTCAACTTCGATCCGTCGCACTTCGTCTGGCAGCAGTTGGATTCGGTCGCATTCGTGCTGGATTTCGCGGAGCACATCTTCCACGTGCACGTGAAGGAGTCGATCACGAACCTTGACGGCCGTAACGGGGTGCTGGGCTCGCATCTGCCGTGGGCGAATCCGCGGCGCGGGTGGACGTTCGTCTCCACCGGGCACGGTGCGGTGAAGTGGGAGCCGTTGTTCCGCGCGCTGAATGCGATCGGGTACACGGGTCCGACGAGTGTGGAGTGGGAGGACGCCGGCATGGACCGCCTGCACGGAGCCCCGGAGGCGCTCGCGTTCGTGCAGAAGCTCGCCGCGATCACCCCACCCGATGCCGCCTTCGACGCGGCATTCTCCACCAAGGCGTAAGAACGCCCGCTGAAACCAGAGGACGCCCGCTGAGCGCTGTGCGCTGAGCGGGCGTCCTCTGCGATGTGCAGGTGCGGTGTGCAGCCTGCGGGACTCAGACCTGGTCGAGCGCGGCCAGCTCGTCGGTGGTCAGCTCGAGGTCGGCGGCCGCGGCGGAGTCGATGACCGACTGCGGCCGCTTGGCTCCCGGGATCGGGATGACCACCGGCGCCTGCGCGAGCTCCCACGCCAGCGCCACCTGCTGGGCGCTCACGCCGCGGGCCTCGGCCACCTGCTGGAAGGCCGGATGCCGGTCGGCCAGCTCCTTCGCATCCGACAGCCCGCCGAGCGGGCTCCAGGCCAGGAAGGCCAGACCCAGTTCATTGCAGACGTCGATCTCGGGTCGGCTGCTGCGGAACTTCGGGCTGAACTGGTTCTGCACGCTGACCAGGCTGTCGCCCAGCGCCGCGTGCGCGGCCCGGATCTGCGCAGGGTCTGCGTTGGAGATCCCGATCATCCGCACCTTGCCGCTGGCGGCGATCTCGGTGAGTGCGCCGATCGTCTCCGCATAGTCGATCGTGGCGTCGGGACGGTGGTGCTGCCAGAGCGCGATCTGTTCGACTCCGAGTCGAGACAGGCTGGCATCGACCGCGCGACGCAGGTGCTCCGGACGACCATCGTGGTCCCAGCCGCCGCCCTCGATGCGGAACGCACCGCCCTTGGTGGCGAGGAGAACGCGATCGCGCACGCCCAGCTCGTCGAGGATCGAGGCGATGAGCCTCTCGTTCTCGCCCTGGGCCTCGGCACCCAGCTCATCGCCGGGGCCGTAGGCATCGGCGGTGTCGAAGAGGGTGACGCCGGCGTCGAGCGCGGCGCGCACGGTGTCGAGCAGCTGCGGTCTGGGCTGATGGCCCGTCTGGTCGAAGGTCATCAGGCCGAGCCCGATCGCTCCGACCTCGGTGCGGCCGACGGTGTCGTTGCCGAGTGTGCGTGTGTGCATGAGTGAATCCTTTCGGGGTGGGGTGGAATGAGCGAATCGGGGGGCGAGGCTTGCGCCTCGCCCCCCGATCAGGGAATACTCCGGTCAGCTCGCGTCGTACGCGGCCTGCCAGATCTCCAGGTAGCGGTCGACGCCCAGGCCCTTCAGGCCGTCCAGGTAGCCGTTCCAGTCGCCGTCACTGTTCGGGTCGCGCACCCCGGTGACGAACTCGGCGGTCGATGTCGCCACATTGCTCTCGATGTTGGCGGTCAGCGTGGACAGTTCGTTGCCCTCCTCGACGGGGACCCAGAGGTCCCAGTACGGGAACATCGCATCGGAGTCCTTGCCGTCGTAGAGCTCGGTCGCCTCGAAGAGTCGACGCTCGAAGCCCGGCTGCGTGTTGATGTCGAGCGGCGCCACCTGGGCGTTGCGGAACTCCGTGGTCTCGAACACCTGGGCCATCGGGCCCCAGCTGCCGTTGTAGTCGGCTTCGTTCTCCTCATCCACCAGGATGTCGAAGAAGGTCGCTTCGAGGTCGGAGTCGAGGGCGATCTCGTCCGGCTCCGCCGCGCGCCAGCCGATGTCCTGCTCGCCGAACTCGCCGCGCATGTGGCCTTCCTCGGTGAAGAGGTAGTCCATCATCTCCATGATGACCTTCTGCTCCGTCTCGTCGGCGGCCTTCGTGACGACGAAGGTGGCACCGGGGATGCTCGGCAGCTGGTATGTCGCATTCGCACCGCCGGGTCCCTCGAGCGGCGCGATCGGGAAGTACTGGTTGTCGCGACCGTCTTCCTGACCGATGCTCACGAAGATGCCGGAGTGGATGGCCGTGGCCCCGCCGACGATCACCGCTTCGGCGTTGTTGCCCGTGCCCTGCATGGTGTCGTCACCCTGCGAGAACGCGGCGGGATCGATGAGCCCTGCCTCCCACATCTTGTTGAGGAACGCCAGGCCCTCCCGCCATCCGTCCTGCATCGGCTGCATCTGTACCGTGTCCCCGTCGAGTCCCAGGGAGATGGGCTGCCCGTTCGCACCGGCTCCGGTGTTGAAGGAGTTGGAGACGAAGGCGTTCATGATGAACGGCACGATCGACCACTGCGAGCTGCCGGTGATCGGGATCTCGTCCGCGACGCCGTTGCCGTTGGGGTCTTCCGTCTTGAACGCCATCATGACGTCGAAGAACTCATCGGGTGTCGTCGGCGCGTCGAGTCCGAGTGCTTTCAGCCATTCCTGGTTGATCCAGAACTTGTACGGGTAGGAGCAGTGGTAGCAGTCGTTCCACTGCGGCAGTCCCCAGATCTTGCCGTCGGGTGCGGTGGCGAGCGACTCGAAGCCGGGCTCGGCGGCGAGGGCGTCGGCGATGTTCGGCGCGTACTTGTCGATGAGGTCGTTCAGCGGGAGGATCACACCCTGGTCGCCGTAGCGCTGCAGCTCCGCCTTGTTGAACTGCGAAGCCCACGGGACGAGCATGTACGCCTCGGGCAGGTCGCCGCCGGCCAGGGAGACCTGGCGGGCCTCGTTCGCCGCCCCGGATTCGTAGCCGGTCGTCTCGAACTGGATGTCGACGTCGAACTTCTCCTCCATGAGGAGGGTGAACGAGTTGGTGTTCAGATCCATCTGCCCGCCCTGCTCGCCGAAGATGGTGATGACCTTCTGGTCGTCCTCCGAGCTGGGGGAACAGGCGACCATCGCGGTGGCCAGTACGGCGACCGCCGCGAAGCCGGCGACGGAGCGACGGCTGTGTCGCATCCTGTCGGATAGGTGTTGTCTGGACAATGTCTTGCCTCTCTGTGGTGGGTACGGCCTTGTCGAGGAGTCAATGACCCTCAGCGGATATGTGAGCGACGATGAGGTACCGGAGCATCAGTGGCATCAGGAGACGGCTGCGGCTCTGCAGGCATGTCTTCACGGTAAACGTCAGACCATTCGGTGTCAATACAGAGATTCTCGCGGTGGAAGCCCCAGCGCGGTAGTCTAAACATCTGATGACTCACGCTCCGAGCAGGGGCGCGTCGACACCAGTAGAGGATGCACGATGACGAACACACCGGAGTGGAACGATCCCGCCGTCTACGAATGGGGGACCGAGCCCGCTCACGCCGCGCTCATGCCCTACGAGACGGACACGCAGGCCATTCACGCAGACCGGCTCGACTCCCCCTATCGCCTGAGCCTCGACGGCGAGTGGAAGTTCTTCTGGTCGGAGAACCCCGCGACGAGGATGCTCGACTTCGCCGGCGACGGCGTCGATGATGCCGGGTGGGACACGATCCCGGTCCCGTCCTCCTGGCAGCTGCACGGCTACGACTTCCCCATCGGCACGAACACCGTCCTGCCGTGGACCGGGGCCAACGGCAGAGGCGAGCAGCCCGATCCGCACGGCGACTATCCCCATGCCCCGACCGCGTACAACCCGGTCGGCCAGTACCGCACGACCTTCGAGCTGCCGCAGAGCTGGGCGCCGCGCCGCACCTTCCTCCGGTTCGACGGGGTGGAGTCCGCCTACTACGTGTGGATCAACGGCCAGAAGATCGGCTACCGCGAGGACAGCTACACGCCCGGCGAATTCGACATCACGGCCCACCTCCGCCCGGGGCACAACCTGATCGCGGTGGAGGTCTACCGGTGGTGCACCGGTTCCTACCTGGAGAACCAGGACAACGTGCGGCTCTCGGGCATCTTCCGCAGCGTCTCGCTGATCTCCCGATCGCCGGTGCTGATCCGCGACTTCACCGTCCGCACGCTGCTGGATGATTCCTTCACCGACGCCGTACTCGACGTGACCGCAGACGTCCGCGACTACGCAGGGGAGAGCGCCGGGCTCGACTACAGCCTCCGCGGGCGGCTCTTCGACGGCACCGAGCCCTCGGCGGCCGAGGTGTGGGCAGAGGCCGGTCGCGTACAGGTCGCCGGCACCGGGGTCGATTCCCGCGCCAGCCTGTCGGCGCCGGTCCGGCGGCCGCGTCTATGGTCGGCCGAGCATCCGCAGCTCTACACACTGGTCCTCGAACTGTGCGACGAGAACGGTGCGGTCGTCGAGCGCATCTCCACCCGCGTCGGCTTCCGACGGGTCGAGATCGTAGACGGCGCCCTCCTGCTCAACGGTCGGCCGCTGTCCATCCGTGGTGTCAACCGCCACGAGTGGAATCCGCGGACCGGGCGCACGCTCTCCGTCGACGACATGATCGCCGACATCCGGCTCATGAAGCAGTCCAACATCAACGCCGTGCGCACCTCGCACTACCCGAACGATCCCCGGTGGTACGAACTCGCCGACTCCTCCGGGCTGTACCTCTTCGACGAGGCCAACAACGAGACCCACATCAACAGCGTCGATGCAGAGGGCAAGCCCAACATCCCCGGGAACCGCTCGGAACTGCGGGACCCGCTGCTGTGGCGGATGGGGAACGTGGTCGATCGCGACAAGAACCACGCGTGCGTCATCGCCTGGTCGATCGGGAACGAGTCGGGCGTCGGATCCAATCTGAAGGCCATGTACGACTGGACGAAGGAGCACGACCCCACTCGTCCGGTCAGCTACCAGGACCCGACCGGCTCCGGGACGCCGGTCGTCCCGACGGAGCTCTCCGACTTCGACGGCGACTTCTATCCGCCGACCGGCCAGCTGATCACACGCTCTCAGCGCGACCCGCGGCCGTACCTGCTCATCGAGTACGCCTTCGGCCAGGGGAACTCCTCCGGCTACCTCGACGAGTACTGGGGTGCCATTCGAGAGCACCCGGGGCAGATGTTCGGCGGCTTCCTCTGGGACTGGGCCGACAAGGGGCTGTGGTGGCCGACACCGGGGAACCCGGAGGTCGAGTTCATCGCCTACGGCGGCGACTGGGGCGACGACCCGAACGAGGAGAGCGCGCACATGAGCGGGCTGACGCTCGCCGATCGCACTCCCACGGCCAAGCTCGAGGAAGCGAAGCTCGCCTACCAGCCGATCACGGTCACCGGCATCGCCGTGCCCAGCGGGAGCATCACGATCTCGAACGAGTACCTGTTCACGGGTCTCGAGGGGCACACGCTCGAGTGGTCGCTGACCGAGGACGGGGTCACGCTGCAGGAGGGAACCGTGCCGGGGGCAGCGCTGGCCATCGGCCCGGGGGAGAGCTCCGACGTCACGCTTCCGTTCGAGCTTCCCGAGAGTCCTCGCCCGGGCGCGGAGTACCGGCTGGACGTCGCGCTCACGCTCGCCGAAGACAGCCCCTGGGCCGAGCGCGGGCACGTCGTCGCTCGTGCACAGTTCGACGTCCCGGTCTCGGCACCGGAGGCGACGCATGTCCCCGCCGAGGATCTTCCGCCTGTCGAGGTGGTCGATGAGGCCGGCTCCCTCCACGTCAGCGGCGACCGGTTCGACGCCGTGGTCTCGCGTGCGACCGGACGCCTCACGTCGCTGGTGTACGACGGGCGCGAACTGCTCGCCGGTGACCTGATGCCGAACTTCTGGCGCACGCCGAACGATTCGGAGCTGGCGATCCCCGACATCCGTCTGAAGCGCCCGGAGCCGTCGCTGCCATGGCGCGGCGTCGGCGAGGACTGGGCCGTCGACGAGGTCGAGGTGCAGCCGATGACCGGGGCTGTGCGGATCAGCGTCCGCGGCTCCGTCACCACGAAGGTGCCTTTCCGTCCGAGCGATCAGATCACCACCTCACCGCAGTCGATCGTCTACACGATCCATGGCAACGGACAGGTCGATGTCCTGACGACGTTCGAGCCCGTGACGGGCACCCCCAACCCGCAGGTGATCGGCACCACGCTCGGACTCCGCCAGGAGTTCGACACCGTCCATTGGTATGGTCGCGGCCCGTGGGAGTCGACCGCTGACCGACGGTCCTCCGCGTTCTTCGGGCGGTACTCGGGCTCGGTTGCCGAGCAGATCACCCCCTACAGCCGACCTCAGGATTCGGCCAACAAGGCGGACGCCCGCTGGGCGGCCGTCACGGACCGCGACGGAGCCGGCGTGCTCTTCGCCGCGGGCGGGAGCATGTTCTTCAACGCCCAGCCGAACAGCCCGGTCGAGCTCGCGGACCGCCGACACTGGCATGAGGTCCCGGCATCCGACCGCACCGTGGTCCGCGTCGATGCGGCGCAGGAGGGCATGCACGGCGGCAACTGGGATGTCATGACGCGCCCCGACAGGTTCAGCAACATGCCCGCCAAGGGCCCGTATCGGCATCTCTATCGGATGCTGCCGCTGCGCGCAGGAGAAGACCCCGGTGAGGCGGCCCGCAGGTACGTCGAGACCGACCTGGCCTCTTCGCCCGCAGTCGCTCCGCAGCCGAGCCCGGCGACTGACGCCTAGCCAGGATTGCAGAAACGCCCGGTGGATCGCCTCTGCGGAGGCGATCCACCGGGGCCGGGGCCCGAAGGCTACGCGCCCCGCAGGCGGAACGTCCGCGCCGCAGGCTCGTCCGGCAGCTCGATCACGAGTTCGCCGGCGTCGGCATCCCATGTCGCCCGCGTCGGAAGCTCCTTCGGGAACACGATCTCCACGTCGAGTCCGCGCCCGGCGTACCCCGTGAGCGGGACCCGCACGGTGCGGGGACCGGACCGGCGCCAGATGGTGAGCAGTTCGCCTCTATCGTCACGCATGCCCAGGGCGACGACGGGATCGTGCCAGCCGGGCAGGCCGAGGGGCCAGAACGGCACGGCTGCCGGAAGCCTGTCCCGTGTCTCGCGGTACGCGGCGAGCCCCGCCCTGACCAGCTCCATCTGCGGTGGTGAGAGAAGGTCGAGCCGCCCGCCGAGGTGCACGCGCCCCAGCAGCGTGCTCGCGAGCGAGAACGCGATCCGCTCGTCGGACCAGGACGGGTCGGGGTAGGCCCATACGGCCCCCTGCTCGGGAGTGACCGCCGTCGGTGCCGCCGCCGCGATCGCGGCGGTGAACAGCGGGTCCTGATTGTCACTCGTCGACTGCACGGGGTGCACCGCGAGGGTCGCGGCATCCATCCGCTGTCCGCCGCTCGCGCAGCTCTCGATGACGAGTCCGGGATGCCGGTCCATGAGGCTTCGCACCCAGTCCAGCAGCACCCGCTGGTGGCCGAGCTGCCCGTCGCCGGGACTGTCGGCGTCGACGTCGGTGCCCTGCGTGACATCCATGTTGTAGTCGAACTTCAGGTAGCCGAGACCCAGGTCGGCGATCAGTCGCTCGACCGCGCCGTCGATGTGGGCGAGTGCGGACGGATGCCGGAGATCCAGCTGCAGTCGACCGGACTCGATGACCGGCCGCCCGTCCCGCTGGAAGAAGGCCTCCGGCGGCAGAGCCGCGGCGACGGGGCTCGACACCGAGACGACCTCGGGCTCGAGCCAGAGCCCCGGCACCATGCCGGCGTCGCGCATCCGATTCGTCATCGCCTGCAGGCCGTCGGGGAACCGGCGGAGGGACGGCTCCCACGAGCCGAGGTCGTTCCACCAGGTCGCCCCGTCGGTGTACCAGCCCGAGTCCATGCAGTAGATCTCCGCGCCGGCGTGCGCCGCGGCGTCGATGAACGGCGGGATGTTCTCACTCGTCGGGTCGCCCATGAGGGCGTTCATGTAGTCGTTCACGATCACCGGCAGCGCCTCGTTGTCCGGGTGCGGGCGACGCACCCGGCGTCGCGCGCGGGTCAGGTCTGCGAACAGCTCGTCGTCGTCTCCGCCGAGGACGAGGGTCGCAGGCACGGAGCAGAAGCGCTCGCCGGGTGCGAGGCGGCGCATCCACGCGGCGCTCTGGTCCGTCGGACCGCTGGCCACGAGGTACAGCGCTCCGCCCTGATCGCCCAGCTCCCAACGCCAGGCCCCGTTGTGCTCGACCTGCCACAGCAGAGATCGCGGCTGATCCCGGGCCCGCAGCACGCCCATCGGCAGGTGGCCGCCGGTCGACCAGCTTCCGCGCTGGCCGATGGCGAAGGACGCGCGGGAGCTGGTGATGCCCCACTGGTCGAGTCCCGAGTCGTCGAGTCCGAGCTCGGCCGGGGTGCGACGCTGCCAGACCATCTCGCGGAACCAGGTGTTGTGCGCGAAGCCGACCTCGTGGTCGCGCCACCAGCTCGAGCCCGGCGCCGAGATGCCGCCGAGCGCGACCGACGAGACCGCGCGGAGCTCGACCGGCTCCGCGCCGGCGACGACCTCGGTCTCGCATCGGACGACGGGCAGGTCCGGCCAGCTCGACCATCGTGAGACCACGCTGATGCCCGTCGCCGGATCCTGCGAGGTCACTGCGAGATGCGCCATCCCGTCCTGATGCCACTCCCGGTGGTCGACGAAGCGCAGCCGGCGCCCCACCGCGCTGCCCATCAGCCGTTCCGATGAGGAGATGCCCGAGCCTTCGCCACCGAGGTGGATCTCGGCGATCGGTAGAGCGCATGCAGGATCCGGGCTGCTCTCGTCGCCGACACGCGTGAAGCGCTGGACCATCGGCGGCCCGGCTTCCGGCGTCGAGATGTCGAGCTCGATGGCGCCGGGACGCCAGGTGATCCGCTCGCCCACGGTCACCCCTTGACGGCCCCGATCAGGATCCCCTTGTTGAAGAAGCGGGCGACGAACGGGTAGACGAGCATCACCGGCACGGTCGAGATGACGATGAGCGAGTACTTCATCAGGTCGGCGAGCTGTTGCCGTTCCATGGCGGCGGCCGCGTCCAGGCCGGGGGCGGCCTGATTGAGGATCAGCACGTTTCGGAGCACGAGTTGGAGGGGGAAGAGATCCGGATTGCGCAGATAGAGCAGCGCATCGAAGTAGGAGTTCCACTGGAAGATCGCGTACATCAGCGCGATCACCGCGAGGAGCGGCTTCGACAGGGGCAGCACCGTCGAGAAGAGGAAGCGCAGATCGCTCGCGCCGTCCAGCTGGGCGGCTTCGTAGAGTTCATCGGGGATCGACGACCGGAAGAATGCGACGGCGATGATCACCTGCCAGACGCCGATGGCCTGCGGGAGGATGATGGCCCACCGGGTGTCGAGCAGACCGAGGTTCTGGACGACGAGGTACATGGGGATGATGCCGCCGGCGAACAGCATGGTGAACACCACGAAGACGGTGATGCCGCGTCGGCCCCAGAAGTCCTGTCGGGACAGCGGATAGGCGATCGCGACCGTGAGCACCAGGCTGATCGCCGTGCCCGCGATCGTGTAGAACAGCGAGTTGCCGAATCCGGTGAGGATCGAGCTGTCGCTGAGCGCGCGCTGGTAACCCTCGAGCGTGAAGTCGATCGGCCAGAAGGTGACCTGGCCCGACGACACCGCGAGCGGGTCGCTGAAGGAGCTGGCGAGGATGTAGATGAGCGGCAGCAGCACCACGAGCAGGAAGGTGGTGAGCAGGATGTACACGCCCGCCATGAACCACCGGTCGACCACCGGTTCCTTGATGCGCGTCGGCGTGAAATCGTTGCGCGACCTCGGGAGACGGGACTTCCTGCCGGCCTTGCCGGAGGTCTCTTTCAGCATCGTGTTCACCACAGTCCGTTTCCTGTCAGTCGTTTCACGATCGCGTTCACACCGAGCAGCAGCCCGAGGTTGATCACGCCGTTGAACAGTCCGATCGCCGCCGCCTGGCTGAAGTCGGCGCTGAGCAGGCCGACCTTGTAGGTGTAGGTCGCGATGATCTCGGACTGCGAGATGTTGAGGCTGTTCTGCAGCAGGTAGGCCTTCTCGAAGCCGATCGCCATGACGTTGCCGACGCCGAGGACGAGGACGATCATCGCGGTGGGCAGGATGCCGGGCAGGTCGACGTTGAGGATCTTCTGCCAGCGGGTGGCGCCGTCGACCCGTGCGGCTTCGTAGAGCGTGGGGTCGATCCCCGCGAGGGCGGCCAGATAGATGACGGCGGAATAGCCCATCGTCTGCCAGATGTCGCTGAAGACGTAGATGTGCCGGAAGAACTCCGGGTCGCTGAGGAAGTCGATGGACCCCAGGCCGAAGAACTGGGTCACATGCCCGGCGATGCCCAGCCGTGGCGACAGGAAGAGGATCGTCATGGAGACGACCACGACCGTCGAGATGAAGTAGGGGGCGTAGGTGACCATCTGCACGGTGTTCTTGAAGAACCGCAGGCGGACTTCGTTCAGCGCGAGCGCGAGGATGATCGGGATCGGGAAGCTCGCCAGCACGACATACGCGGAGAGGATGAAGGTGTTGCGGAGCACCGGCCAGAACATCGGGTTGTTGAAGAAGCGCTCGAAGTGCTTCACCCCGGCCCAGTCGCTTCCCCAGACGCCGTCTATAACGTTGTAATCTTTGAACGCGATGATGGCGTTCGCCATCGGGATGTACTTGAAGATGACGAAGTAGGCGATCGGGACCAGGATCAGCAGGTAGAGCTGCCAATGCCGGCGCCAGCTGCGCTTGAGTCCGCGGAATCCGCGGGAGTTGCGCCGGTCGCGGAGCTTTCGGGTGACGCCGCCGACGTCGAGGCCGACACCGGGCGGGCTCACCATGAGGACCTCGCGAGGCCGGGGGACGCGGGAGGGGGAGGGGAACCGGCGATCAACCTCGGGCGGATGTTCATCTGGCTTCCTCTCTGCTTCGATGCAGGCACACTTCACGATAAACGTCAGATCAATCCCTGTCAATTGCCACGGCTTCTCGCGAGTTATCGTGCCTACGTACGCGATTGATTCAATCAATCAGCCGCGGGAGAGGCGTTCGCGGTACGGGGTGGGCAAATTCGTCTGACGATCTACACTGGGCACGTGGCTGCTGAGACTGAAGACCTCCCGACGGGTTCCCTCTCCCGGTCGGATCACGTGATCGACCACGTGAAGCGGATGATCGCGTCCGGCGAACTGCGGGCGGGGGACCGGCTCCCGATCGAGAAGGAGCTCGCCGCGCAGCTGGGCGTCTCCCGCGGTTCGCTGCGAGAGGCCGTGCGCTCGCTGGCCACGCTCGGAGTGCTCGAGACGCGGCAGGGCGACGGCACGTACGTGACGCAGCTCGACGCGAGTTCTCTTCTGCGTCACCTGGAGTTCTGGGCCGGCCTGCAGGAGGCCAACCAGTCGGTCGACCTTCTCGCGGTGCGTCGCGTGCTCGAGACCGAGTCTGCCGGTCTGGCCGCGGTGCGGCTCACCGAGGACGAGTTCGACGCCCTGGAGCGCATCCTCGCGGAGATCGATGCCGGACTCGTCACGGGCGAGCTCGAGCCGGAGTCCTTCATCGACGCGGATGCTGCGTTCCACCGCCAGATCGCGATCGCCAGCGGCAACGCCGCCCTGGCGGCGCTGATCGACAGCCTCATGACCCGCACGCTGCGGGGACGCCTCTGGCGCGCGATCACCGAACGGGACTCCCTCGGTGAAGCGCACGCCGATCACCGGGCCATCCTGGCCGCCCTGCGCACGCGCGATGCGGAGCGCGCCCGCATCCGCATGGCCGCGCATCTGCTGGGCGTCGAGGTCTTCGCGGCCGATCACCCCGTCAAGGGTGACGAGCCGCCGGTGCCCAGGGCCTGAGCGGTCAGGACGCGACGAGCACCGCCGCGGCCGCCGACTCCACCCAGTAGCCGCCGGTCGGGAACTCGTAGCGCTGGATGCTCTCCTCGAACATCTCCGCGCTGTATCCCGGGTTCGAGGGCAGCAGGTAGTGACCGCCGACGACGACGACGGGGTCGACGAAGTGCTCGTGCAGGTGATCGACGTACTCCGTGAGGCGCTTGTCCAGCGACCCTGACACGGCCACGAAGTCGAAGATCGACAGGTGCTGCACGAGCTCGCACAGCCCGACACCGCCGGCGTGCGGGCACACCGGCACTCCGAACTTGTGGGCCATGAGGTACACGGAGAGGATCTCGTTGACGCTGGCCAGGCGGGCCGAGTCCAGCTGGCAGAAGTCGATCGCCTCGGCCTGGAACATCTGCTTGAAGAGCACGCGATTCATGCCGTGCTCACCGCTCGCGACACCGATGGGGCTGACCGCCTTGCGGATGGCGGCGTGCCCGAGCACGTCGTCGGGACTCGTCGGCTCCTCGATCCACAGCGGGCGGAACTCCGCGAGCTCGTTGATCCAGTCGATCGCCTGGGGAACGTCCCAGACCTGATTGGCGTCGATCATGAGCTCGGCATCCCAACCGATGATCTCGCGCGCCACGCGCAGTCGCCGACGGTCCTCTTCGAGGTCGGCGCCGACCTTCAGCTTGAAGTGGCGGTAGCCCTCGTCCACGGCCTCCTGCAGGAGAGTGCGCAGCTTGTCGTCGGAGTAGCCGAGCCAGCCGGCGCTGGTCGTGTAGCACGGGTAGCCGCCGCGGGCGGTGAGCTCCGCGATGCGCTGCTGGCGGAGGGGCGCCGACGCGTGCAGGATGTCGAGCGCCTCCTCGCGGGTCAGAGCGTCGGACAGATATCGGAGATCCGCGGCGTCCACGAGCTGCTCCGGGGTCATCTCGACGAGGAGCCGCCACAGCGGCACCCCGGCACGTCGGGCGGCCATGTCCCAGAGGGCGTTCATCACCGCTGCCATCGCCAGGTGGACGACACCCTTCTCGGGACCGAGCCAGCGCAGCTGCGAGTCGGACGCGAGCTCGCGGTAGATACCTCCGAGGTCGTCGAGGAGGGAGTCGACGTCGCGACCGATCAGCGGCTGGGCGCGCTGCCGGGCCGCCTCGGCGCACAGGTCGTTCCCGCGTCCGATCGTGAAGGTGAAGCCGTGGCCGCGCAGCTCGCCGTCGGTCTCCAGGATGACGTAGGCGGCGGAGTAGTCGCCGTCCTTGTTCATCGCGTCGGAGCCATCGGCGTCGAGCGAGGTGGGGAAGCGTATGTCGTGTACGCGCACGCCGGTGATGGTCGCCATCAGTCGTACCTTCTTCCTGGTGATAGATCGGACATCATTCGATCTATCGCTGTTCTCGTAGAGGTTTGTCTCCACGTCGATCGCCGCGTCACTCGAACGCTCGCATCGATTCTCCGTTGAATTCATCGATATTCCGGTGTTCTGGACGGTTCTTGCTCCGTGGCACCTCGATCACGACTTGCTCCATGCTACCGGCATTACGAGCGAAAGATCTGATGTTTACACGAACTGGCCACGATGTTAGCGTGACGTGTCGTCAATGAGGAGGAGACCCCGGATGCAGCGGGATGCGTATTCACAGCCATGGGAGTATCGGGAGCTCACCGGAGGGATCCCGGGGGACCCACACGCGGTGGCCGTGCCGCACGATGCGGTGCTCGCGATGGCGCGTGTCGCGGACTCGCGCCAGATGGCCTCGGGATACTTCCCCGGAGTGAAGGGGGAGTACCGCACCCGGATCTTCGCGCCTGCGGACTGGCGCGATCGCCATGTGGTCCTCGAGTTCGAGGCCGTCCACCGCTCCGCCGCCGTGTTCGTGAACGGAAACCTCGCCGCCCGTCAGCCGTCCGGGAGCACCACCTTCTCCGTCGAGCTCGACACGTTCCTGCGCTTCGGCACCGAGAACGAGATCGTCGTCGAGTTCCGCACCGATCGAGATGCGCGGTGGTACACCGGAGGCGGAATCATCCGACCCGTGCACCTCTCCGTCGGACCCCGCGTGCACATCCCGCTCGACGGCGTCGTGGTGACCACTCCCGAGCACGATGCGGACGCGTCGCTCGTGCAGATCGTCACGACGGTGCGCAACAGCGATCCGTTCCCCGTCGTGCGGCGGCTGGAGACGAGCATTCTGAGCCCCGCGGGTGAGGTGGTCGGCGTGGACCGGACGAGAGTGAGCGTGCCGGCCGGCGGCGAGGTGGATGTCAGTCAGCGCATCCTGGTGGAGGAGCCTCGGCGCTGGTCCGTCGACACTCCGGAGCTGTACCGCGCGACCTCGCTTCTGACTGCGGGTGACGGGGACCAGGACCAGACCGACCGGAGTGACGTGGCCTTCGGCATCCGATCGCTTCATCTGGACGCGCGGCGCGGCCTGCGGGTGAACGGGCAGCCGGTGAAGCTGCGCGGCGCCTGTGTGCACGCCGACAACGGGGTCATCGGCGGCGCGACGTTCGACGTCGCGGAGGTGCGCCGCGTCGCGATCCTCAAGTCAGCCGGCTTCAACGCGATCCGCAGCGCCCACCAGCCGATGAGCAGGGCGATGCTGGACGCCTGCGATCGGCTCGGGATGCTCGTCATGGACGAGCTCACCGACGTGTGGACCGTGGCGAAGTCGCCCGAGGACGGCTCGGATGTCTTCCTCGACCGCTGGCAGTCCGAGCTCGAGGCGATGGTCCGCAAGGACCGCAACCACCCCAGCGTGATCATCTACTCGATCGGCAACGAGATCCCCGAGGCGGCGACGCGGTCGGGGAGCGAACTGACCAGGGCGATGGCGTCCGCGACGCGCACGCTCGACCCGACCCGCTATGTGACGGCGGCCGTCAACGGCGCACTGTTCGTGATGGACGAGGCGGTCGACATCGACCCGGAGCTGCTGGGCGGGGCGTCGCTGGAGCCCGTGGCCGAGATCAACGCCCGCTCGCTGAGCCTCGAGGAGCGGATGAGTTCACTGGCCGTCACCGACGCCGTCGCCGCACTGACGGAAGAGGCCTACGGCGCGCTCGACATCGCGGGGATGAACTACCAGGACGCCCGCTACGAACTCGATCACGAGCGGTACCCGAATCGGGTCATCGTCGGATCCGAGACGTTCCCGACCCGGATCGACCGGCTGTGGGGCCTTGTCCTGGCCCACCCTCACGTCATCGGCGACTTCACGTGGACCGGCTGGGACTATCTCGGCGAGCCGGGCCTCGGGCGCATGCACTACCGCGACGACCAGCCCGGCGGTGGGGCGCTCGGCGCCTACCCGTTCCTCCTCTCCTCCGCCGGCGACATCGACATCACGGGTGAGCGGCGCCCCGCGTCGTACTACCGGGAGATCGTCTACGGCCTGCGCTCCGAGCCCTTCATCGCGGTGCGGCGGCCGCACACCCGCGGGCGTGAGATGAGGGCCGCCCCGTGGTCGTGGACGGACAGCATCCCCTCCTGGACGTGGTCGGACACCGGCGCAGACCCTCTGGAGGTCGAGGTCTACAGCGACGCGGACGAGGTCGAGCTGTTCGTCGCGGGCACGTCGCTCGGACGACAGCCTGCCGGGGCCGCGCACGGCTTCCGCGCCCTGTTCGCGGTGCCGTACGCGCCGGGCGCGCTGGAGGCGGTCGCCGTGCGCGACGGTGTCCTCGCCGAGCGCACGGCACTGCAGACGGCCGGGGCCGATCGTCGGCTCGCGCTGAGCGCAGAGCTCTCTGAACCGGATGCCGCGGGCCACCGCCTCGCGTTCGTCGTCGTCGAGCTCGTGGACGATCTCGGGGTGCGAGCGACCGACGGCGACGGGGAGGTCGAGGTCGCCATCGACGGTGCGGGGGTGCTGCAGGGATTCGGCAGCGCACGTCCGGAGACCGAGGAATCGTTCGCCGATTCCCGCCATCGCCTCTACGACGGGCGCGCGCTCGCGGTCGTCCGCTCGACGGGGGTGGGTCGTATCGTGCTGACCGCGTCCGCGCCGGGGCTGCCGTCCGTCTCGATCGAGCTGCAGGCCGGCTGAACGCAGTCCGGCTGAGTGCAGGCCGGCTGAGTGCCGGCCTGCACCCTTCAGAGTGACGTCAAAGGCACGGCCGTCGGCCGGTCCGCCGCAGGATCGAGGTCCAGACGTCGCCCCTCGACCGAGGCGGTCATCATGGTCTCCATGATCTCGAGAGCGTGGAACGCGATGCCGGCGTCCGCGCGCGGTACGTCACCGGCCGCGGTGCGGTGGAAGTCGAGCAGACCGAAGCCGCGGGCGCTGTTCTCGTAGCCCGCCGACACGGGAAGAGGCTCCCAGTCCTTGCCGCGGACCTTGAGCAGCGTGGTACCTGTGAACTCGTTCGGGTCGGGCACGATCAGCGATCCCTCGAGCCCGTGCACCTCGATCGGGACCGCGCGGGTGCCGACGGTGTCGAAGCTCATGGTGAGTGTCGTCGTCGCACCTCCGACGTGCTCGAGCAGACCGGTGATGTGGGTGTCGGTGCGCACGGGAACGCGCTCGCCCGCGCGCGGACCCGAGGCGATGACCCGTTCTTCTCGTGGACGCGATGCGACAGCCGAGACCCGCGCGACCGGGCCGAGCAGCGTGATCAGCGCGTGCAGATAGTACGGACCCATGTCGTAGAGGGGTCCGCCTCCGGGCGCGTAGTAGAAGTCGGGATTCGGATGCCACGCCTCATGACCCGGGATCGCCATGGTCGCCGTCGCCGCGACCGGTCGTCCGATGAGACCGTCGTCCACGGCGCGACGGGCGGTCTGGATACCGGTTCCGAGAACCGTGTCGGGAGCGCAGCCCACCCAGAGCCCGCGCTGCGCGGCGAGTTCGCGCACGGTCCGCGCCTCCGCCAGCGTGACGGTCAGCGGCTTCTCGCCGTACACGTGCTTGCCGGCCTCGAGCGCACGGAGGGAGACGTCGGCGTGCGCCGCGGGGATCGTGAGGTTGAGGACGATGTCGACGTCCGGATCCGCGAGCAGATCGTCGACGCTGCCACCGGGTACCCCCTGGGCGGCGCCGACGGCCGCGGCGCGCTCGACATCCAGATCGGCGACGCGCACGAGGCGCACCTCGTCGCTGATCCGCTGCAGCGTCTCGAAGTACATCCGCGAGATGAAGCCGACACCGACCATCCCGACTCGCAGCGGAGCATCGCCCCCGTTCAGCGACTGGCCCACAGCAGCCCCCTCTCCACGATCGAGCGCACCGGCGCCTCATCGAGCACGTCGAGCTTGTGCCCGGCGGTGCAGACGAAGACGCGGCCGGCACCCCACAGCCGCGTCCACACCACCGGTGACGTGAACGAGTGGTGCCAGGCGTCGAAGTCGCGGTGCACGATCTCGGTCGTCGCCAGCACGTCGTTGTAGGCGTCGGAGAGCACCCAGTACTGCTCCGTGCGCAGGGAGAAGTCCTCGATGCCCGACACGATCGGGTGATCGCGCCGCTCGGGCACGATGTTCACGGTGAAGTCGAGGTAGTGGTCGGACTGCTCGCCCGTGCGCTCGTCCTTCGGCACGGCGGCGTGATGGGCGAACTGCCCGCCGATCAGCTGCAGGTAGTCCGCGCTGTTGCGGTAGGAGTCCGCGATGCCGCCGTGCCATCCGGCCAGTCCGGTACCGGCGACGACGGCGGCCATCAGCCCGGCGAGCTCGTCGTCGGCGATCGTGTTCATGGTGTTGACCTGGACGATGAGGTCGATGCCCGCCATGGTCTCGGCGTCGGCGTAGACGGCCGTCCCCTCCTCGACCCGGACGTGGTATCCCTCCGCTTCGAGAAACGGGATCACCGAGTCAGTGGTCTGCACCGGCTCGTGTCCATCCCACCCTCCGCGGACGATCAGGGCCTGCTTGTTCTGCGTCATGGTGTCGGCTTTCGTGTCAGTGGTCTGTAGTCGCTTGGGGGGCGCGATCGAGTCGGACGGTGCGCGGTCCGCGCGACAGATCGACCGAGAGCGAGGTGCCCAGGCCGCTCACCGACACGACATCGCCCTGGCGGGCGGCATCCGATCCGGGAACGAGCGCGAGCGAGAGCGTTGCGCCGTCGGCATCCCAGGTGAGTTCCTCGATCACGACGCCGCCGCGCGCTCGCACGCCGCGGATCGAACCGGAGGGCCATGACGCGGGCAGCGCGGCGAGGATCGTCAGCGATCCGGGCTGCGACTGGATCAGCATCTCGATCACGACGGCGGGGAGCCCCCCGCTCGCGTCGACGTTGAAGATCGAGTCGCCGTCGTGCGTGGAGACGGCGTTGGGGCGCCAGAAGTCGCGGGCGAGGGACTCGACGCACCGCAGCGCGGAGTCCGCATCCCCGAGCCGCGCGGCTGCGAGGCCCAGACCGACCAGACCGAACGCCATCTCCTGGTGGCCGTCCCGTCCGGCCCAGGGTCGTTCGTCCCGCCAGTCCAGCTTCCGGCGGATCGTCTCGAGCGCCGCCGCGCGGAGTTCGGGCGTCTCAGCCGCGGGATCCTGCTCGTACCAGAACGGGTAGAGCTGCGAGACGTGACGGTGCGCGAGCTGCTCGTCGAACCGCGGATCGAGCCATTCGGCGAAGGTCCCGTCGTCGGCGACGCGGTACGGCGGAAGACGTTCGGCGAAAGACTCCCAGGCCGTGCGATCGACGTCTTCGCCCAGCAGCTCGGCGATCCGGATGCTGAGCCGCGCGGCGTCGCGGAACGCGGCGACGTCCATGGTCGCGTCGACCGCGAGCGGGTTCGTGCGATTGGCCGGGGTGTTCTCCGGGGAGTACGACGGCGCGAGGTGGAGGGTTCCGGCCTCATCGGCGGACGCGACCGACGTCGCGAACGCCATGACGTTCCGGGCGAGCGGCCAGGCGTACTCGCGCAGCAGCCCGAGGTCGCCGGTCGCGCTGAACTGATCCCACGCGAGCCGGAGCACCCACGCCCCACCGACCATCCAGTAGAGGTGGGGATACGCAGTGGCGAAGTGATTGCTGCGGCCGTGCGAGTCGAAGCGGGCGGGGAGCAGCCAGCCCTCGGCGCCGAACACGCGCTCGGCGTTCTCGACGTAGTCCTCGACGTGACGGAAGATCGCCCGCAGGTAGGAGGTGAAAAGCTCCGGGGTGCCGGATGCGACCAGCGAGGCCACTCCACCGTGCTGCACGTTGCCGTTCTGGGTCCAGTCGCCCGACCAGGCGGGCCGACGGGTTCCCTGCCAGATGCCGACCAGCGTCGGCGGCAGCACCCCGGTAGAGGAGATGATCGTGTGCCGCCCCGACGCGAAGGCGAGTTCGAGTGCGGCCAGCACGTGGTCAGCGTCACCCGTCCGTGCCCCGAGGAGCACGTCGTCG
Source organism: Microbacterium sp. W4I20 (assembly GCF_030816505.1). Lineage (NCBI taxonomy): Bacteria > Bacillati > Actinomycetota > Actinomycetes > Micrococcales > Microbacteriaceae > Microbacterium > Microbacterium sp. W4I20. Next base: position 1,707,991 of record NZ_JAUSYB010000001.1, on the reverse strand, counting down.
TAGGAGACGGCGTCGTCGACGCCGCTGTGCAGATCGAGCGAGGTCGCGGCGAACAGGGATGCGTGCGAAGCATCGGCCTGTGGCATCGGCTCGACGCGACCGCCGGACAGTTCGACGTGGATCGGCAGGCGTACGGCGACACCTGCCGGGAGCCGCACGTGCACGCCGCCGTCGACGGGGTGCGGGTCGAGGTCGTCGGAGACATCCACCTCGAGTCGGGCGCCCGTGGGCTGCGACGGGCTCGGCGGATGCTCGCGGACGAACGGGGGCAGTGCCTGCGCGTCGACCTCGACGTCGACCGTCAGCCGACGGCCCTCGAACACGGGCTCGGAAGGGGCCAGGAAGACGCCGTAGTCGGTGGAGGGGTAGTCGCCCTCGATCCGCTCGTCAGGACCGAAGTCGAGAGACAGCACACCGGCCGCCCCGCGGGTGGAGAAGAGTTCGAGCGCCAGGGTTCCCGCGGCGCGGTCGGGGATCAGGGCGATGCTGCTCCGCTCTCCGTCGGCGGTGGTCCACTCCGCTGCGACCCGACCCGTCGTGAAGTCGCCGACCCTGCGGTAGGTCGATTCCTCGGTCGGGTCGTCGGGCGTCCACGAGATCGCGCCGACCGGGATGAACGGGTCGGTCCAGATCAATCGCCCGTCGAATCCGTCCTGCGCGGCGGCAGCCGAGGTGATCTCAGCCGCGGCATCCGCGTCCCCGGCGAGGAGCGCCGCGCGGACGTCGGCGATCCGCTCGCCGATGCGCGGTGCGGGGATCGCCGAGTTCACGGGGAGGAAGAACTCCTCGTGACAGACGTGCACGACATGCCGTGCCGGGGTGCCGGACAGCACGGCGCCGAGCGAGCCCGTCCCCGCGACGAGGCCGTGCTCCCAATCGAGAGCAGCGGATGAACTCCAGAACCCGGATCTTTCGGACACGGCGCGGTTCCTCCCGGCGGTCAGTGCAACAACGGCGTTGATGACACTCTATCGGTAATCATCAAATGAATTCGTCCTCGGATGCGAGATTTTCCTCGCTGAGCGAGGCGTCGATCTCGTCCCACAGGCTCTCCGGGATTGGTACCGAAGCCCGCTCGATGCCCTGCTCCACCTGCCGCCTGTCTCGCGCGCCGATCACGACCGATGCGACCGCCGGATGCCGCAGGGGGAAGTGCACCGCGGCATCCGGCAGCGTCACTCCGTGCGAGCGGCAGATCTCGGCGAGGCGTGTTGCGCGGCGAACGAGATGCTCCGGCGTCGTCCGGTAGTCGAACCGCGAAGCCGGGTCCACGTGTGCACGGCTCAGCAGGCCGGAGTTGTACACGCCTGCGGCGACGACGGCCACTCCGCGCTCTTGCGCGAGAGGGAGCAGATCCGCTTCCGCCGAGCGATCCAACAGCGTGTACCGGCCGGCGAGCATGACCACGTCGATGTCGCACCGGCGCACGAACTCGGCCAGCATCGCCGACTGGTTCATCCCGGCTCCGATCGCCCGGATCACGCCCTCATCCCTCAGCTCGATCAGGGTGTCGACGGCCTCGGTGGAGGCCTGCTCCCCGTGATCGTCGGGGTCGTGGAGATACACGACGTCGATCCGATCCAGGCCGAGTCGCTCGAGGCTCGCTTCGAGGGAGCGCAGGATCCCGTCGCGTGAGAAGTCCCAGACGCGACGGTGCGTGGCGGGCACCGCGAAGTCGTCGTCCAGGCGGTCGGCGTGCTCGGGGGAGGGCTCGAGGAGGCGGCCGACCTTGGTCGACAGGATCCACTCCGACCGCGGCCGGTCGGCGAGCAAGGCGCCCAGCCGACGCTCGGACAGTCCGAGTCCGTAGTGGGGCGCGGTGTCGAAGTAGCGCACGCCGGCATCCCAGGCCGCGTCGATGGCCGCGGCGCAGTCCTCGTCGCTCGTCACCCGGTACAGGTTGCCGAAGGCGCTGCCGCCGAGGCCGATCCGGGGGAGTGCGAGCCGCTCGGGCGAAAGCCGACCGTTCATGATTCTCCATTCGCGCTACAGTGAATTCATCATATCTTTGACTGCGGTAGGAGTTGCCATGCAGAGCGTGTCGTACATCGGGTCGGGCCGGGTCGAGGTCGCAGAACAGCCGACCGAGGCTCCCGCCGCCGGAGAGGTGCAGCTGGCCGTCGCCTTCACGGGCCTCTGCGGCACCGACATGCACATCATCCACGGATCGATGGACGCGCGCGTGACGACTCCTCTGGTCTTCGGGCACGAGATGAGCGGCACCGTCGAGCAGATCGGCGCGGACGTCGAAGGGTGGGCGGTCGGCGACCGGGTCACGGTCATGCCCCTGGAGTGGGACGGCACCTGCCCCGCGTGCCTCGCCGGTCATCAGCACATCTGCCAGAACCTCGACTTCGTCGGGATCGACTCCCCGGGGTCGCTGCAGCAGCGCTGGAACGTGCGCGCCGAATGGTTGATCCCCCTGCCCGACGACATGCCCCTCGACATCGCCGCGCTGGCCGAGCCGACAGCGGTCGCCGTGCACGACGTGCGACGCTCCGAACTCGGTCCTGGCGACAAGGTGGTCGTGATCGGCGGCGGGCCGATCGGACTGCTCATCGCGAGCGTCGCCCGCCACTTCGGTGCCGAGGTCGCGGTGATCGAGCTGGCACCCGCCCGACGCGCGCAGATCGCCGAGCTCGGCTTCGAGACGCTCGACCCGCGTGTGACGAACCAGGATGCCTGGGTGGACCGGTGGACGGAGGGTGCGGGGGCCGACGTCGTCTTCGAGGTCTCCGGCGCGGAGGCCGCGGTGCGGGGAGCGACGTCGCTGGCGAAGGTCCGCGGAACGATCGTGGTGGTCGCGATCCATCCGACTCCGCGGCCGATCGATCTGCAGCGGGTGTTCTGGCGCGAGCTGCGTCTGCTCGGCGCCCGCGTCTATGAGCGGCGCGACTTCGACACGGCGGTGGAACTGCTCGCGGAGGGGGCGATCCCGACAGAGCTGCTGATCACCAAGGTCGTTCCGCTCTCGCAGGTGCAGTCGGCGTTCGACGATCTGGAGCAGGGGAACGCGCTGAAGATCCTCGTCGACGTCGGAGCCGGCGCATGAGCGGCCCGTTCGACCTCACCGGACGTCTCGCCGTCGTGACGGGCGCATCCCGCGGCATCGGCCGCGCGATCGCCGAGTCGCTCGCCGACGCGGGCGCGGACATCATCGCGGTGAGTGCGTCCATCGATCCCGAGCGAAGCGCGGTGGGGGATGCCGTCGCCGCGCGCGGACGCGCGTTCGAGGCCTTCGCCTGCGACTTCGCCGACCCCGACGCCGTCGCAGCGCTCGGCGCTCGACTCGGTGACCGGCCCGTCGACATCCTGGTCAACAACGCGGGCACGATCCGTCGAGCCCCCGCCGCCGAGCATCCGAGCGAATGGTGGGACGAGGTGATCCAGGTCGACCTGTCGAGTCAGTTCGCCTTCACCCAGGCGCTCGCGCAGGGCATGCTGGAGCGCGGCCGAGGCAGGATCATCTTCACGGCCTCCCTGCTCGCGTTCCAGGGCGGCATCAACGTGCCCGGGTATGCGGCCGCGAAGTCCGCGATCGCCGGTCTCACCAAAGCACTGTCGAACGAGTGGGCGGCCCGCGGCGTCACGGTCAACGCGATCGCCCCCGGCTACATCGCGACCGACAACACCCAGGCGCTGCAGGACGACCCGGAGCGCTCGCGGTCGATCCTCGAGCGCATCCCCGCGGGACGCTGGGGCGCGGCATCCGACATCGGTGGGGCCGCGGTGTTCCTCGCCGCACCGGCATCCGACTATGTCTCGGGGATCACCCTGCCGGTCGACGGGGGATGGCTGGGCCGCTGACACGACGACGTCGACCCGGGGCGGCTACCGGTCGTCCCACCACCCGTGTACCCGTCGTTGACGTCGATTTCTCACCACGCAGACTTCGGCTCAGCACCCGACAGGCTCATTCAGCGCCCGGATCAGCGTCATAGACCGCCGCCACTCCCTTCGTCCCCGACGAGCCTCGGTGCGTGCGCGCGCTCCTGACCCGACGGAGCGTGCGCGATTGCCAATCGTGTGTTCAGGCTCTAGTCTCTATTTGTTAGAACAAATGAAGGCTCTTGATCGAAGAGGATCACCCGTGAACCCCAGTCCACCTGCGTCGTCGATCGACGTTCTCGCCATCGGGCGGATCGGCGTGGATCTGTATCCGTTGCAAGACGGCGTGGGCCTGGAAGACGTGACGAGCTTCGGGAGATACCTCGGAGGCTCGGCCACCAACGTCGCGATCGCTGCCGCCAGATACGGCCGCACATCCGCGCTGATCACCCGGACCGGAGACGACCCGTTCGGCAGCTACGCGCGCCGCGAGCTTGTGCGCCTGGGTGTCTCGGACCGCTTCGTCGACGTCGTACCTGAGCTGCACACTCCGGTCACATTCTGCGAGATCTTTCCGCCCGATCACTTTCCCCTCTACTTCTACCGCGACCCGATCGCACCCGACTTGGTGATCCATGCCGACGAGATCGACCTCGACGCGGTGATCGGCGCTCGCGTGTACTGGTCGACCGTCACCGGATTGAGCCGAGAGCCCAGTCGATCCGCGCACTTCGCGGCCTGGCGTGCGCGCGACCGACGTCCGCTCACGGTGCTCGACCTCGACTACCGTCCGATGTTCTGGGAGAGCGCGGAGGTGGCGAGGGAACACGTCGCTCGAGCGCTCGATCATGTGACCGTGGCGGTCGGCAACCGCGAGGAGTGCGAGATCGCCGTCGATGAGACCGATCCTGATCGGGCAGCGGACGCCCTGCTGGAGCGAGGCGTCGAACTCGCGATCGTCAAGCAGGGCCCGAAGGGTGTGCTCGCCAAGACGAAGGATGAACGCGTGGAGGTCGCCCCGTTCGCGGTCGATGTCGTGAACGGTCTGGGCGCGGGCGACGCGTTCGGGGGTGCGCTCTGCCACGGTCTCCTGGCCGGGTGGGGGCTGGAGCAGACGATGCTCTGGGCCAACGCGGCCGGCGCCATCGTCGCCGGGAGACGCGAGTGCTCCACAGCCATGCCGGATGCGGCTGAGGTCGAGGAATTCCTCGGAAAGGCGGTCGCGCGTGCCTGACATCGCGGAGATCCGACGGATCCGGGCGGAGAATCCCGCCCTGGTCGGGCAGACGCTGCGCGAACGACGACGGCGCGCGCTGCTCGGCGACGACGGTCGCCTCTTCATCATCGCCGCCGACCACCCGGCGCGCGGCTCGCTGGGAGTCGGCGCACGCCGGTTCGCGATGGGCAGTCGAGTGGCTCTGCTCGAGCGTCTCGCGATCGCGCTCGAGCGACCCGGCGTCGACGGCGTCCTCGGCACCCCCGACATCATCGAGGACCTCGCTCTGCTCGGCGTGCTCGATGACAAGGTCGTCGTCGGTTCGATGAACCGCGGTGGCCTGCAGGGTGCGGCGTTCGAGATGGACGACAGGTTCACCGCCTACGACGTGCCGGCGCTGGTGCGCGACGGGATCGACCTGGGAAAGCTGCTCCTGCGCATCAACCTGGAGGATGCCGGGACCGCCTCGGTGCTCGAGGGATCGGCCGCAGCGGTCTCGGCCGCCGCCGCCGCGCAGCTGCCCATCATGCTCGAGCCGTTCATGAGCCGGCGGAACGGGGACCGGTTCGTCAACGACCTCTCCACGGATGCTGTGATCCGCTCGATCGCCATCGCTGCGGGTCTGGGGGATTCCTCCGCGTACACCTGGTTGAAGCTCCCGGTGGTCGCCGACATGGAACGCGTTGCAGAAGCCGCGACGATGCCGACGCTGCTGCTCGGGGGAGACCCGGTGACGGGCCAGGACGAGACGTTCGCCTCGTGGCAGCACGCGCTCACACTCCCCGGAATGCGCGGGCTCGTCGTGGGACGCTCCCTGCTCTATCCGCATGATGACGACGTCGTCCGGGCGATCGACATCGCCGCCTCTCTCGTGCATGAGACCGTGGCGGCGCGTACGCACATGCGTGGGCGATGACGACCAACGAATGGGTGTTCCCCCGAGGCTCGCTCGCCGAGGGGCGCTGGGAGAGCGTGGTCGGAGCGGAGCATCCCGGATGGCAGCACACCGGCATCCGCGTCGCCGAACTCGACGGAACGATCACCCTGCCGCCGTCTGCGGCGGAGCGCATGATCGTTCCCCTCGCGGGATCGTTCGTCGTTTCGACGGCCGAGGAACGATGGATGCTCGAGGGACGCCGATCCGTCTTCGACGGACCGACCGACGTGCTGTACGTGGGCACGATGACCGGGTTCCGGATCGAGGGAGTCGGTCGCGTCGCCGTCGCCGAATCGCCGACGACCCGGCAGCTGCCGCCGTCACTCCTGCGGCGCGACCGGGTGCCGGTCGAGATCCGCGGCGCCGGGCGGTCAACGCGCCAGGTGCACAACTTCGGCGTTCCCGGGGCGCTCGCGGCACACCGGCTCATCGTCTGCGAGGTGGTGACCCCCGCGGAGAACTGGTCGTCGTATCCGCCGCACAAACACGACAGCGCCAGCGCATCCGAGAGCGAGCTGGAGGAGATCTACTACTTCGAGTCCGCAGTGGCGCGGGGAGTGCAGGCGCCGCTCGACGCAAGGCCGTTCGGGATGTTCACCGCCTATGCCTCCGACCACCGGGCGATCGAGACCGCGGCCCGCGTGGAGACCGGCGACATCGCCCTCGTCCCCTACGGGTTCCACGGGCCCGCGGTCGCCGCGCCGGGGTACGACCTCTACTACCTCAACGTGATGGCCGGCCCCGGGGCGGAACGCGCATGGCGGATCACCGACGACCCCGCACAGGCCTGGATCCGAGAGCATTGGAGCGGAGAGCACCCTGATCCGCGTCTGCCGTACCTGTCGAAGGAGACCACGCAGTGACACGACCGAACGACGATCTCGACCGCGCTGCACCCCGCCACGGCCGCACGCGCCGGATGACCGTGGCCCAGGCATTGATGACCTTTCTCGCGAATCAGTGGACGGTCGACGGCGACACCAGGGAGCGGACGATCGCGGGCACCTTCGGCATCTTCGGCCACGGCAACGTCGCGGGCGTCGGACAGGCCCTGCTGCAGCTGCACACCGACGAGCCGGGGCTCATGCCCTACCACCAGGCCCGCAACGAGCAGGCGATGGTGCACCAGGCCGTGGGCTATGCCCGGATGCGACGGCGACGCGCGACCTTCGCGGCGACGGCATCCGTCGGTCCCGGGGCCGCCAACATGCTCACGGGCGCGGCGCTGGCCACGGCGAACCGGCTCCCCGTGCTCCTGCTGCCCTCTGACACCTTCGCCACCCGCGTCGCCGACCCCGTCCTGCAGCAGCTGGAGCACCCGCACGATCCGGGGATGCAGGTGACCGACGCCTTCCGCCCGGTGTCGCGGTTCTTCGATCGGGTGCAACGCCCCGAGCAGCTGTTCTCGATCGCCCTCGCGGCGATGCGGGTGCTGACCGACCCCGCCGAGACCGGCGCCGTGACGATCGCTCTGCCCGAAGACGTGCAGGCGGAGGCGCTCGAGGTGCCCGAGGAGTTCCTGCAGCCGCGCGACTGGCATGTGCGTCGACCCGTGCCCGAGCCGGAGGAGCTCGCGAGGGCGGTCGAGGTCATCCGCGCGGCGAAGCGGCCCTTCCTCATCGCCGGCGGCGGCGTGCTGTACTCCGGCGCGGAGGACGCGCTTCGGGCCTTCGCCGACGCCACGGGGGTGCCGGTCGGTGCGACCCAGGCCGGCGTGGGAAGCCTTCCCTGGGATCACCCCCGGTACGTCGGCGGCGTCGGTGCGACCGGAACGACGGCGGCGAACGCGCTCGCCGCCGACGCCGACGTCATCATCGGGATCGGAACCCGCTACAGCGACTTCACCACGGCCAGTCGCACCGCATTCCAGCATCCGGGGGTGCGATTCGTGAACATCAACGTCGCGTCGTTCGACGCGTACAAGCACGGCACCCCGTTCCCCGTCGTGGCCGACGCGCGCCGAGCGATCGAGGGCGTGCACGCGGCGCTGGAGGGCTGGCAGGTCGGGCCCGAGTACGCGCAGCGCATCGCCGAGGAGAAGAGCCGGTGGGATGCTGTCGTCGATCGGGCGCTCGCGCCGACCGGTGGGGACCTGCTGGGCCAGCCGGAGATCATCGGTGCGGTGAACGCCGCGAGCGACCCGACGGACGTGCTCGTGCAGGCCGCGGGATCGCTGCCGGGTGACCTGCACAAGCTCTGGCGCGTGCGCGACCCGCTCGGCTACCACGTCGAATACGCCTTCTCCACGATGGGCTACGAGATCGCGGGCGGCCTCGGGGTCCGCCGCGCCGCCCCCGACCGCGATGTGCTCGTCCTCGTCGGAGACGGGTCGTACCTGATGCTGCACACCGAGCTGGTGACCGCCGTCGCCGAAGGGCTGAAGATCATCGTGGTGCTGGTCCAGAACCACGGGTACGCCTCGATCGGGCATCTGTCGGAGACCGTCGGGTCGGCGCGATTCGGCACCAAGTACCGGGCGCAGGACCCCGAGACGCTCGATTTCGTCGAAGAACGATTCGTGCCGGTGGACCTCGCGGCGAACGCGCGATCGTACGGGGTCGATGTGATCGAGGTCGCTCCCGGACCAGACGCGGCGGGTGATCTTCACGCCGCCGTGCGTCGGGCGAAGCAGTCCTCGACGACGACGCTCATCCACGTCGATGCGGATCCGCTCCGCTACGGCCCCGATGGCGGAGGCTGGTGGGACGTCCCCGTCGCCGAGAGCTCGACGCTCGCGAGCACTCGCGAGGCCCGAGAAGACTACGAACGTCTCCGCACCGCTCAGCGACCGCTGCTCGGCTGACACGCGTATCGGGCGACGACCAGAGGTCGCCGCCCGATGGGCACTCGTGCGATCAGGGCGTGGAGTGTGACTCGGCCGCCACGATCGACCGGATCACGTCGAGCGGGAGCTTCGGCACGCGGTTCTCGTCGGCGAGTCCATTGGCCTCCTGCATGGTGTCGGTGATCTGGGTGTAGCAGAAGCCCGACAGGACCCTGCTCTGGAGCAGGGCGCCGAAGATCCCGCGCAGGTGACTCTCCAGCTCTTCGACGGTGGTGCTCGTCGTATATCCCCAGGCGGGCTCCGACGGTGCGCTCTCGTACTTGACCCCGCCGAACTCGCTGACCATCACCGGGAGGGCGGCGGTGTCGGCCTCGCCCTCCGCCATCAGCATCCGATGGGAGGGCCCGTAGCCGGAGAAGAGCGTCTTCAGCGCATCGTGATCGGCGTAGCGCCGCGCGAAGGTCTCGGGGTCGCCGTCGTAGTCGTGCACCGTGAGGATGTCGGAGTGCGTGTGCTCCCACCCGTCGTTCGAGATCACGGGCCGGGTCGGATCGAGCGCGCGGGTGAGATCGGCGAGTCCGCGCGAGAACGCGCGCTGCGGAGCATCCGTCAGGATGTCGCGTAGCCCCCAGCTCTCGTTGAACGGCACCCAGGTGACCACCGACGGGTGCGAGCGATCGCGGCGCACGAGCTCCAGCCATTCGCGGGTGAGGTCGGCGATGGCGTTCGTGGTGAATTCGTAGGCGGCGGGAGCCTCGCCCCAGAGCAGCAGACCCAGCCGGTCGGCCCAGTAGAGGAACCGCGGGTCCTCCGCCTTCTGATGGATCCGCGCGGTGTTGAAGCCCATGTCCTTGATCAGCTGGACCTCGGCGCGGAGGGCGTCGGCGCTCGGTGCGGCGAGATGCGATTCGGGCCAGTAGCCCTGCTCGAGCACCGCCCGGACGAAGTAGGGCCGGTCGTTGAGGAGGAAGCGCCCCGCAGCGGTGCCGACCGTGCGCAGACCGAGATAGGACTCGACCGTATCCACGGAGTCGCCGTCGGTCACGGTCACGGTCGCATCGATGAGGCGGGGATTCTCCGGAGACCAGGTCAGCTTCTCGTAGTGCTGGCCGTTGCGCTGATCCCGTAGGGGGATCACGATGAGGGGCGCGCCCGCACTGGTCACCACGGACGACACGCGCGCCAGGGGCTCTCCGTCGTAGCTCAGCTCGACGTCGACGGTGGCACCGGCGGTGAGCGGCCGGTTGGCGAGCACTTCGAGTTCCACGCTGTCGGTGCCACGCGTCACCCGCCAGGAGAGCTCCGTGATGTGCGTCGGTGCGACCTGCTCGAGCCAGACCGGCTGCCAGATGCCGGTCGTCCGGCGATACCAGATCTCGTGCGGTTCGGGCAGCCACTCCTGCTTGCCTCTCGGCTGCCCCACGTCGAGCGGACGGTCGACGGCGCGCACGACGAGCAGGTCGTCGCCGCCGTCGAGGTAATCGGTGATGTCGGCAGAGAAGGGGGAATGACCTCCTGCGTGCGTGGCGACCTGGCTGCCGTTCACCCAGACCGTCGCGGCGTAGTCCACGGCGCCGAAGTGCAGCACGACTCGTGCGGCGTCATCGTCACGTGCCGTCTCGTCGGCGGTGAGGGTACGCGCGTACCAGACGACCGGGTGATACGAGGGGTCGCCGATGCCGGACGCGGGGGATTCCGGCGGGTACGGCACGACGATCGTCTGCGGGAAGTCCCCCTGACGGAACCACTTCTCGGACGTGCCGATCTCGGAATCGTCGTAGGCGAAGCGCCACTCGCCGTCGAGGCTGTGCCACAGGGGGCGCCGCAGCTGCGGACGCGGGTAGGAGCCGATGGATTCGGATGCGGATGACGTCGTTGTGTCCATGCGGATACTGTGGCGCACTTTTTCCAGCGCTGCAAATCTACGTGGCGGTGCTCCCGCGCACCACGAGGTCGAATCCGACCAGCGCGTGGCGTCCTTCTCCGCGCTCCCCGCCCATCCGATCGCGGAGGAACGAGAACGCCGTCTGGACCAGCGTCGCCTTGTCGGGTCTGATCGTCGTCAGGGCGGGAGTGGTGAACTGCGTCATGAGGATGTCGTCCCACCCGACGACCGCGACGTCGTCGGGCACGGAGCGCCCGCTCCGTGCGAGCGCCTTCATCGCGCCGATCGCCGAGAGATCGTCGAAGCAGATGAGACCGTCGAACTGCGCGCCCGCCCGGAGGGCATCGCTGACGGCGGCCTCGGCGGCGAAGGCTCCGAAGCGCGTCATCGGGATGAGGAGGTCGTCGCCCCGCTCGGCACCGCGTTCCTCGAGGGCCGCGCGGTAGCCGGCGAGGCGAAGAGTCGCGGTGACGTGCCCGACATCGTGGTTGCGACCCAGGAAGGCCACCCTCGTGCGCCCGGACTGCAGCAGATGGAAGGTCGCCGTCCGAGCTGCGGCGAGGTTGTCGACCATCACATGATCCACCGCCGGGGGAGGGGGGATCTCCCCGAGCAGGACCAGCGGGGTCGTGCTCCTCAGCTTCTCGATGTCCGGGGCGGAGAGGAGCGTCGGCTGGAAGACGAGACCGTCGATGAGCCCGTGTTCACGGCCCTGCAGAACGGCCCGCTCCTCGTCGATCCCCCCGGCGGTCTGCTCGATCAGCAGGCGGTAGTCGAACCCCTCCACCTCCGTCGACATGAGCGCGGCCATCTCGGCGAAATAGGGCGCCTCGATCGCCGGCAGAGCGAAGGCCACCATGCCGGTCCTGCCGGAGGCCAGGCGCCGGGCACCGCTGTGCGGCACGTATCCGAGCTGATCGATCGCCTGCTGCACCTTCGCACGGGTCGAGGGGCGGACGTGCTGATAGTGCCGGACGACGTTCGACACGGTCTTCATCGACACTCCCGCCAGCGCGGCCACGTCCTGCAGCGTGACGGTCACGGCAACGGGCCACGGTCCACGAGGGTCATCTCGAAGCCGTACAGATCGGGTCGGTAGCAGTGATGTCCATATTCGACGGCAGCGCCGTCGGCGTCGTAGGCGGTCCGGTCCATCGTGAGGACCGGAGCCCCCCGGCCGATGTCGAGGAGCTGGCCCTCGTCGACCGTCGCGCGGCGCGCGCCTATGCGCTGGCGCGCGACCCGCAGCGTCACACCGCGGTCACGGAGCGCGTGATACAGCCCTCCCGCCTTCAGCGTCTCGGCGGTGATGTCGGCGTACGTGTCGGGCAGGTAGTTCTCCAGCACTGCGATCGGCACCGCGTCAGCGAATCGCACCCGGCGGATCTTGAGGACCCGCGCCTCGGAGGCGATCCCGAGCTGCGAGGCGATCTCGGGAGCGGCGTGGGCCAGCGTCACATCGAGCACCCGGGTGGAGGGCACCCGACCGGATCGTTCCAGGTCGTCGTGGAGGCTCGTCAGATCGATCTGCCGGGCGACCGATCCGTGCACGACCTGCGTGCCGATCCCTCGCCTCCGCACGAGGAGCCCCTTGTCCACGAGCTCCTGGATCGCCCGGCGCACCGTCGGGCGCGACAGGGACAGGCGCTCGCTGATGGACACCTCGTTCTCGAGGCGCGCGCCCGTCGGCAGCGAGCCGGAGGCGATCGCCGCTTCGAGTCCGGTCGACAGGCGGACCCAGAGCGGCGCGGGCTGTGCCGTCGCCGGGAGAAGCTGCTCGACCGGCAGCACCACGGGCTGTACTCCGTCGGTCATGCGGCCTCCGTCCTCGGATGAACTGACATGGTGGGCAGTATGTCATGTTAGTACAAAGGTGCCCAGAATCGTTGACGATATTTCGCAATTGTCCTAACATGATGGCGGGGATCAGCTGACGGATCGGCAAAGCAGCCGACGGGGTGGGCCCAGGAGAGGCATCGCAATGAAGCGTTCTTATGTTGTCGCTGCGTTCACAGCCACCGCAGTCGCCGCCGCCGGGTTGACCGGCTGCTCCGCGGGAGGAAGCAACGAAAGCGACGGCCCCGTGACGATCACGATCATGGAGACCAAGCAGACCAACATCGATGCGATCGGCAAGGAGATCCCGGGCTTCGAGGCCGAGATGGCCAAGCAGGGCAAGGACATCAAGGTCGAGCTGATCGCCGACAAGCTGACCGACGAGCAGTTCATGACGAAGATGACCCAGCAGCTCGCCGCAGGTCAAGCGCCCGACGTGTTGGACATCGGCGAGAACATGGCCATCTCCTGGGCCTCCGCCGGCTATCTCGCCCCGCTCGACGACCAGCTCGAGGCCTGGGACGGCTGGGAGCACTACTACCCGGCTGTCAAAGAGGCGATGACCCGCCAGGACGGCCAGATCTACAGCATCCCCTCCGGAGCCGGAGTGCTGAACCTGTTCTACCGTCAGGACATCCTGACCGAGCTCGGGATCGACACGTCCCAGCCTGAGACGTGGGACGACCTGATCGAGCGACTGGTCGCGGTCAAAGAGGCGACCGGTGGTACGCCGCTCGTCATCCCGGCGGGCACCGCATGGGGCGGCGGCACGTGGGGCGAGGGCTTCCAGCCCCTCCTCGGCGGCACCGACAAGGAGTACTACGACCCCGAGACCGACACCTGGGATCTCGAGAGCCCCGGCTGGCTGGCGGTCTTCGAGCTCTACGCCGATCTTGTCGAGAACGACCTGTTGCCCGTCCAGGACCTGCAGAACCCGAACCCGTGGGAGCCGACGAAGTACACGAAGTTCCCCGAGGGTGACATCCAGGTCGCGGCGCAGGGCACTTGGGGCTGGAAGTTCGACTGGGGCCCCGAGGGAGCAGCCCCGATCGACGGTCTCACCGAACGCGTCTCCACGTGGCAGTGGCCCGGCCTTCAGTCGGGTGACGAGCCGTACGGCTGGAGCAGCACCGGCGGCGGCTACGCCATCTCCGCCGATTCGGACAAGAAGGATGCCGCGTTCGAGTTCATCAAGTACCTGTCGAGCGGCAAGCCCCTCGCCGAGCAGCTCGTCGCCTCGGGAGCCGCATCCGCCCGCGACGACCTCGACGACGTCGCGCCCTACTCGGAGGAGCCGCAGCTGCTGCAGGCGGGCAAGGACCTCGAAGGCAGCGTCTACGTGGTGACCGGTGACGGCGCCTCTCAGATCGGACAGGCCGTGGCCACGGCGACGGAGATGATCCTCAGCGGAGCGAGCGGCCAGGAGGCCTACGACGCGTTCGTCGCTGATGCGACGGACCTTCTGGGCCCGAATCTGGTGAAGCAGTGACCTCGACGCTTCCCGCGTCCAGGTCGGCGGCGGCCTCCGGGCCGTCGCCGACTCGGCGTCGCCCGCGCAACTGGCCGCTGATCCTCCTCCTGCTCGGGCCCTCGTTCGCTCTGATCTTCCTGTTCATCCTGGTTCCGGCGGGATACAGCGTCTATCTCGCGTTCACGAACACGCAGCTCACAGGATTCGCGGCACGAGACCCGCAGTTCGTCGGCATCGACAACTTCGTCTATCTGCTGAACAACGCGGACTTCCTCGGGTCGCTCGGGCAGACTGCGGCGTTCACGCTGTGGAGCGCGATCATCGGTCAGACCGTTCTCGGAATGGTCGCCGCCATCCTCCTCAGCCGCCCGTGGTTGCGAGGGAAGGGCTTCTTCGGCGCCGCCGTGCTGATGCCGATGGTCGTCCCGGAGGTGGTCGCATCCCTGGCCTGGGCGAGCGTGCTCTCGAACAGCGCCGAGGGAACGCTGAATCGTCTGACCGGCGTGTTCGGCTCGGAGCCGACCGCCTGGCTCCAGGTCGTGCCGCTCACCTCGATCATCATCGTCAACATCTGGCGCGGCGTGGCCTTCGCCATGATCATGTTCCAAGCGGCCCTGGAAGACGTTCCCGCCGAGCTCATCGAGGCGGCCCGGATCGACGGCGCGACCGCCATGCAGGTCTTCCGGCACGTCACTCTTCCGCTCATCCGCGGCCCGGTCTTCCTCTACCTCCTCCTGACGACCATCAGCACGATCGGCGTCTTCGGCCTGGTCTACTTCCTCACGCAGGGAGGACCCGGCGGTCAGACCCGGCTCGCGGCGATCTACATCTACGAGCGCGCTCTGCAGTTCTCGCAGATCGGGATCGGCAGCGCAGCATCCATCATCCTGCTCGTCATCGTGCTCGTCCTCGGCGTCGTGTACGTGCGCCTGGCGAAAGTGGAGGTCTGACATGACATCCGTGGTCTCCCGCTCCTCCCAGACCTCCGGGGAGGTGCCGATGCAGAAGATGCGGAAGCGCCCCCTGACGCCGGTCGCCGCCGTCCAGCGGACGCTGGGCTACATCCTCATCTCCCTGATGGCGCTGTTCTGCCTCGTGCCCTTCGCGTGGGTCGTGCTCAGCGCGGTCGACGCCGAGGCCGGACCGACCGTGCAGTGGCCCACGTTCGCCATGGACAACTTCGTCAAGTTCTTCACGGATGCCGCCACGCCGCAGCTGCTCGTGAACAGCCTCGTCATCGGCGTCAGCGCGACGGCGCTGAACCTCGCGCTCGGCCTCGCCGGCGGATACGCCCTCGCGCGGTACCGGTTCAAGGGGCGTCGGTTCTTCATGTTCGGCATCCTCCTGATCCGCGTGATCCCGGCGCCGGCCACGATCGTCGCGCTGTACCTGATCATGGTCAACATCGGACTCTCGAACACGCTGTTCGGCCTGATCATCGTCGAGGCGGCCTTCCAGCTGCCCGTCACCCTCTGGCTGCTGGCGGGCACGATCGCCGCGGTGCCCATCGAACTCGAAGAGGCTGCGTGGATCGACGGCAACTCCCGTCTCCAGGCGATCTGGCGGGTCGTGCTCCCCCTGGTCGGACCGGGGCTGGGGGCGGCGGCCATGCTCAGCTTCATGGGCGTGTGGGGCGACTTCCTCACCCCCCTCGTGCTGCTGCAGAGCTCGGAGCTGTACCCGCTCTCCATCGGACTCTTCCGGGCTTTCAGCGAGTACAACCAGGTCGACTGGGGTCTGCTGGCAGCCAGTGCGATCGTGTACCTGGTGCCGCCCGCCGTCCTCTACGTCTTCGTGCGGAAGCATCTGCTGCGGACGAGCCTGGGCGGTGCGATCAAAGGATGACTCGGATGACCACAGCAGACGCGCCTCCGCAGAGGCTGCCCGTCATCGTCGTGGGTGCCGGTGCGATGGGCGGGGAGTGGCTCCGGATGCTCGCGCGATCCGCTCACGCCGAGCCGGTCGGCGTCGTCGACCTGGATGTCGACCTCGCGATGCGGACCGTCTCGTCGATCGGACTGGAGGATGCCGCGGTCGGATCCTCTCTCGCCGACGTCGTGGAGCGATCGGGTGCCCGCGCGGTGATCAACGTCACCGTGCCCCAGGCCCACCGCGTGGTCAACGAGGAGGCGATGCGCCAGGGCCTGCCGGTGCTGTGCGAGAAACCCCTGGCGCCGACGGTCGCGGAGGCGCTCCGTCAGGTGGCGCTGGCCGACCTGACCGGTGAGCTGCTGATGGCGAGCCAATCGCGCCGTTACTTCCGCCACCTTGCCGCCTTCCGCGATGCGGCCGCGCAGCTCGGGGCGCTCGGTGCCGTGCACGCGCAGTTCTTCCACGCCGACCACGAGCCCGGATTCCGCGAGCAGATGGCGCATCCGCTCCTGGTCGACATGTCGGTGCACCACTTCGACATGCTCCGCTACCTGACCGCGGACGAGCCGGTGTCGGTGCGGTGCGCGTCATGGAACCCGCCGTGGAGCTGGTTCGCCGGCGACGCCGCGGCGACCGCGACCTTCGACCTCGCCTCCGGAGCACGGTTCGTGTACTCCGGCAGCCGGTGCACTCCGGGCCTGCAGACGTCCTGGAACGCCGACTGGCGCATCTACGCCGAGCAGGGGGCCGCGAGCTGGGACGGCGATCACGTCGTGCAGGTGGATGCCGGAGACATCGGGTTCGAGGTCGCCGAGGCGAGCGAAGGCATCGAGGGGGCTCTCGAGGAGTTCGTGAGCGCGCTCGATTCCGGCGTCACCCCGCAGAACGAGGTCCGGACCAACGTCTTGACCCTCGCGATGGTGGAGGGCGCGATCCGCAGCAGTGAACGCGGGGGCGACCGTGTCGTGCTCGAGGAGCTCCTGGAGGAATCCCTCGCGCAGGCCATCGCCGACGAACAGCGCGACGACGTCGCCGACCTGCTGCGCTCGTGGCCGAGTGCCGCGGAAGCCATTGCCACCCGGCCCTGGGGGAGTTCCCCCCGGGCGAACCCTCACGCGTCAGGAGGCGCCCGATGACCCTCACCCCCACTTCCACCGAAACCATCCGCGTCGTCGTCTGGGGCGAGAACCGTCACGAACAGGTGAACCCCGTCGTGCGGGGCATCTACCCCGACGGGATGCACTCGACGATCGCCGAAGGGATCACCCGTCTGCTCGGCGACGACGTGACGGTGTCGACACGCGTGCTCGACGAGCCCGAGCACGGCATGACCGAGGAGACCCTCGCGGCCACCGACGTGCTGCTGTGGTGGGGCCACACGGCGCACGAAGAGGTCTCCGACGAGGTCGTCGAACGCATCCAGCGGCATGTGCTGGAGGGCATGGGGATCATCGTCCTGCACTCCGGGCACCACTCGAAGATCTTCCGCCGGCTGATGGGCACGACGTGCAGTCTGCGCTGGCGGAACGACAACGACCGGGAGCTGGTCTGGACGGTGGATCCGCGGCATCCGATCGCCGAAGGCGTGCCCCAGCCGCTCATCATCCCGGGCCAGGAGATGTACGGCGAGTACTTCGACATCCCCGAACCGGATGAGCTGATCTTCATCAGCAGCTTCTCCGGCGGCGAGGTGTTCCGCAGCGGGATCACGTATCGACGCGGCCACGGGCGGGTCTTCTACTTCAGCCCGGGTGACGAGATCTACCCGGTGTACCACCACCCCGACGTGCAGCGCGTCATCGCCAACGGGGTGCGCTGGGCGCGGCCGCGGCAGGCACGGGAGTCGTATCTCATCACGCCGATGTACCTCACGGGCGACTTCGATCGCCCGGTGCTGACGTCGCCCGAAGGCCTGATCGATTACCACACCCGCGAGCTCGTCGAGCCGCGCGAGTCCGGGGCATGACCGGCGCCGTCCCGGACACGTACGTCCACCTCGCCGCCGCCGGTGTGAGCGTGGTGCTCGACGTCACGGAGGGGCGGCTCCCCTCGATCGTGCACTGGGGCGCGGGTCTCGGGGAGCAGACCTTCGACGATGTCGTGTCACTCGCGGTCGCGGCGGTGGAGCCGTCGGCCGGCAACGTGGTCGACGCCGCCGTTCGGGTGGGGGTGCTCCCGGAGCACCACGCCGGCTGGGAGGGCAAGCCCGGCCTCGTCGGGCACCGCGAGGGCACATCCTGGTCTCCGCGCTTCGTCCTCGAGCGGATCGAGCTCGACGGGTCAGCGGTCTCCGACGGGGGACTGATCGAGACCGGCGCGGCGCTGCTCGTGTTCCACGCGCACGATCCGGAGGCGGGACTCGGCCTCGCTCTCGAGCTGGAACTCCTCGACAGTGGGCTGCTGCGCACGCGGGCGGAGGTGCACAACGAGGCCGACGGCACCTACACGGTCGACGACGTGAACCTGGCGTTCCCGGTGCCCGTCCGGGCGCGCCAGGTGCTCGACTTCGCCGGCCGCTGGAGCCGGGAACGTGTGCCGCAGCGCCACGACCTCGTGGTCGGCATCCACGAACGCGAAGGCCGCAAAGGGCGCACAGGGCCGGATGCCGCGACGGTGCTGAGCGTGGGAACGCCCGGGTTCGAGTTCTCCTCCGGGGAGGTCTGGGGGATCCACGTCGGCTTCAGCGGGAACCACCGTCACTACGCCGAACAGCTGTCGGCGGGCGCGCAGGTCATCGGCGGAGGAGAGCTCCTTCTTCCGGGCGAGGTGCGTCTGGCGGAGGGCGCGCGCTATCGGACGCCGTGGGTGTACGGCGCCTATGGCGATGGCCTCGACGCGCAGGCGCACCGCTTCCACCGCTTCCTCCGATCACGCGAGAGCCACCCGACCAGGCCCCGCCCGGTGACCTTGAACGTCTGGGAGGCCGTCTACTTCGACCATGACGTGCCCCGCCTTCTCGACCTCGCGGATCGCGCCGCAGCCCTCGGCGTCGAGCGCTTCGTGCTCGATGACGGCTGGTTCCTCGGGCGCCGCGACGACACGAGCGGTCTCGGCGACTGGACGGTCGACCGAGACGTCTGGCCCGACGGCCTCGGTCCCCTCGTCGAGCGGGTGACCGCGTCGGGTATGGAGTTCGGGCTCTGGTTCGAGCCGGAGATGATCAACGAAGACAGCGAGCTGGCGCGCGCGCATCCCGAATGGATCATGCAGACCGGAGGGCGGCTGCCGCTCCGCGGCCGGAATCAGCAGGTGCTGAACCTCGGGATCCCTGAGGCCTACGACCACGTGCTCGCCGACATGACCGCGATCCTGGCCGAGCACGACATCGCCTACATCAAGTGGGATCACAACCGAGATCTCATCGACGCGGGGACCGCCCCCACCGGGGCGGCCGGTGTGCACGCGCAGACGCTCGCGACATACGCCCTGATGGATGAGTTGAAGCGCCGGTTCCCCGCACTCGAGATCGAATCGTGCTCGTCGGGCGGCGCTCGCGTCGATCTCGGCGTCATCGAGCGGACCGACCGGGTCTGGGTCAGCGACTGCATCGATCCGCTGGAGCGCCAGCAGATGATGCGGTGGACGATGCAATTGATGCCCGCCGAGCTGCTGGGCTCTCACATCGGAGCGACGGTGAATCACACCACCGGTCGCACGCATGAGCTGTCGTTCCGCGCCGCCACGGCGCTGTTCGGCCATTTCGGCATCGAATGGGATCTCGCCAGGGCCACCGACCGCGAGAGCGCCGACCTCGCCGCGTGGATCGACTTCTACAAGACGCATCGGGCATTGCTGCACACCGGCGACATGATGCGCGCCGACACGATCGATCCGGCGTTCCAGGTCTACGGCGCGATCGCCGAGGATCAGTCCGAGGCGCTCGTCTTCCTCGCCTTCCTTGGCCGGTCGACGATCTCCCCGCGCGGCCGGTTCACCGTGCCGAACCTGCATCCCGAGAAGCGATACCGCATCGCTCCGGTCACGATCGGCACCCCCGACGAGGGGCGTGCTGATCCGCAGTGGTACGGCGACGGAACGGGCGTCGTCCTCAGCGGGCGCGCGCTGGAATCGGTCGGCGTGCATCTTCCGGGGTCGTTCCCGGAACGCGTCGTCGTGTACCGGATCACCGAGGTGTGACGAACGGCCCTTCCAGGCCGCGGGCGCCGCGACACATTGCTGAGAGGACCACATGCGGGACCAGCTGCACTACGTCGACGACATCGGCCCGGGACGCGGACGCCGCCGTGCCGCACGCTCCTGGCTGCACTCGGACGCGCCCATGATCTCGCTGAACGGACTCTGGCGCTTCCGGCTGCTGGCCGGAGTGCCCGGGGCGCTGGGCGCGCGGGGCGTGCTGCCCGACGGTGAGCAGCCGGACGATGTCGGCGCTGTCTCGTTCGACGACTCCGCATGGGACGAGCTCCCGGTTCCCAGCCACTGGGTTCTGCACGGCGAGGGGCGCTACGGGACGCCGCAGTACACGAACGTGCAACTGCCCTTCCCGCAGGATCCGCCGTTCTCGCCCGACCTCAACCCGACGGGCGATCACCGACGGACGTTCGAGATCCCGGCCGCCTGGCTCGAGCGTGACGACTACGAGGCGGTGGTGCTGCGCTTCGACGGCGTCGAATCGCGTTACCGCATGTGGGTGAACGGTGTCGAGATCGGCGTGGGCACCGGGTCGCGACTCGCGCAGGAGTTCGACGTCACCGAAGCGGTGCGCGCCGGAACGAACACGATCGCGGTGCGAGTCCACCAGTGGTCCGCATCGACGTATGTGGAGGATCAGGATCAGTGGTGGCTCCCGGGCATCTACCGCGACGTCACGCTGCAGGCACGCCCGGCAGCGGGAATCGACGACGTCTGGGTGCGCGCGGCATACGACCACGAGAGCGGCTCGGGAGTGGTCGCCGTGGAGGTGCGGGCGCCCGACGCCGCGTACCCGCTGCGGCTGCGTGTGCCCGAGCTCGACATCGACGAGTTCTGGGCGAGCCGCGAACAGGTCACCCCGATCGCCGTGCGCCAGGTCGAGGCCTGGACGGCTGAGCACCCCCGTCTGTACGACGCGGAGGTCGTCAGCCGCGGAGGTGCGGAAACCATCTCGCTTCGCCTCGGTTTCCGCAGCGTCGAGGTGCGGGGCGACCTCT
Source organism: Microbacterium sp. W4I20 (assembly GCF_030816505.1). NCBI lineage: Bacteria > Bacillati > Actinomycetota > Actinomycetes > Micrococcales > Microbacteriaceae > Microbacterium > Microbacterium sp. W4I20. The sequence goes on along the minus strand of NZ_JAUSYB010000001.1, from coordinate 1,687,014 downwards.
TCCTGGTCAACGGCCGGCGCGTGGTGCTGCACGGCATGAACCGTCATGACTCGCACCCCGATCTGGGCCGCGGGTTCGACGAGGACTTCGTGCGCCGCGATCTCGAGCTGATGAAGCGACACAACGTCAATGCCATCCGCACGGCCCACTACCCGCCGCATCCGCGCATGCTCGATCTCGCCGACGAGCTGGGCTTCTGGGTCATGCTCGAGTGCGACATCGAGACCCACGCGTTCCATCACGGCAGCGACATGTTCTCCTCGGGGGTCGACGAGTGGATGGACAACCCGAGCGAGGACCCCGCGTGGCGCGAGACCTACCTCGATCGCATGGAGCGCACGTTCGAGCGTGACAAGAATCATCCGAGCATCATCATGTGGTCGCTCGGCAACGAATCGGGCACCGGCGCGAACCTCGCGGCGATGTCGGAGTGGCTGCATACGCGCGACCCGGAACGCCCCGTGCACTACGAGGGCGATCGCGCCGGCGAGTACACCGATGTGTACTCGCGCATGTATCCGGCGATCGCCGAGCTCGTGAGCATCGGATCGGAATCGACCGCGCTGCTGCAGGATGCATCAGGTGTGCAGTCGGCGCGACAGCGCACCAAGCCGTTCGTGATGTGCGAGTTCGTCCATGCCATGGGCAACGGACCCGGCGGCATCGATCGGTATGTCGATCTCACGGAGCAGTACCCCCGGCTGCACGGCGGCTTCGTCTGGGAGTGGCGCGACCACGGCATCCGCGCGCGCACGGCCGACGGTGTGGAGTTCTTCGCCTACGGGGACGATTTCGCGGATGCCGGCGTGCACGACGGACACACCTGCATGGACGGGATGGTCCTTTCCGACGGTACGCCGAGTCCCGGCCTGGTGGAGTTCGCGGCCGTCGCGGCTCCCATCCGTTTCGAGCTCGACGTCGAAGAGGGCGCGGTCCTGGTCCGCCTCCGCAATCTCCGCCATTCTGCGGACACGGGTGATCTGGTCTTCCCCTGGCGCGTGGAGCGCGACGGCGAGGAGGAGCTGTCCGGATCGCTGGAGTTCGTCGGTGCAGGGGGCGGGGCGGTACGTGCGGGAGAGGAGGGCAGCGCTCGCATCGACCTGGCGAGCGTCTCCCGAGACGGCGGCGGCGAGCTGTGGTTCACGGTGACCGCTGCACTCGCGGCGGAGACGGCATGGGCGCCGGGTGGACATGTCGTCGCCGCGCGACAGGTGCCGCTTCCGGCGGCCGCGGGGCCTGCCGTCGCGCCCAGCCGAGCCGCGGTCAGGGCCTCCGACGTGCCGCTCGACATTGCGGGACGGTACCGGCTCGGCCCTGCGGAGTTCGTCGACGGCCACCTCGTCTCCCTCGGCGCGCTCGCCGTGGACGGACCCCGCCTCGAGCTCTGGCGTGCCCCGACCGACAATGACAACGGTTCGCACATGGGCAGCTACGACGTCAGCGATCCGATGGAGGGTCGTGGACTGGGAGTTCCGGGACCATCGCATGCCTCGCGATGGCGAGAGGCGGGGCTCGACAGGCTCAGCTCCCGCGTCGTCGGGATCGAGCGCACCGACACCGTGGTGGAGAGGCGCACCCGGTGGGCGGCTGCCGACACGCGTGCCGCGGTGACCCTCGAGGAGCGGTGGGAGCTCGACGGCGACGACGTGCGGCTCTCGCTCCGGTTCATCCCCTCGTCGCGATGGGACATCGTGTGGCCCCGCCTCGGCGTGCGCTTCGATCTTCCCCTGGCGGTCGACGCAGCCGGATGGTTCGGCACGGGGCCGGGCGAATCGTATCCTGACTCGCGTCGGGGCGTGCTCGTGGGCCGATACGCCGCCGACATGGAGCAGTTGACGTTCCCCTACGCGTACCCCCAGGAGAGCGGCCACCGCAGCGATGTGCGTCAGCTCGACCTCGTGAGCGGCGGCCGGACGGAGCTACGGATGCTGGCCGACGCGGACACGCGCGGGCGCCGTCCGGGGTTCACGCTGGCACGGCACACGACTCAGGAGGTGGACCGCGCCACACATCCCCATGAGCTGGCGGAGCCGACGCGCACCTACCTCTACCTGGACGCCGCCCAGAACGGTCTGGGCTCGCGCGCCTGCGGTCCTGATGTGTGGCCCGATGCCCTGCTGCGACCCGAGACGCGATCGATGGGGTTGCGCTTCCGCAGTTCCGTCTGACGGGGAGGGCTCTTCTGCCGAGCCGCGATCCGTCGTCGACGCCGCCATCGGCCGCTGAGCGCAGCGTCCGTCACACCGTCTGCAGGTTCGCCTCCTCGATCGACTCGTCGAGGTTCTTGCCGCCGCGGAAGCGCGCCGCCGGATGGTTCTCCGCCACGCGCGGCCCGACCCCGTGCACGCGTTCGCGCAGGGTCTCGCCGGGCACGTAGGTATCGCGCAGTCGCCCGCGACGGCGCAGCTCCGGTACGGCGAACTCGATGAAGTCGCTCGCGGTGTCGGGGGAGTGGTACTGCACCAGGTTGATGCCGTCGATGTCGTGCTCGTCGAGCCAGCTCTCGATCTGATCCGCCACGTCGGCGGCCGAGCCCACGGCCATGAACGGCTGGCGATGGAATCCGCTCATCGACGACAGGAACTCGGCGATCGTCTTCTCCTGCGGCAGGAAGGCCGACGCGAGGTCGTCGCCGCGTCCCTCACGGCGCAGCGCCTCGCCGAGCGTGACATCACCCGGGTGGGCCGTCGGATCGAAAGGCAGGCTCGCGTGCGCGAGCACCCCGTCGATGCTGGCGTAGCGGTCGTACTCGGCGAGCTTCGCCTCGGCCTCCTCGCGCGTGGCCGCGACGATGACCGTCGCACCCACGACGAACTTGATGTCGTCGCGCGCCCGGCCCTGCCGTTCGAGTTCATCGCGGATCTTGCGGACAGTGCCGCTCACCTGCTCGAAGGAGCGACCGCCGGTGAAGATCAGCTCGGCATGGCGTCCGGCGAACTCGATGCCGCGCGACGACTGGGTCGCCTGGATGAGGAACGGCGTGCGCTGACGCGAGGGTGAGGACAGGTGCGGGCCGGCCACGGAATACCGCGGACCGTGGTGGTCGATGTAGCGGATCTTCTCTGGATCCGCGTAGACGCCGTGCTCGCGGTCTTCGACGATCGCGTCGTCATCCCACGATCCCTCCCACAGCTTGTAAAGCACGTCGAGGTACTCGTCGGCGATCTCGTAGCGGGTGTCGTGGTCGATCTCGCCCTCGAGCCCGAAGTTGCGCGCCGCGTTGGGCAGGTACGACGTGACGATGTTCCAGCCCACCCGTCCCTTCGTGAGGTGGTCGAGCGTCGACATCCGGCGCGCGAAGGAGAACGGCGGCTCGTAGGTCGTGGAGAACGTGATGCCGAAACCCAGGTGCTCCGTCACCGCGGCCATGGCGGGCACGACGAGCATCGGATCGTTGCTGGGGATCTGCAGTCCTTCGCGGATCGCCGTCTCCGGGCCGCCGCGGAACACGTCGTACGCTCCGACGACATCCGCGAGGAAGACCGCGTCGAAGCCGCCGGCCTCGAGCTGCCGCGCCAGGTCGGTCCAGTACTCGATGTCGTTGAACTCCGTGCGCCGGTTGCCGGGCAGGCGCCACAGGCCGTGGGTGATGTGACTGACGCAGTTCATCTCGAAAAGGTTGAGGATCAGCCTCTTGGGGTCCGTCATGGGTCGGCGCTCCGTTTCGTCGGCGCACACGCGCCGCCCATGATCCTGGCGCGCGCGGCCGGGACGCCCGGCATCCGATGTCGCTCCGTGTGGGCGGATGACGTCATGTGACGCCCGACGGCCGCGCGTGACGGGCGAGGTGTGCCCGGGTGCCCTACTCGGGAAGATCGCTGGAGCACGGCGCCCCGGATGCCGTCAGCCGAAGCGTCGAGCACCGCACAGTCGTCGCGTCGCACAGCCCTCCGACGAAAGGCCCCGAGCCCCATGAACGCACCCAGGACCCGCCGCACGCTGGCGGCGACCGCGGCGGCTGCCGCCCTCGCCCTCGCCTTGACCGCCTGCAACAGCGGCGCGGTCGCCGCGCCGCCCGCCGACGCCGAACGCGTCGACGGCGGCACGATCGTGTACGCGCACCAGCAGGAGCCGCAGTGCCTCTTCGGCGGCTGGATCGAGCAGGCCTACATCTCGTACCAGTTCCTCGACAGCCTCGTCTCGCTGACCGAAGAGGGCGAAGCCGTGCCGTGGCTGGCGGAGGACTGGGCGGTGAGCGACGACGGTCTGACCTACACGCTGACACTCAAGGAGGGCGTGGAGTTCACCGACGGCACTCCCGTCGACGCGGAGGCGATCGCCTACAACTTCGACTACTGGGTGGCCGGCGGCAACAGCACGGCCGCGGTCTGGCTCGGTGGCTACTACGAGTCCGCCGAAGCCGTGGACGAGCGTACCGTGGCCGTGCACCTGTCGCGCCCCTATACGCGCTTCATCGAGAACCTGGCGCAGGGGTACTTCGGCATCCAGTCGCAGCAGGCTCTCGAGACCCGCACCGACGAGGAGAACTGCGAGCAGCCGATCGGCTCGGGCGCGTTCGTGGTGCAGGAGTGGAACCGCGGCGAGAACGTCGTGCTGGTGCGCAACGACGAGTACACCTCGTGGCCGGAGAACGCCGAGCACACCGGACCGGCGTACGTCGAGAAGGTCGACTGGCGGTTCGTCGCCGACGGAGTCACCCGGGTGTCGGCGCTGCGTTCCGGTGAAGCGGATGCGATCTACGACATCCCCGCGGTCGAATGGGACGGACTCGACGGCGAGCAGTACGACCTGCACAAGTACGTGACCCCCGGCCGCCCCCAGCAGATCTCGTTCAACACGACCCGCGCACCGTTCTCCGACGAGAATCTGCGCAAGGCCTTCATCCTCAGTCTCGACCGCAAGAGCATCGTCGAGACGATCGGTCGCGGCGTGATCCCCTTTGAGGGCAACGGCGGCGTCAGCCAGGCGACCCCGGGCTACAGCCAGAAGGCGGCCGACTGGTACGGCTTCGACGCCGACGAGGCGAACAGCCTGCTCGACGAGGCCGGCTGGACCGAGCGCGACGACGACGGCTACCGGGTGAAGGACGGAAAGACCCTCGAGGTCGTGTTCCCGTACAACGCGGGCACCATCATCAACGCCGACGGCGCCACGATCTTCCAGGCCGTGCAGGAGCAGGCCAAGGCGACCGGATTCAAGGTAGAACTGATCCCCGTTCCGCCGTCCGAGACCTGGGCGGGCACGTACAGCGGCCGCGACGCCTACGACATCTCGGCGGGGTACTGGACCTCCGTGAACGCGGGCATCCTGTACATCAACTGGCGACCGAACACCGAGGACAACCCGAACTTCTCCAACAGCGCCTTCTACGACAGTGCCGAGCTCGAGGGTCTGATCCTCGCGGCGAACTCGGAGTCGGATACGGAGAAGCAGAACGCGCTCTACGGCCAGGCCCAGGAGTACATCGCCGAGCATGCGCTCTCGTTCGGCCTGTACGACCGTCTGAGCACGCTCGGCGTGAACCCTCGCCTGCGTGGTGTCTGGCAGGAGAACGCACAGGGAGGACCGACGTTCTATGACGCTTACTTCGTCGAGTGAGGCCCGCCCGGCCGACCGGATCACCTCCGGCCGGCCGGGTGCGCCCCGGCGCTCCCTGCGACGGCTGCGCCGCGTGGCGTCGAACATCGGGGGCGCGATCATCGTGCTCTGGGGTGCGGCCACCGCCGCGTTCCTCGCCCAGACCGCGCTGCCCGGAGACCGGGCCACCGCGATCCTGAACATCCGCACCGGACAGGCGCAGGAGCGCACGCCGGACGAGCTCGCACCGATCGTCGACGCCTACGGACTCGACCATCCCGTGCTCGTGCAATATCTGGACTACATCGGCGGTCTGCTCCGCGGTGATCTCGGCACCTCCTACCAGCAGTTCCGGCCGGTGTGGGATCTGATCGGCGAACAGCTCGGCTCGACGCTGGTGCTGACGGTGACCGGCATCCTGCTCGCCTGGGTGCTCATGGTCGTCTGGGTCACGCTCACCGCCGGGCGCGGTCCGCGGGTGCGTGCCTTCGGTTCGGCCGTCGACACCGTCACCGCGGCGCTCCCGCCGTACTGGCTCGGCATCCTGCTTCTGCTGTTCTTCGCCCTGACCCTCCGCTGGTTCCCGGTGATGGGTGGCAGCGGGGTGAACGGCATCGTGCTTCCCGCCCTCACGCTGGCCATCCCGCTGGCCGGCTTCATGGGCCAGTCCGTGCGCGCGGAGTACGAGCGAGCGCTGGATCAGCCGTTCGTGCTCAGCGCCCGCATGCGCGGGATGGGAGACCTCGGCATCCGACTCCGTCACGTACTGCGGCACGCGTCGATCCCCGCCGTCACCCTCACCGGGTGGGCGCTCGGCGCCACCATCTCCGGCGCCGTGATCGTCGAGCAGATCTACTCCCGGCCGGGGATCGGCAAGACGCTGGTCTCGGCGGTCGGCGCGCAGGATCTTCCCGTCGTGACCGGCATCGTGGTGCTGGTCGCCGTCCTCTACGTCGTCGCCAACCTCCTGGTCGACGTCGTCTACACGCTCATCGACCCGAGGTTGAAGACGTCATGACCACCGCACTTCCGAAGAGCACCCGGCCGGATGCGACGCGTCCTGCCCGCCGGCGCCGCCGCGCGAGCCCCTCCCTGATCACCGCGATCGTCTTCGCGTTCCTGTTCGCGCTCGCCGCCGTCGCACCCGGAGTGCTGGCCACGCAGGACCCCACCGCGCAGGGATTCGCCGACGCGCTGCAGAGCCCGTCGTTCGCGCACTGGTTCGGCACCGATGAGGCGGGCCGCGATCTCTACAGCCGCATCGTCCACGGCACCCGCGAATCACTGTTGATCGGCATCGGTGCCGCGGGGATCGCTCTCGTCGCCGCCCTCGTCCTCGGCTCTCTCGCGGCGCTCGGCGATCGTGTCACATCGGCGATCGTCGACCGCGTCATCGAGGTGGCGTTCGCCTTCCCGAACCTGCTGCTCGCCCTGCTGCTCGTGTCGATCCTCGGTCCGTCGCCGTGGACGCAGGTCGTCGCCGTCGGCGTCAGCACCGCACCGGGATACGCCCGCATGGTGCGCGGCCAGATCCTCTCGGCGAAGAACGCCGGGTACGTCGAGGCCGCTCGCGCACTCGGCCACGGGTGGTGGCGCATCCTCGCCCGCCACGTGCTGCCGAATGCGATCCGACCGCTCGTCGCGGTGTTCACCATGGCGATCGGACAGTCGATCGTCTGGGCATCCGGGCTGTCGTTCCTCGGTCTCGGCGTCGCGCCGCCCTCGTCGGAATGGGGAGCGCTGCTGGATGCCGGACGCGCGAGCATCCTCCAGGCCCCCTGGCTGACGTTCATCCCGGGCCTCGTCATCCTCGTGCTCGCGCTGACCGCGACCACGATCGGCACGCACATCCAGAGCAGCCTCGAGAAGGGCCGATGACATGAGCGTCGCCGAACTCACCACCCCGCAGCAGGCCCCGGCCGAGGCAGCGCAGGACCGCCTCACGGTGCGCAATCTGCACGTCGGATTCGCCCGCGATGGCGAGACCCGCAGCGTCGTGCGCGACGTGTCGTTCACACTCGCCGCGGGCCGCTGCGTCGCGATCGTCGGCGAATCCGGCTCGGGCAAGAGCGTCACCGCCCGCACCCTGGCCGGATTGACCGGCGCGGGCGCCATCGTCGACGCCGAGGAGATCTCGCTCGGCGACGTCGATCTCACCGCACAGACGGACCGGTCGTGGCGCAGCATCCGGGGGAAGCGGATCGGCTTCATCCAGCAGGATGCTCTGGTTTCGCTCGACCCGCTGCGTCCCGTCGGCCGCGAGATTGAGGAGGCGCTGCGGCTGCACGGCTGGAGCGACCGGTCCGCCAGGCGCCGCAAGGCGATCGAGCTGCTGTCGAGTGTCGACGTTCCACAGCCCGAGCGCCGCGCTCGGCAGCGACCGGGTGAGCTCTCCGGCGGGCTCCGGCAACGCGCTCTGATCGCGTCGGCGATCGCCCTCGACCCCGAGGTGATCATCGCGGACGAGCCCACCACCGCTCTCGATGTCACCGTGCAGGCACAGGTGCTGTCGCTGCTGGAGGACGCGAAGGTGCGCGGCGCATCGATCATCCTCATCAGCCATGACCTGTCCGTCGTCGCACAGCTCGCCGACGACATCCTGGTGATGCGCGACGGCGAGGTCGTCGAGCAGGGTGTTGCGGCGCAGGTGCTCGGCGCACCTCGGCACCCCTACACGCAGAGCCTGGTCGACGCGGTCCCGAGCGGACACACCCGCGGCGAGCGGCTCGCGCCGCAGCAGAGCACGGTCCCGAACCTGCACCTCGCCCGGGGTGCCGCGGGAGAGAGGGGCGAACCGGTGCTCGAGGCCCGCGACCTGGTGAAGCGGTTCGTCTCGCCCGACGGCACGCACAGCACGGCGGTGGACCGCGTGTCATTCACGCTGCACCGTGGCGAGACGCTCGGAATCGTGGGCGAGTCGGGGTCGGGCAAGAGCACCACCGCGCGCATCGCCCTCGCGCTCGAGCACGCCGACGAGGGGGAGGTGCGGCTGCTCGGCTCGCCGTGGTCCGCGGTCTCGGAGCGGAAGCGTCGTCCTCTGCGCACACGCATCGGCGTGGTCTATCAGGACCCGCTGAGCTCCTTCGATCCGCGCTGGAACACCGAGCGCATCCTGCTCGACGCCATCCCCGCGGATGCCGGCCTGACCCGGCGCCAGCGCGAACAGCGCGTGGTCGATCTGCTCGCCCAGGTCGCGCTGCCGGCATCGGTGCGCGAGCGCTTCCCGCTGCGTCTGTCCGGCGGCCAGCGTCAGCGCATCGCCATCGCTCGGGCGCTGGCGACCTCGCCCGAGATCCTCGTGCTCGACGAGGCGGTGTCGGCATTGGATGTCTCGGTGCAGGCGCAGGTGCTCGATCTGCTCGTCGACCTGCAGGACGAGTACGGGCTCAGCTACCTGTTCATCTCACACGACCTCGGCGTGATCCATCACCTCAGCGACCGGGTGCTCGTGATGAAGGACGGCGTGGTGGTCGAACACGGCGACGCCGAGCAGATCTTCCGTGCGCCGGTGCATCCGTACACGCAGGAGCTGCTGCGGGCGCTCCCGACCCTGGAGACGGCGGACGCCGAGGCGGTCGACAGTGAGGCGGGAAAGGGCAACACTCGGTAGTGTCGCCGGCACCCGCTAGCCTGAAAACGAGGCGCCGGCGAAGGGGATCACGTGGCGAAAGAGTGGGTCGAACACGCGATGTGGTGGCACGTCTACCCACTCGGTTTCGTGGGAGCGCCGATCCGCGAACGGAGCGGTGAGAACGGGGTCATCCACCGGCTGGCGCGCATCGAGAACTGGCTCGACCACCTCGTCGCACTCGGATTGAACGGCCTCGCGCTCGGTCCGGTGTTCGCCTCGGCGACGCACGGCTACGACACCGTCGACCACCTCGCGATCGACCCGCGCCTGGGCGACGAGGCCGACTTCGAACGGCTGGTGGCTGCCGCCCGCGAACGCGGGGTGCGGATACTGCTCGACGGGGCGTTCAACCACGTCGGGCGGTCGCATCCGGCCTTCCGGGTCCTCGAAGAGCAGGGACCGGATGCTGCCACCGCGGGTCTCTTCCGCGTGCGATGGGACGACTGGAAGCCGGGCGATCCGGTCGACGCCGACGTCTTCGAGGGGCACGACCAGCTCGTGGCGCTGGATCATGATTCACCGGCTGTCGAGGATCTCGTCGTGGAGGTCATGGTCCACTGGCTCGACCGCGGAGCCGACGGGTGGCGGCTCGACGCGGCCTACGCGATGCCGGCTTCGTTCTGGGCCCGGGTGCTGCCGAGAGTGCGGGAGGCGCATCCGGAGTGCTGGATCGTCGGCGAGATCCTGCACGGCGATGCGGCGGAGATCGTGCGGGAGTCGACCATGGACTCGGTCACGCAGTACGAACTCTGGCAGGGCATCTGGCACGGCATCGCAGACGCCAACTTCTTCGAGCTGAAGCACGCCGTCGAGCGCGACAACGCCCTGCTGGCCGACTTCGTCCCTGCGACCTTCGTGGGCAACCACGACGTCACACGCATCGCCTCGGCCGTCGGCGACCCGCGGCACCTCGCCCATGCCGTCGTTCTGCTGTTCACGCTGGCCGGCACGCCCAGCGTCTATGCCGGCGACGAGTTCGCGTTGACCGGGGTCAAGGAGCAGCGCATCGGAGGCGACGACGCCGTGCGGCCGGAGTTCCCCGACATGCCGCCGGCCGAGGGTGACCTTGAGCCCGCAGCACGTGAGGCGCTCGAGTTGCACCGTCGCCTGATCGCGCTGCGACGGCGGCATCCCTGGCTGCACCGCGCGCATTCCGATGTGGTGCACGTGACGAACACGGCGATCGTGATCCGCACGGCCACGGCGTCGGAGGCGGTGGTCGTCGCGCTGAACCTGGCAGATGAGCCTGTTTCGGTGCCCTCTGCGGGTGCCGAGAGTGTGGTGGCAGGATCCGTCGACGGCGAGGTGGGGCCGGATATCGTCCTGCCGGCCCACGGATGGGCGGTGCTGGTCGCGGGCGCTGCGGCGCCGAGCGACCAGCCGGAGGCCGCGGCTCAGCGGTAGAACGTCCCCGCGTCTCCCCGCGTCTCCCGCGTCTCGGCGTGAGGTCTCATGTCCGGGGATCCTCCGTATCCCTCCGCGCCGGCATGTACTTCTCGAACCACATGCCGGCCCGGGTGAGGAAGTCGGTCACCGCGGGATAGAGACGCACGCCGTGGCCTTCCTGCGGATAGATCACCAGCGTGGACGGAACGCCGTGATACTGCAGCGCGCGGTGGAACTCCTCCGCCTGCGCGGGAGGTGTGGCGAGGTCGAGTGCGCCTGCGACGTTGAGGCAGGGAGTGCGCACGCCGGCGGCGTTGAGCGCGGGGCTGCGGGTGTGGGCGTGCGAACCCGGATCCTCGAGGTCGGCCTGCAGGAAGACGTCCCGCAGCACGCCGATGTTGCTCGTGAGCGACTGGCTGTACCAGTCGGTCACCGGCGACATCGGCACGGCGGCCGCGAAGCGCGTGTCGCGGGTGACGAGCCAGGAGGACATGAAACCGCCGTAGCTCCCGCCGATCAGGCCCAGGCGGCTCTCGTCGGCGATGCCGCGCTCGACCATCGCCGTGACACCGGCGAGCAGATCCTCGGCATCGCCGCCGCCCATGTCGCCGATCACCCGCTCGGCGAACGCGCGGCCTCGTCCGCTGCTGCCCCGGGGGTTGGGGCTGAGGACGGCGTAGCCGCGGGAGACGAGCAACGACACGTATGGATACGACATGCCCCAGGTCTGGCGGAAGGCCCAGACGGGTCCGCCGTGGATGTGCATCACGAGCGGAAACGGCCCCTCGCCTTCGGGACGGCACAGGATGCCGTCGATCTCGAGGCCGTCCGGTGCATCCCAGTGCACGACCTCCGCCGATCCGATCCGGGAGCGGAGGTAGGCGGTGCCGTCGTGGTCGACAGCGGACAGCGTCTCCTGCTGACCACCGGACGTGCGGACGATCCGCTGCGGCACGTCGTACGCCTCGTGGATGCTGAGCACGGTGTCGTCCGACAGCACGACACCCGCGGGGTAGAACACAGTGCCTCCGAGGCTGCCCGCCGTCGCCACCAGCTCGGTGTACTGCGCGCTCGTGACATCCACGACCCCGACGATCGACTCCACCCGCCGTAGGCCGAAGCAGCCGATGCGGTCGTCGTCGATCCACGCGATGTGCGAGATGTCGCCGTCGAGTGCCGGGGTCTCGACGACCTCTCCGTTCTGCACCTCGATCACCGTCAACGCTCCGGCGAGGAGGCCCCTGTCGCTGCTGATGCCTTCGATCACCGCGACCCGGCCTCCCTCGGGAGAGCCGGTGGGGAGGGCGAGCTGCACGTCGCTGCGGTACAGCTCCCTCGTCGCACCGGTCTCGACCTGGATGAGCTGCATCGGCGCGTGGTACCACTCGTCCTCTTCGGGGCCGGCCGACGCGATCGCCACGAGGTGATCGGGGCCGCACCAGTCCGCATCCCACACGTTCTGCTCCGTCGGCACCCGGTGCGTCGCGCCGGTGACGAGCGAGTGCACCCAGACGCTCCGCCCGGGAGCACGCTCGTCGGTGGAGACGACCCGGGGCAGCCACGCCGCCGGAGCGGCCTCCGCGGGCGAAGCCGTCGTTCCCGAGCCCTGCATCACTCCGCGGTCCGCGCCCGGGTCGGCCACGCCCAGCAGCAGATGGCGCGAGTCGGGAGACCACCGCAGGTACTCGACGCTGCCCGGTACCGGCGGCACGGGAGTCGGTTCGCCGGAACCGCCGTCGAGGTAGGCCTGGAACAGGCCACGGCTGTCGCGGTCGGAGCGGAACGCGAGGGTCTCTCCGTTCGGTGAGTACGCGGGGGAGAAGGACGACCCCTCGGCCGGGTGGAGCTCGACGAGAGAGCCGCTCTCGACCCCGAAGATGCCGGTGCGTGGCGGAGCCTCCAGCGACTCGAGGACGACGCCGCACACGGCCACCCGCTCGCCGTCCGGTGAGGCGGTCAGCTCGCGCAGGGCGGTGGGTCGACCGAAGGCGGGCTCGTGCACGCGCCGCAGATGCTCTTCGACAGCGACGTACTCCGGTGTTCCGCGCAGGTCGTTCCTCATCGGTTCTCCTCGATTCAGGTGATTCAGGTGATTCAGGTGATTCGGGTGGTTCGTGGTTCGGGAAGGGTCGTCTCCACCGATCCGATCCGCTGAACGGTGGCATGGACGGGAGCGATGCGCTCGAGCACGTCGAGGTCACCCTCGGGGCGCAGCGGCATGGTCACGTCTTCGCCCCGGCCCCGCGCATGCAGGGCGTCGTGCACCTCGGCCCACTCGCCGGCGAAGGTCACGTCGGCGTGCGAAGGATCTCCGACGTCGATGCGCACGCCGCGATGCGGATCGAAGGTCATCTGCCAGCGCACGTCCTCGCCGTCCGGCCCATGGGTCAAGACGAACGACAGAGCATAGGCGCGGTCGAGGTCACGGCAGGCGAGCGCGACTGACACCGACGCGTCGAGTCTCCGGTGCATGACGGCGATGTGCTCCGCCGACATGAACACCGGGGAACTCATCTCGCCGCGCCCGCGGCCAGGCACGGAGCCAACCATTCCTCGACCTACCGCGTGGTCCCGGATGCCGCGGCGGCCTGCCTCGTCACCTGACGGATGACGTCGAGGGACTCGGCGGCGTGATCGAGGTGCACGGCGTGCGTCGATCCCGGCCACCGCAGCAGGGGAGCGCCCAGTGCGTCGGCGAGACGCTCGTGAGCCCGCATGACCGCGGCCAGGGAATCATCGTCCTCGGGATAGTCGGCGCTCACGACGGCCGCGGGGATGCCGTGGGGCAGTTCGCTTGCGTCGAACGCCGCGGCGAGCTCGCCCAACCCCTGAGCCGCCACCGCGAGTTCGCCCATGTCGACCGCCACGATGCTGCGCAGTGCCGCTGCCTGCTCGGCTCCCAGTCCCAGCGCCTCGATCAGCTGCTCCGCCTGGGCGGTGCGTGCCTCCATCCCCGCCTGGCGCGCCTCCGGATCGGTCTCCGTATCGGCCAGGGCGCGGACGGCCTGTTCCGTTCCGCCTGCCACGGTCGTGTCGTTGATCGGAGTGGCATCGAGCAGCACGATTCCAGCGACGTCGTCGGGGAAGTCGCGGGCGAACAGGAGCGCCACCGCGCCGCCGAGGCTCTGACCGACGACGACGACCGGGCCCATGCCCAGCTCCTGCACGAGCGAGTGCAGGTGAGCCGAGGCTTCTGCGAGCGTGCCCTTCTGGGTCGAGGTGCCGGTGCCGGGCCGGTCGTGCACGATCACTCGCGCTCCCGGATCCTCGAGGAGACCCTCGATGACGCCCGGGTAGAAGCCGGTGGTGCTGACGTGGCCGCCCGGGAGGAGCAGCACCGGCTGTCCGCTGGTTCCGTGGATCTGAACACCTTCGTACATGCCGCACTCCTTCGTCAGTCGGGCCGGGTTCGCCCGTAGATTTGGGTTGCGCCCGATTGAGGAGCAATCCATACTTAGTTTTGTTGAACAATAAGGGAGATCATCCATGAGCGCAATCGTCGATCGAGGATCGGATGCCGCCGACTCCGCGCCGGGCCGGGTCGCCGCCCAGCTGCGCGAGGAACTCCTCGACGGCCGGCATCCGGTGGGGACACGGCTGCGGGAGGAAGAGCTCGCGGCGCGCTTCGACGTCGCCCGGCACACCGTGCGCTCCGCGCTGCGCACACTCGTCGACGCGCGCCTCCTGGTGCACGAACGCAATCGCGGGGTCGTCGTCGCCCCGCTCGACCGGCGCCGCATCGACGAGGTGTTCGACTACCGCAAGGTGCTCGAACTCGGCGCCCTGCGGCTCGCGCTCGACAACGCAGTCGGTCTGTCCGCGGTGGAAGAGCGCGTGGAGCAGCTCGAGGCGCTCGCCGGACGAACCACACCGGTGGCATGGCACGAGCTCACCCTCGCCCACAGCGCCATCCATGAGGAGATCGTCGCCCTGTCGGACAACGCTCTGCTCATCGACAGCTACCGGCGCTGCGAAGACGAGGTGCGCCTGCTGCTCACCTTCGTCCGCCCCGACTTCGACGCCGCATCGATGGCCGCGGCTCACCGGGCGCTGTTCGAGAATCTGCAGCGCGGGGGCGATGAGGCCGTCGCGGCGCTGACCTCCGACATCGACGACACCGGTCGAGCCGCCGTCCTGCACAGCCTCGCTCGGCTGGAGGACGCGGCGCGTCTGCTCGGACGCTGACCCGCGTACCGCTCAGCTCATGGGGGAGTCGAGCGGAGCGGACGGAGTGATTGGCTCAGGCCGGCGAACGGCGGTGCGCGTCGAAACCTCGTCGGGTCGCGGCGATGAACTCCTCAGCGGCGACCGCGGGAGACTCCGCCCGCAGGACACCGGAGGTCGAGCCGGTGCCCCGGGCGCCGGCTCGCATGATCACGAAGGCGTCGTCGGGGCGGGACACCCCTCCGGCGTGCATCATCAGGATGTCCGGCGCGCGCTCGGCCACCGTGCGGTCGATCTCGGGGATCCACGGGCGGTCGGTGCTCTCGGTGCTGCCGATGAGATTCGGGGGCTCGTAGAGCACGATCGTCGGCGCGAGATCGACCAGCCCCATCACGGACTCGTCGTCACCCGCGCACACCATGGTCATCAGATCGTTCTCCTGCGCGCGACGGATGGCGCGCTCGAGCTCGGCGGGGGCGAGCGGACTGGCGTCGTGATTCAACATGACGCCGTGCGCGCCGGCATCCGCCAACGCCTCCGGCAGCACTCGGGCGACGCTGCCGCCGGGCTCGTCGTCATCGACGCCCTGCGCGAAGACGAGAACTCCCGGAACGGCTGTGCGCACCGGCGCGATCAGCGCGGTCGGCACGGTCAGGATGACCGAGACCCCGTGCCGCTCACCGGCGGATGCCGCGGCCTCGGCCACCGCGACGATCTCGGGCAGCCGGAGCAGGTTCTTCGGCCCGATCTCGAAGAAGGGGGCCTGCAATGCGGGAGCGCTCACTGCGGTGGCTCCACGATCACCACGTTCAAGGCGGCCGGCATGCTGGCCAGCACCTCGTGATCGGAGTCGGTGACGAGCACGTCGACGTCGTCGATCGCGGCGACGCGCGACATCAGCACGCGGCCGAGCTTGGAGTGGTCGGCGACGAGGATGACCCGATCGGACCGGTCCAGCGCGAGACGCTTGCCGGCACTCTCGTCGGGGTCGTAGTCGGTCAGGCCGCGGGTGGGGTGCACGCCGCTGATGCCCATGACGTAGGAGTCGACGTTGTAGTGGCGCAGGTCGTCCGACATCGTCGAGCTCGTCGTGAGCATCTCCGACGACTTCACCCTTCCGCCGAGCATGAAGATCTCGATGCTCGGCTCCTGCGCCAGCTCGGAGACCACCAGGATGCTGCGGGTGAGGACGGTGAGCCGCTTTCCGGTGCCGCGAAGCGCGTGGGCGACGGCCAGGGCGGTGCTGCCGCCGTCGATGAAGACGACCTCGTCATCGACGAGCAGGTCGGCCACGGCACGACCGATGTGGGCCTTGGTCTCATGGGCGGCCTGCGCGCGGGTGGACAGGGCGGGCTCGCGGCTCTTCGCATCCAGGAGCAGCGCGCGTCCGCCGACGAGGCGACGGACGATCCCCTCCTCCTCGAGCGTGCCGAGGTCGCGGCGGATGGTCATCTCCGAGACGCCGAAGTGCACGGCCAGGCTCTGGATGTCCACCTCCGTCTGCCCGCTCATCAGCGATTCGATCTCCACGCGTCTGCGCTGCGGAGTGATTCCGCTCATCCCGACCTCCGAGTCTCACCGGCGCGCTCCCGAGGGGTGCGCGATTCGAAAATCTATCACAGCGTGTTACAGATTTGTAAACGATTCACAGGTTTTGGGGAAACTCTTGCGGCATGAGTGTTAACCAATTACATTGACGTGAAACACGATCACAACTTCACGATCGTGCACCCGATCACCGCCGATACGAAGGACGCCGATGTATCACTTCACCCGCCATGCGCCCGGCCGCCGCTCGACCGCTGCTCGCGCAGCGCTCACGACAGGCATCGTCACCGTCCTCGCTCTCGCCGTCACCGGCTGCGGAGGCTCATCGGGCGGAGACGTCGATCCCGACGCCGCCGACGGCTGGTCGCAGGAGTTCGCCGGCACCGAGCTCAACGTCCTCGCCGAGGCGACGCTGAACTCCGAGATCCTCGCCGAGCTCGCGCCGGAGTTCACCGCGAAGACGGGCATCGACGTCAACATCGAGACCGCGCCCTTCGCCCAGCTCGTCCAGAGCGTCACGCTCGACTTCTCCACCGCGCAGGGCGACTACGACGTCGTCTCGATCCCCTACGACTACCTCGGCGCGTATGCCGGCAGCGGATACGTCGAGGAGATCACTCCGCTCATCGAGGCGAACGCCGAGCGAGTGGGGGACGAGTTCGACGAGACCGACATCGTCGAAGGCCTCTGGGACACCGCGGCGACGTGGGACGGCAAGTCCTACGGGATGCCGTCCAACAGCGCCGTGACGATGATGCTGTACCGCGCCGACCTGTTCGAGAACGCTGATGAGAAGGCCGCCTTCGCCGCCGAGTACGGCTACGAGCTCGCGCCGGCCCAGACCTGGGAGCAGTACAGCGACATC
Source organism: Microbacterium sp. W4I20 (assembly GCF_030816505.1). Taxonomy (NCBI): domain Bacteria; kingdom Bacillati; phylum Actinomycetota; class Actinomycetes; order Micrococcales; family Microbacteriaceae; genus Microbacterium; species Microbacterium sp. W4I20. The sequence continues at coordinate 1,669,882 of NZ_JAUSYB010000001.1, read as the reverse complement.
GCGGAGTTCTTCACCCGCGACGCCGGTGAGACCGCCGCAGGCGAGGTGCTGAGCGAGCCGATGTACGGCGTGACCATGGCCGGCAAGCGCCACGAAGCCGCCGTCTTCGAGTGGATGAACTACGCCGGAGGCTTCGGCGGCGGTGTGGTCGACGCCGACGGCGAACTCGTCGTCGACAGCGACGAATCGGTCGAGAGCCTGGAGTACATGAAGTCGCTCGGCGCCTTCGCCCCTCCGGGATTCACCTCCGCCACGTGGGACGAGGTCACCGCGAACCTGCAGCAGGGCATCGCGGCGCAGGCGATCTCCTGGGGCGACACCGCGGGCGCGATGGAGGACGAGTCGCAGTCGGCCGTCGTCGGCAAGATCGGATACGGCGACGTGCCGGTCGCGACCGAGGGCGACGAGCACCACGCCCTGCACGGCGCCTGGACCTACACGATCAGCACGCAGGCCGTCGACAAGGACGCCGCCTTCCTCTTCACCGCCTGGGCGCTCTCCGCGCCGGTGCAGAAGAAGATCGGCGAGATGGGCGGAGTGCCCGCGACGCGGTCGGCGTTCGAGGACCCCGAGCTCGTCTCGGCACTGCCCTCCTGGCCGCAGCAGCTCGCGAGCCTCGAGAACGCCCTGGCCCGCCCGCGCAACGCCGAATGGCCGCAGATGCTCGACCAGCTCGCGCTTCAGGTGTCGACCGCGCTCGTCGGGGACTCGACGCCGCAGAAGGCGCTCGACGACGCGCAGTCCGAGATCGAGGGCGTCCTCGGCGACAAGCTCCCGCTGAAGGCGTTCTGATCATGTCGATCACCACGGAGCGACCACCCGTGAGACCGCGATCGGAGGGAGAGGGCGCTCGCACCGCCCTCGGATCGCGGGCCCGGAACCGGGTGTTCTGGACGCGATTCGGGATGCAGGCGCCGAGCCTGATCATCCTGGCGATCGTGCTGGCCTTCCCGCTGGTCTACAGCGTGGTCCTCAGCTTCCAGTCGTACAGCCCGGTCGACGCCGAGGCCGACGGCCACTTCATCGGGCTCGACAACTACATCCGGATGCTGGGCGACGCGCAGTTCGGGCGTGCGGTCCTCGTCACCATCGCGTACGTCGTGCTGGCCGTGGGCATCGAGACGGTGTTCGGCACGATCCTCGGCGTGGTGCTCTCCCGGCTGATCCGCAGTCGTCGGATCGTCACCTCGGCGTTGCTGCTGCCGATGATCGCGACACCGCTCGTCGTCGGACTCATGTTCAGCTTCGGTCTCAACCCGCAGTTCGGTTTCATGACGGACTTCCTCCGTGCTTTCGGCCTGGTCGGCGACGGCGGCGTGCTCGACAGCGCGGGCGGCGCCTTCGCGGCCCTCGTCGTCATGGACGTCTGGGAGTGGACGCCGTTCATCGCCCTCATGGTCCTCGCCGGTCTCTCGGCGGCTCCGCAGGCCCAGATCCAGGCGGCCGAACTCGACGGATGCAACACGTTCCAGCTCTACTGGCACGTCATGCTCCCGATGGTCCGGCCCGTGCTCATCGTCGCGATCCTGTTCCGCGCGACCGAGGCCATCCGGCAGTTCGACCAGGTCTACATCCTGACCGGCGGCGGACCCGGATCGGCGACCACGGTGAACGACATCTTCCAGTACCGCGTCAGCTTCGCCGCGTTCGACATGAGCTACGGCGCGGCCCTCGGTGTCGCCACCTTCGCGGTGGTCGCCACGCTCTCCGCCATCCTGTTCCGCTACCTCAACCGCAAGGGCGTCGACGCATGAGCACTTCCACCGTCGTCAACACGCGAGCCATCGTGACGCGCGATGCGGGCCGGCGCCAGTACGCGGCGCCGTCCGCCGGGCGCTCCCGCGCCCGCGCGATCCAGATCGTGCTCGGCATCGTCGCTGCGGCTCTGATCCTCGTCTACCTGTCGCCGATCATCTGGCTCGTCCTCACCTCGTTCAAGGATCGGGTCGACATCTTCTCGTCGTCGCCGAGCCTGTTCTTCGCCCCGACCCTGGAGAACTACCGCCAGGCCTTCCTGGAGAAGGGGTTCACCGATAATCTCCTGAACTCCACGATCGTCGGCGTGGTCTCGACCGGCATCGCCCTGCTGGTCGGGGTGCCCGCCGCGTACAGCCTCAGCCGCGTGCGCAAAGGGGAGACCTTCATGATGGCGCTGCTCGCCGCCCGGCTCCTGCCGGCCATGGTGCTCGCGGTGCCGCTGTTCGTCCTCGCCTCCTCGCTGGGGGTGCGCGACTCCTACTTCGCGCTCATCGCGGCGCACCTCACGTTCGCCCTCCCCTTCACCGTCTGGATGATGCGCGGGTTCTTCCTCGCCGTGCCGATCTCGCTCGACGAGGCCGCGCGTCTCGACGGATGCGGCGAATGGGGCACCTTCCTCCGGGTGATCCTCCCGATCGTGAAGCCGGGGCTCGCGTCCACCGGCATCTTCTGCCTCATCAACTCCTGGAACGAGTTCCTGTTCGCCCTGGTGCTGACCGGGAGGCACACGCAGACCCTGCCCGTCGCGATCCCGAGCCTCATCACCCCGATCGGCACGTCGTGGGGTCAGGTCGCCGCCGTCGGCACCATCACGATCCTGCCGGTGCTGATCATCGCCTTCATCGTCCAGAAGCACATCGTGGCCGGGATGACCGGCGGGGCGGTGTCGGCAGAATGACCACTCCCTCGATCTCCTCCCCGTCCGTCCCGTCAGCAAGGAACACCCAGATGTCCGTCCAGACGCACTCGATCACCGTCAGCACCCCCGCCCGGCAGGAGTTCTTCGACATCACCGACGAGGTGATCCGCTTCGTCGCCGAGTCCGGTCTCACCGAGGGCATCGTGCAGGCGTTCACCCCGCACACCAGCTGCTGCGTGCTGATCCAGGAGGAGTCCGAGGACATCACCTACTACGGCACCCAGCTGCTGTTGCAGGACACCCTGAACATCTTCGCGAAGATCGTGCCGCCGGCCCGCCACGAGGGGCAGTACCTGCACCCGGGCCCGATCCACATCAAGAACGCCGCCGAGCTGCGGGGCGAGCATCCCTCGTGGGGACTGAACACCGACGGGCACATCATCTCGTCGATCGTCGGGCGGTCGGAGTCCATCCCGCTCGTCGACGGCGCTCCCGTCCTCGGCGAGTTCGGGCGCGTCTACTTCGGCGACCTCGACTCGGTCCGTGCGCGTGAGCGCACCGTGCTGATCACCGTCGTGGGCCGGTGACGATGCTCGTCTACGCGGTCGATCTCGGCACGACGAACCTCAAGGTCGTCCTGTTCGACGAGCACGCCCGTCAGCTCGCTGCGACGACCGCCCCGATGCGGTACCGCCGCGACGGGGCGATCGTGGAGTTCGATGCCGACGCGGTGCTCGCAGCCGTGCTCGAGCTGATCCGCTCCTGCGCGGCGGCCGCGGATGCTGCCCCCGATGCGGCCGCGCACATCGTGCTCACCGGCCAGGCCGAGTCGCTCGTGCTCGCGGATGCCGAGGGGCGCGCGCTCGCGCCGGGCATCTCCTGGATGGACGAGCGGTCCGCCGCCGAGGCCGCAGAGATCACCGAGAGGTTCGGTGCCACCGAGGCCTTCGCCGTCACCGGAGAGACCGAGGCGGTGCCGACGTGGCCTGCGACGAAGCTGCGCTGGCTCCGCGCGCACCGCCCCGAGATCCTCGCCGCAGCCCATCACGTGCTGATGATCAAGGACTACATCCTGCTCCGGCTGACCGGCCGCGCGGTCGGCGAAGAGACAACGCGCGGATTCACGTACCTGTACGACGTTCCCGGTCGCCGGTACTGGCCCGAGATGCTCGAGTTCTGCGGCGTGCGCCCCGAGACGCTTCCCGAAGTGGTCCCGGCCGGCACGATCGTGGGACCGGTCGTACCGGATGTCGCCGCGACGCTCCCGCCGGCGGAGTCCTACGTCGTGAACGCGGGTGCTCTCGACCACTTCTGCGCCATGCTCGGCACCTCCTCTTACGGTCCCGGTGCAGTCAGCGCATCGGCCGGCACGGTGCTCGCCCTCTCGCTGGTCGCCGCGGACTGGACGTTCGATCCCGCCTCCGTGCTGTCGTTCCACCCCGGGCTCCGACCGGGCGAGACCGTGCTGTTCAGCTGCGCCGACAGCGGCGGTGTCGCCCTCGAATGGTTCCGCGAGGGCATCGCCGGCGGCCTGTCGTACGACCTGCTGGAGCGCGAGCTGCAGGAGCGGGATCACCGTGACGCCCCGCTCTTCCTGCCGTACCTGACCGGAGTCAACCCTCCCGACTTCAACGCCGACGCGCGCGGCGCCTTCGTCGACCTGCAGCTGCGGCACGATCGCATCGATCTCGCGTACGCCGTGATGGAGGGCGTCGCCCACCTGCTGCGTCGCAACATCGATGCGATCCGGGATGCCGGCGAGCCGGTGCGCGAGATCGTCACCGCGGGCGGCGGCACGGCATCCCGATTCTGGAATCAGCTGAAGGCCGACGTCTGCGGCATCGACGTGCGCGTCCCGGCCGAGCAGGAGGCCGCCTGCCGGGGCGCCGCGATCCTCGCCCTGGTGGCCGCGGGCGAGCTCTCCTCGATCGACGACACCGCCCGCCTCCCCGTGCCGGACGCGCACGTCTACCACCCCCGAACCGCACCGACGACGCACGCGCGGTACGACCGATTCGATGACGCCCTCTCGCGCCTGTACGGCGGAGCGCGCACACAGACCCACCCTGAAGGAGAAGGAAGATGATCCTCTGCTGTTCCACCCCGATGATCCCCGGAGACTCGCTGACCGCCCAGGCGGAACTGCTGCGCGACTGGGGCTATGACGCGATCGCCGTGTTCCAGCCGCGTGAGGAGTGGAATCGCGAGGTGCACGCCGAGCTCGTCGCGCTCGAGTCGCGCACCGGTGTGCGTCCGGTCGAGTTCGTGCTCACGGGTGACATCTACGGTCACGCGATGTCGGAGGATGCCGACCTGCGGGCGCAGTGCCGCGACATGTACCGCGAGGCGGCCGACGTGTGCGCGGAGCTCGGACTCGTGACCGAGATCGAGTTCGAGTACGGTCCGCAGGATCCGATGCCGCTGTTCGAGCCGTACCAGCAGCTCACCCCGGCGCAGGACGAGGAGTTCACGGCGTTCTACCGCGAGCTGCTCGACCGGGTCGCGGGCTCCGATGCCGCGATCCTGCTCGAACCGCTCAACCGCTACGAGAGCCGCTATCTCAACTCGGTGGCCGACAACCTTGCCGTCGTCACGCGCGTGGCGCACCCGAACGCGGGTCTGCTGCCCGACACGTTCCACATGTCGATCGAGGAATCGAGCATCCCCGACGCTCTCCGCGCTGCGGGTGACCAGGTGCGTCACGTGCACCTCGGCGACAACAACCGGCTGCTCCCGGGACACGGTGCGCTCGATTGGGACGGGATTTTCGGCGCGCTCCGCGACATCGACTACCGGGGTGCGATCAACCTCGAATGCTCGACCAGCGGCGACTCGGCGACCACCCTGCCGCAGACCGCCGCCCGTCTGCGCGCCCTCATCGGCGCCTGACCGCACCCGACCCACCCCTCGACATCCGGTTCCCGAACCGGAACCCCCAGAACCAAGACCCAAGGAGAACACCATGAAGATCGACCTCGCCGGACGCATCGCCGTCGTCACCGGAGGCGGCCGCGGAATCGGCCTCGCCGTCGCCCGCGCGCTCGCCGAAGAGGGCGTGGACATCGCACTCTTCGACCTGCTGGACACGGTGGAGGAGACCGCGGCATCCCTCGCCGAGGAGTTCGGAGTGCGCGCGCTCGGCCATCGCCTCGACGTGACGGATCAGGATGCCACGGCCGCGGCCTTCGCTCTCGTCACCGAGCGCCTCGGTGTTCCCCGGGTGCTCCTCACCGCCGCGGGCATCGAGATCAACGAGGACTCCATCGACGTCACGGCCAGCAACTGGCGCAAGGTCATCGACGTCAACCTGACCGGCACGTTCTTCTCGGCGCAGGCCTTCGGCCGCACCCTGCTCGAAGCCGGGCAGACCGGCAGCGCCGTGCTCATCTCGTCGATGTCGGGCTCGATCGTCAACGTGCCGCAGTGGGCGGCGTCGTACAACTCGTCGAAGGCCGCCGTCGCGCACCTCGCCAAGTCGCTCGCCGTCGAGTGGGCCTCGTCCGGGATCCGCGTGAACTCGATCGCGCCGGGCTACGTGCTCACCGACCTGACGCGGCAGATCATCGAGCGCCAGCCCGAGCTCGAGGCCGAATGGGTGGCGCTCATCCCGCAGGGCCGCATGGCCACGCCGGAAGACGTCGCCGGCCTCGTGGTCTTCCTGGCGTCCGACGTCTCGAGCTACATGACGGCCCAGCAGGTCACCATCGACGGCGGCTACACCGCCATCTGAATTCCCCCGCCCCCGCTACCCGAAGGAAGGCATCCGAATGGATTCCGAGACCTCCCGCACCACCGGCGGAGCGACGACCTCGTCGCGTCCGACCGACACCGCACTGAGCACGCGCGGCATCCGCGTCTCGTACGGGCACGTCCAGGCGCTCCGCGGCGCCGACTTCGACTGCCGCGCCGGCGAGGTGACCGCGCTGATCGGCGACAACGGCGCCGGCAAGTCGACGCTCGTGAAGGTGCTGTCCGGCGCTCTCGCGCCCGACGACGGCGAGGTCTTCGTCGGAGGCGAGCCGTTCCGCGCCCACCAGCCGACCGACGCTCAGGCGGCGGGCATCGAGACCGTCTGGCAAGATCTCGCACTCGCCCCCGACATGGGGCCGGTCGCGAACATGTTCCTCGGGCGGGAGACGCGGCGCAAGGGACCGCTGGGTGCCCTCGGTTTCCTCGACAACAAGTCGATGGCGGCGGTCGCGCAGCGCGAGTTCGCGCAGCTCGGCGTGACCGCCGACCCTCGGCGCGGCTCCGTGAGCGACATGTCCGGCGGGCAGCGCCAGGGCGTGGCCGTCGCGCGGGCGGTGAGCTGGGCACGCACCGTCGTGCTGCTCGACGAGCCGACCGCCGCGCTCGGCGTCGTGCAGACCAAGGGCGTGCTCGACATGGTCAAGCGCGTCGCCGATCGCGGCCTCGCGGTCGTGCTCATCAGCCACAACATGTCGGACGTGCTGGCCGTCGCCGACCGCGTCGAGGTGCTGCGCCTGGGGCAGCGCGTCGCGAGCTACACGCGGGCCGAGGCTTCGCTCGAACTGCTCGTCTCCACCATGACCGGCGGCACCGCCCTGCCGGATCCCGACTCCACCGACACCGCCGGAGGAACACGATGACCTCTCTCGACACGCTGGGCGCACCCGTCCTCGCCCCCGAACCCCTCACCTGGCGACAGCGCATGGAGCGCGCGTGGCAGCATCCGCTCTTCGTCGTCACGTGCGCACTCATCCTGCTGGTCGTGGTGTTCGCGATCGTCAACGGGCAGCCGTTCCTGTCGCCCGCGAACGTGCGCAACATGTTCCTCGCCGGCTCCATCATGCTGATCCTCGCCGTGGGCGTGACCTACGTGATCATCACGGCCGGATTCGACCTCTCGGTCGGATCCGTGCTGGTCTTCTCCGGCGTCATCAGCATGATCGTCATGCGGGAGGTGGGCGGAGACGGCTGGACGACGGCCCTCATCGGCCTCGCCGTCGCCGTCGTCTGCGGCCTCGGCCTCGGCTGGATCAACGGACTGCTCGTCGCCTATGCCGAGCTCAACCCGATCATCGTCACGCTCGGCATGTTCGGTGCGGCGCTGGGTCTCGCGCAGGTCGCGACCGGGGGACAGGACCTCAGCGGGATGCCGGTCTCGATGTCGCAGTTCGGCGTCGGGCGCATCCTCGGCGTGCCGTGGGTCGTGGTGATCGCCGCCCTCGTGGCCGTCATCGCCGCGATCGCGCTGCACTCCACGGTGTTCGGCCGGCACACCTACGCGATCGGCTCGAACAAGGAGGCGGCCGTGCGCGCCGGCATCCCGGTACGACGTCACCTCGCCGTCATCTACGGCCTCTCGGGGCTGCTCGCCGGTCTCGCCGGTTGGCTGTCGCTCTCGATCTACGGCACGACGAACATCTCGGGCCACTCGCTCGACGCGCTGACCGCGGCGACCGCCGCGATCCTCGGCGGCGCGAGCCTGTTCGGCGGCGTCGGCACGATCGCCGGCACCGCGCTCGGCAACGCGATCCCGGTCGTGCTCGCCAGTGGTCTCGTGATCGCCGGCCTTCAGAGCTTCTGGCAGCAGGTCGTCACCGGGGCCGTGCTCGTCGGCGCTCTCTACCTCGACCGACTGCGCCGCATCCGCAGCCTCAAGCGATCGAGCTCGGCGCCCAGCTGAGCGCACACGTTCTCCTATCCGCAGCATCCTTCACCCGCAGCACCCCTCACCCGACACAGGAGTCTCCATGAACAGCTCTGCCTTCACTGCGCCCTCTTCCCGCCGAATCGTTCTGGCCGCGGCCGCCACCGCGCTCCTGCTGGTGCCGCTCGCCGCGTGCTCCGGCTCCGCTCCCGAGGGCGGCGGGGGAGGCGACGGAGACGACCCGGTGGCCGGCGCGACGATCGCCATCGCCGGTCCGCAGTCGGGTGATCCGTACTACGTGCAGGTGGCGTGCGGCGCCCAAGCGGCCGGTAAGAAGCTCGGCATGGATGTCGGCGAGCTCCAGGCCCCGCAGAACCAGAACCAGGCGCAGTTGACCACCATCGTGCAGAACGTGCTCACGAGTGCGCCGGACGCCCTCATCTACACGCCGGCGGATCCGGTCGCCGGCGGCATCCCGGTGCAGTCCGCGCGCGGCGACGGCGTCACCGTGATCGACGTCGACGCCCAGCTCGAGGACGACGAACTCTACGACTCCTTCATCGCCTCGAACCACTACGAGGGCGCCAAGGAGATCACGACGTACCTCGCCGATCTGATCGGCGGGGAGGGGCAGATCGCGGCGATCGGCTCTCTCGCCACGAACCCGATCACCCAGGCGCGCATCAAAGGCTTCGAGGACGCGCTGAAGGAGTACCCCGACATCGAGGTGGTCTCGATCTCCTACCCCGAGATCTCCGCCGACATCATCCAGGCGAATGCCGCATCGACCCTCGTGAAGTACCCGGACCTGAAGGCGATCTACACGACCAACTACCTCAACTCGACGGGAGCCGCCGTGGCGCTCCGCAACGCCGACGTGGTGGGCGACGTGAAGATGGTCAGCTGGGATGCCGGCGCGGCCAACGTCGAACTGCTGCAGGAGGGTGTGCTGCAGGCCACGGTCGCGCAGCAGCCGTTCGCGATGGGAGAGCTGGCGATCGAGCAGATCGCCGCACAGCTCCGCGGCGACGAGGTCTCGAAGACCGTGGATGCGCCCGTCGAGATCCTCACCAGCGAGGACGTCGACACCCCGGAGGGCGAGGCCCTCTGGTACAAGACCGAGTGCAACTGACGCCGCCCCGGCACGGAAGGAACAGCGGATGACCCTCACCGGATATCTCAACACCCTGTCGGCGGCGTCCGGTGAGGGCATCGAACTCATGATCAGCGCGTCCGCCGAGCGCGTCGAGGTCGACCTGGTGCGCCTGCAGCACGGGGACGACAACCCGGCGGGACCGGGTCGGAAGATCCTTCCCGTGCCGGAGTTCTCCTCGCAGACGGTGCCGGGCGGGCTGCAGGACGTGCACCTCGGTTCATGCGTGGTCGTCCCCTCCCTGGGGAGCCATCGGCTCGGCGGGCTCGAGGTGTCGGTGCTCATGCAGCCCACGTCACCCTCGTCCGGGCGCGAGCAGGGGATCGTCGCCCTGCTCGGCCCAGACGGGGTGGGCGTGCTGGCGATCGTGATCGATGCGCAGGGACGGCTGGCACTGCGCGGTGCAGACGATGAAACGCTCGCCGTGCTCGCCGTGGACTGGCAGAAGGACGGCTGGTACCGCGTGCACGTCGAAGCATCGGCGGGGCGGCCTGTCGTGCTGCGCTGCACGCCGACGAGCCGCCGCGGCGAGGGCGTGAGCGTGGAAACCGAGGGGCCGACGACCCCGGATGCCCTCGTGACGTCGGCCGTGATCGGAGCCGTCCACTGCCGCCGGGAGGGCCGGCAGTGGATCCCCGACCGCGTGTTCAACGGCAAGCTCGAGCATCCGCAGATCCGCCGCCGGTCAGACGACGGTTCCCGCGTGCCGGTCGCCGAGTGGCGCTTCGAGCTCGATCAGGGCAGCGCCGTGGCCGTCGACGTCAGCGGATACGAGCGCGACGGAATCGTGGTCGGTTCACCGGCGCGGGCGTCGACCGGGCACGCCTGGCGCCACGAGGAGGTCGACTTCACCCAGGCGCCGGAGCAGTACGCCGCGATCCACTTCCACGACGACGACCTGGACGACGCGGGGTGGGCGCCGAGCCTGAGGGTCGCGGTTCCCGAGGGGCTCGCCTCCGGCGTGTACGCGTTCGAGCTGCGTGCCGACGGCGCTGTGGACCATGTGCCGTTCGTGGTCCGGCCGGGCGACGGGGCTCGTCGGGCGCGCACGGCGGTGCTCCTGCCCACCTTCACCTACATCGCGTACGCCAATGAGCGGATGGTGACCCGCCTCGACTTCGAGGGCGACCAGATGAGCGATCATGCGATCCATCCGGGGCATCGCGATCTCGAGCTCGCCGAGCACCCCGAGTGGGGACTCAGTCTCTACGACGTGCACTCCGACGGCAGCACCTGCGCGTACTCCACGCACCTGCGGCCCATCCCGAACCTCCGGCCCGACTACCGCGCGTGGCTGCAGAACGCGCCACGTCACCTGAGCGCGGACCTCTACCTGATCGACTGGCTCACCGAGAAGGGGTATCCCTTCGACGTGATCACCGATCACGACCTCAACCGCGACGGGGCGGCGCTGCTCGCCGACTACGACGTCGTGCTCACCGGCAGTCATCCCGAGTACGTCAGCGGACGGATGCTCGACGCCCTCGACACGCACCTCGACAGCGGCGGATCGCTCATGTATCTGGGTGGCAACGGCTTCTACTGGGTCACGAGTCAGGATCGCGAGCGTCCGCACCTCATCGAGGTGCGCCGCGGTCCCGTCGGCACCCGGCCGTCCGAAGGGGCGCCGGGCGAGGGGTTCCACAGCACGACCGGCGAGCCCGGCGGCATGTGGCGTCAGCGCGGGCGCTGGCCCAACCGGCTCACCGGGATCGGGATGACCGCGCAGGGATGGGACTCGAAGGCGCCGGGGTATCGGCGCAATCCCGATCTGCCGGAGAGCTGCGCCCTCATCTTCGACGGCGTGGACGAAGAGGTGATCGGCACCTTCGGACTCATCATGGACGGCTCGTCGGGCGACGAGATCGATCGGTTCGACGTCGGTCGGGGCAGCCCCGAGGAGACGGTCGTGCTCGCGACGTCGACCGGACACAGCGACTTCTACCTCCTCGCCGGGGAAGACGTCATGGCTTCCCGCGCCGGCCTCGGCGGCACGCAGTGCCCCGAGGTCCGATCCGATATGACCTGGCTCGAGAAGCCGGGTGGGGGAGCGGTCTTCAGCGTCGGGTCGATCTGCTTCCTCGGATCGCTCTCGCACGACGGCTATCGCAACAGCATCTCGACGGTCGTCGCGAACGCGCTCGACGAGATGCTGTCGCGGCCGGGGCGTTCTTCAGTGCAGGACCTTCGATAGGAAACTCCGGGTCCGCTCCTCCGCCGGGTGGTCGAACAGTTGACTGGGCGGCGCCGATTCGACGATCCTCCCCTGCTCGAAGAAGATCACCTCATCCGCGACCTCGCGGGCGAAGCCCATCTCGTGGGTGACCACGACCATGGTCATGCCCGACACGACGAGTTCCTTCATGACGTCGAGCACCTCTCTCACCATCTCGGGGTCCAGGGCGCTCGTCGGCTCATCGAACAGCATGACGTGGGGCTGCATGGCCAGGGCGCGGGCGATCGCGACGCGCTGTTGCTGACCGCCGGAGAGGCTGGACGGGTAGGCATCGGTCTTGTCCGCGAGACCGACCTGGTCGAGGAGCAGACGGGTCCTCTCGCGAGCCTCATCTCTGCTGATCCCGGCGACCATGACGGGCGCGATGGCGACGTTGTCGGCGACCGTGAGATGGGGGAAGAGGTTGAAGCGCTGGAAGACCATCCCCATCCGCTGCCGAATCCGGTTGACGTTCGCATTCTTCGCGAGGATGTCCTCGCCTTCGATGGCGATCGAACCGGAAGTGGGCACTTCGAGCAGATTGAGGCATCGCAGTACCGTGCTCTTTCCTGAGCCGGAGGGGCCGATGATGCATTTGACGGTGGACTGCTCGACGTCGAGGTCGACGCCGCGGATGACCTCGTTCTCTCCGAACGACTTGCGCAGGTCACGTGCCTGGATCATGGCGCTCATCGCATGGCCCCGAACTTTCTCTCGACGACTCGCGAGAGCCGGTAAAGGGTGTAGGTGAGGATGAAGTAGATGAGCGCGACGAGAGTCAGGATCTCGAAGGCTCGATAGTTGACCGCGTAGATGCTCTGGCCGCGCTGAGTGAGCTCTGCGACGCCGATCACGGCCAGGAGGGAAGTGTCCTTCACGCCCATGATGAACTGATTCATCATGGGCGGGATCATGCTGCGGACAGCCTGCGGGATGATGATCTTCCGCATGGTCTGGGTGTGGGTCATCCCGAGGGATCGACCCGCCTCGGTCTGCCCCTTGTCGACCGACTCGATACCGGCGCGGAAGACCTCCGACACATACGCGCCGATGTGGAAGCTGATCGCGATGACGCCGGCGACCATGGGGGAGAGCTTCACGTTCATCACGGCGGGAAGTCCGAAGTAGATGAAGAGGATCTGCACGAGGAGCGGAGTGCCGCGGATGAGATTCACGTAGAAGCGCGCGGGCCCGTAGAGCCACATGCGGTGAGAGAGGGTCATGAGGCCGCTGATCAGGCCGATCACGGTGGCGAGCGCGAGCGACACGACCGCCAGGTAGACGGTGAGCCCCAGGCCCTCCAGCAGCACGGGGAGGGCGTCGATCATGACGTGCAAGAACTCGGGCATGTTTTCCTCGTCGTTGAGAGGCGGGATGCGGTGCGATGACGGCGAGGCCGCGCACCGCATCCCGCTCGGAAGTTCAGTCCTCAGGCAGGTACTTCGCGCGGAGCTCGTCGTAGGTGCCATTCTCCTGGATCTTCTTCAGTCCGGAGTTCAGGCGCTCCACGAGCGCTTCGTTGCCGCGAGGGATGGCGATCGCCGTCGGAGCCGATTCGATGGGCTCATCGAGCATCTGGATGCTGGGCGTCTCGCCGTCGGTAGCGATCCGGTACTGGATCGCCGAGGTGTCGATCACCAGGGCATCGGCCTGACCGGACGTCACCGCGAGGTAGAGCGCGTCACTCGACGCGAGCGTCTGGACGGTGGCCCCGTATTCCTCGGCCACCTTCTGCGCCGCGACGTTGCCGCTCGTGCCCTGGGTCGACACGATGGTCTTCCCCGCGAGATCGTCGAAGGACTCGATGTCACTCCCCGCCTTCACGGCGATGGCTTGGCCGTCGTTGTAATAGGGGTCGCTGAAGTCGACGACGGCCTTGCGCTCCTCGTTGACCGAGATGTCGGACACGGCGAGGTCGATCTGTCCTGACTGCAGTGCGGGGATCAGTCCGTCGAACCCCATGACCACCCACTCGCCCTCGAGGTCCTCCTCGTCGAGGATGGCATTCACCAGCTCCACGTCGAAGCCCGTGAGCTCACCGTCCTCGACATACTCGAACGGCGGGAAGTTGTTGATGACCCCGATCTTCAGGGGCTGCGAGATGTCCTCATCGCCGGGGGCAGAGGACCCGCACGCGGAGAGTGCGAGGACCAGCGTTGCCGCGGCGACGCTGCCGAGCATTGTCTTCATCGTGTTCATGATGTGTTTCCTTTCTAGGCCTGGTTGACGACGGCGAGGGCGTCGATCTCGACGAGGAAGGGCCCGGGGAGTCCTGTCACGATCGTCGTGCGGGGCGGCTTGGTGGCACCGACGAACTCGCTGTAGACGCGGTTCATCTCGGGGAGGTCTCTCGCCTCGCGGACGTACACCCGCATCATGAGGACGTCCCGGAGAGAGGCGCCGCCGGCACGGAGGATCGCCGTGACGTTGACGAGAGTCTGCTGCACCTGGTCGGCGAAGCCGCCGGAAACGACCTCTCCGGTCGTCGGGTCCTGACCGACCTGGCCGGAGGTCTGCAGAAACGGGCCGATGCGCATTCCCTGGCTGAGTGCGAACTGCGCGCCGATGGCGGGGGCTTCGGTGGTGGTGACGATCTGACGGTCCATGATCACTGGTCGCTTCCGAGGATGAGGGCGGGGGTGATGTCGGCGAGGGTGGCGGCTCCGCACATCGCCATGGCGGCGTGGAACTCGTCCTGCAGAATGCGGATGACGTCGGCGACGCCCGCTGCGCCCGCTGCCGCCAGTCCCCAGACATACGGCCGGCCGATCAGCACCGCGTCGGCGCCGAGGGCCAGGGCCTTGAGGATGTCGGTTCCCCGGCGGATGCCTCCGTCGAGAAGAACGGGAACGCGGCCCGCGACGGATTCCGTGACGGCGCGGACGCATTCCATCGGGTGTGCGACGGTGTCGATGTTGCGTCCGCCATGATTCGAGACGATGACTCCGCCGACACCCGCCCGGACGGCGCGATCGGCATCATCCGGGTGCAGGATCCCCTTTCCGATCACGGGCAGATCGGTGAGCGAGACGAGCCATTCGATATCCGCCCAGGTCACGGTGGGGTCGAGGTACCCACCGGTGAGCGTGGGTACTCCACCGGATTCGAGGTTCGCGCGACCGATGCCAGCGGGGAGTGCCGTCATCCCGGCGTCCTGTCGATACCGGATGCCGGGGACCGGGTTGTCGAGGGTGACCACGATCCCCCGCGCGCCGGTCTCCTCCGCCATGCGGACGAGATCCTCGGTCAGCTTCCGGTCGCGCTGGATGTAGAGGTGCTGAAGGAACGGCCCGGCCGATTCCGCCAGCTCGCGAGTGGCGACGCTGGATTCCATGCTGATCACCGTGACGGTGTCCGTCGACCTGGCTCCCTCCACGGTGCCCTGTTCGCCGGCATCCGAGAACAGGCGCTGCAGGGCGGTCGGGGCGAGCAGGAGAGGGAACGCGACATCGATGCCGAACATCTGCTGCGACGTCAGGAGATGTCCGACGTCGACACCCACGCGGGGCACGAGCCGGATCTCGCGGAAGAGGTCGGTGTTGCGCTGGACCGACAACTCATCCACGGCGCCGCCGTTGAGGTATGCCCACGCTGCGGGGTCCATTCGCTGCTGGGCCTGGGCCCGGTACGCGTCGAGGGGGTGGATGAGCTCAGGCATGGGGCGCACGCTGGTCCTTGAGGTCGATGCCCACCTCGCGGAGGGCTGTGGCGATGGCTTCGAGGGCGTCGTAGTCGGTGATCGGCAGCTTCGGCTCGCGGGGGTAGCCCCCCGGCTGACCCTGAAGGTTCATGACCGCCTTCAGTGCCGCCTGCATCCCGCCGTACCGCCAGTTGTAGTCGTCTCCCCCGCTGCGAAGAGCGCTCATGAGCTGCGCGTACAGGTCGGCGATCCTGCCGGCCTCATCGATCTCTCCGCGCCAGGCATGTTCGAAGAATCGGGGCATCTCGGCCCCGAGCGGCATGCCGGATCCGAAGTGGCCGTCACCGCCCTGGCCGCTGTGGATCAACGCGAGACCCACGCGCGAGAGCATGTGCCCGAACACCACCAGACGGTCGCCGACTGCGCGGATCGTCGCGTAGAACTCCCGGTCGTCCGGGGTGCTCTGCTTGATCGCGACCACGTTGTCGATCTCGGCGAGCTTCTCGATCAGCGGGATCGACAGGTTGCTGTTGCTCTCCTGCGGGAAGTTGTACAGCCAGCTCGCGAGACCTGTCTCGCCGAATGCTGTCCGGTAGTGCCGATCGAGCTCGGCGTCGGTGAGCCTCGCACCGGGAGGAGGAGTCAGCAACACGGAGTCGGCGCCCGCGGACTCGGCGTGCCGGATGAGTGCGATCGAGGTGGCGAGGTCGGGGGAGGTCGCACTCACGAGCACGGGGACGCGGCCCCGTGCCGCAGCGATCACCAGTTCGGCGACGTGCCGGCGTTCATCGACCGTCTGGGCGGTCCACTCTCCGGTGCTGCCGTTGACGAGCAGGCCGTGCACGCCCTGACCGATGAAGAGCTCGGTGGTCTCCTGCACGGCTGTGACGTCCAGGGAACCCTGCTGCGTGAAAGGTGTCGGAAGTGCCGAGAAGTAACCTCGCCACTGGACATCGTCCCGGTTCATGTACTGCCTCCTTGCAGATGTCACGATGTGCTTCGTGACTTCTCACGCTATGGCAGCCCGATAGCCGTATCGATGTCGGATGTGGCGACTTCGATACCCTTCACGGCATCATCGACGCAGGCTCTTCGTCCGCAGCAGTTGGCGGAGATCCGCGAGGGCGGGCGAGTACTCGTTGCGCCGCCATCCCATCAGCACATCCGAAGTGACGCGGGGGCCATCTATGGTCCGGAACACGATGCCCGGTCGGGGAACCTTGGCGATCTCGCTCGAGACGAGTGCCACGCCTTCGCCGCCGGCGACGAGGGACAGCAGCATCGGCGTGCTGCTTGCGGTGTGCGCGATCGTCGGACTGAAGCCCGCGTCCGAACAGGCGGCCAGCGTCGCGGTGAGCATGCCGACCCCGAGGGAGTTCTCGTAGACGACCAGCGGTTCGTCCATGAGCTCGCTCAGAGGCAGCCGATCGACGTCTGCCCGAGCCAGGGCGTGGCGCTCCGAGAGTGCGATGACGAGTTCGTCCTTCCACACCGTGTCGAACTCGAGATCGGCGGAGGAACTCGTCGTGGTCCGCAGGAGCGCGCAGTCGATCCGCCCGTCCGATAGCGCCTCGACCTGAGCGAGGGTGTGCATCTCGACGAGCCTGAGATTGTGGTCGGGGTGGAGAACGCGGAAGTCGCCGAGCACTCGCGGAAGAAGATCGATGCCGACGGGCTCGACGTATCCGATCACGAGGTCTCCGGCTTGTCCGCTTGCGACCTGTCGTGCCATGCGCACTCCGCGGTCGAGCCGCCGCAGTACCTGCTCGCATTCTCTTCGGAACACCTCGCCGGCGGGGGTGAGGTCCACGCGGCGGCCGGCGCGGTCGAGCAGCCTGACGCCGACCGCGCTCTCGAGGCTCTGGATGTGACGCGAGAGCGGCGGCTGACTGATGTGCAGCCGTTCCGCGGCGCGGCCGAAGTGCAGTTCTTCTGCCAGTACGAGGAAGCAGCGCAATTGCTGGATCGTTGGTTCCCTGGCACCGATGTCTGGCACGGTCACACTCTTGCACACCTCCTCTCAGGTCGACCTATCGATCACTCCACCCGGGCCGACGCCCCGACCGCCCCATCGCCGGCCCCGAGCCGGAAGAGCGGCACGAAGTCGGGGTCGACGATCGCCGGTCGCGTCAGGCTGAAGGCAGAGATGTCGTGCTCTGTGCGGCCGACCGTCAACAGGTCGGAGAGGATCCGTCCGACCAGGCTCGCGAACTTCCCCGCGTGCCCTGCGCCGTTGAACACGGCGACGTGAGGGTGGCCGGGCACGGTGTCGAGCACGAAGTCTCTGTCGGCCGGCATGTCGTACACGCACGTCTTGCTCAGCAGCAGCGGTCCGTCGGCGCCGGGTAGATGCGTGCGGAGGAAGGCACGAAGCCGCTCGGGCTCGTCGTCGTCCGGAACGAACGACCGCTCCGAGGGTGAGATGAAGTGGCCGCGCATGTCGCGCGCGAGCTTGATCGCCGCCTCCCCGTAGACGGGGAAGCCGTAGTGCACCTCATCGCTGTGGTGGATCCAGATCGGGAACCGGTCGGGCGTGAAGTCCGAGAGGTGCGGCGAGGAGAAGTACCCCACCTGCTCCTGGCTCAGGGTGAGGGCGAACGACAGGCCAAGGTCTGGCATGAGATCACCGAGCCAGGAGCCCGCGGCGACGACGAGGTGGGCACCGTCGAACGATTCGTCGGAGGTCGAGACGGTGACCCCGGTGTCGTCGACACGCACCCCGGTCACGACGACACCGGAGCGGAACTCGACACCGGCGGCCTTCGCGAGCGACACATGGGCCGACACGGATCGGCGGATGTCGAGGATGCCGGCATCCGCCTGATGGATCCCGATCGTGTCGTCCGAGACGTTCCACTGCGGATACTGGGCGCGGATGTCGTCGATCGTCAGTTCGTCGTAGGGGATGCCGACCGCATCCATCGCCCGACGATAGTCGTCGATCTCCGCCGCGCCGGAGCTGTCCGCGACCGCGAGATCGACGCCTCCGGTCTGCGTGTAGACCTTCAGGCCCGAGCGCTCCTCGACCTCGGCCCACGCGGCGAACATCGCATCGGTGAGCTTCGTGTAATCGTCGCGATGATAGGCCCGACGGATGATCCGCGAGTGGTCGCCGGACGATCCGAGCGCGTGGCCGAGCTCGAACTGTTCGAGCACGAGCACGCGTTCCGCACCCGCGCGCGCCAGCCAGTACGCGGCGGCGGATCCGATGGCACCCGCGCCGATGACGATGTGGGAGTATCCCTGGGTCATGCCGTTCCGTCCTTCCGGTGATCGTCGAGGCGGGTCGTCGCGAACGATTCGATGAAGCGCTCGGCTGCGGCATCCACTTCGTCGGAGGGGCTCAGCAGCCGCTGCAGCAGCAGACCGCGTGTGCACGCGATGGCGATGAGGCTCTGCTGCGAGGCTTGCGACGGCGGCAGCCCCTCGCGGAGGGCTGCCGCCTCGAGAAGATGGGTGAGGTCGTCGAGGTCGGCGACGAAGCCGTCGAAGGCGCCGCGCTCGTACACCGCCAAGCCGATCAGATGGAAGAACGCGCGGGTGCGTTCCTCGTGGTCGGTGTTGGCGTAGAAGCCCCAGATGGCCCGGAGCATGTCGACGAAGCCGAGGTCATCGCCGGTCGCCGCGATGACGAGGTTGTCGCGACGACGCGCCTCCGACAGCACGGCGCTGAGCAACGCGGGTCGGGATCCGAAGTGGTACGTCAGCAGCGTGTGGTGTACGCCGAGGCGCTCGGCCACCTGACGCATCGACAGGTTCGGGCTGGGCCCCGTCTCGCCGAACTCGTCGAAAAGCGCCTGCAGGAGGCGCGCCTTCCCCTCACCGATCGATGCTCGCATGCTGCCTCCGTTGACAGTTTCACCACTGTTGAGTACGTTAGCGTACAACCAATTCACCACTGTTGAGGACAAGGTTGTTCTCCGGACGGGAGGCGCCATGACCGAGATCTGGTTCGCCAGCGGCATCGTCGCTGATGGATCCGGCGCCGGGCCCTTCGCGGGAGATGTCTGCGTCGATGACGGCATCATCACTCGGATCGGAACCGCGCCGACGGATGCTGAGACGGTCGACCTCGACGGCATGCTGCTGACGCCCGGTCTCATCGACGCCCACGTGCACTTCGGGCTCTCGAGCCCGATCCGCGCGCAGTTCGGTTTCCAGCTCTCGGCGGCGGAGATCGCGGCCGACATCTTCACCACGGCGAGCCGTACCCTCGACGCTGGCTTCACCACGGTGCGCGACACCGGCGGCATCGACGGAGGGGTCGTCGACGTCATCGCGAAGGGCAAGGTGCGCGGCCCGCGTGTGCTGTCATGCGGCCCCGTGCAGTGTCAGACCGGCGGACACGGATACTACGGCGCCGCGTGGGAGCCGACCGAACTGTGGGAGACCCACCACATTCCCGGTCTCGCCGCGCTGTCGCTCATGTCGGGCAATGCCGACGAGCTGCGGCGCAACGTCCGGGAGTCGTTCCGCCGCGGGGCCACCTTCCTGAAGCTGTGCGTCACGGGCGGTGTCGTCGGAGGCCATGACCGCCTGGACGACACGCAGTTCACGACGGCGGAGATCGCGGTCGCGGTGGAGGAGGCCGCAGCACGGGGCACATACGTGACCGTGCACGCGCACAACAACGCCGGCATCCGCAACGCCGTGATGGCGGGCGTGCGGTGCGTCGAGCACGGCACCGACATCGACGAGCCGACCGCGCAGCTCATGCGTGAGCAGGATGTGGCGCTCGTCCCCACGTTCGCGGTGATCGAACAGGTCCTGGACCCGGAGAGCTCGCTCGACGTCGATCCTTCGGCGCGCGAGCGCATCGTCGGCACCCGATCGCGCATGATCGAGGCTCTCCGGATCGCACGCGAGGCCGGTGTACGGATCGGGCTCGGCTCCGACCTTCTCGGTTCCGGGCAGCACCGCCGCGGCGAGGAACTGCGCCTGCGCGCCGAGTTGGAGTCGCCCATGCAGGCGCTCGTGTCGGCCACCAGCGTCAACGCCGACATCCTCGGCATCGGCGACACCGTCGGGATGCTCCGCGTGGGCATGGCCGCCGACCTGGTCGCCTGGAAGCGGAATCCGCTCGACGACGCCCGCGTCTTCGCGGATCCGGACATGGCCGCCTTCGTCGTGAAGGCCGGCCTCATCATGAAGGGAGACACCCAGTGAGCGCGATGCTGAACGGCTGCTTGGCCGACACGGAGTACCTCGAGGTCACGGCTCGATCGGGGCACCGCTACGGCGTCTGGGTGACGACGCCGCCGGGTTACGCGGAGTCCAGCGATCCCCTGCCCCTGATCTACGTGGTGGACGGCAACTTCGCCGTCGGGCTGACCGCCCCGCTCATCGTCACCCAGGCCGATCCCTATCTCACCGTCGCCCCGTACATCCAGGTCAGCATCGGGTACGCCGCCGAAGAGGCCGAGCAGTGGGCGCAGCTCCGCAACCGCGACCTCGTGCCGCCGGGCGAGCCCGTCAGCGAGCAGATGCTGAAGACGCTCGAGGGCGCACGCGACTCGGGGGCGATGACCCAGGAGCACATGGACGCCTACCTCGCCCACCTGGCGGACACCCACGCCGACGTGTTCCTGTCGTTCCTCGCCGAGGAACTGCATCCGCTTCTCCAGACGAAGGTGCGGGTCAGCGACTCCGGCCACGGCCTCTTCGGGTACTCCTACGGCGGACTCTTCACGCTGTACGCGTGGTTGCAGGAGACGTCGCCGTTCGCGACCTTCGGCGCCGGCAGTCCGGGAGTCGCGGCCACGGACAGCCAAGTGTTCCCCTTGATCGCCGCGCTGCCCGAGCACGGTCCGGACGCCGCGTCGCGACGACTGCACGTCACGCTGAACGAAGCCGAACTGTTCGGGGCCATTCCGATCTACCGCGAGATCGGTCGCAACCTCCTCACGGTCATCGAAGATCTGGATACTCAGGGGCGCGCGGGAGACGTCACGAGGGCGCTGCTGCACGAGACGCATCTCACGGGGTTGCAGGCATCGTTCCTCAGCTATCTGAAGACGTGCCACACGCGCTCGGGGTCGGTCCGCGGCGACGATGAGCGTGAGTGAGTCCGCGCTCCTCGCCGATCTCGCGGCGGTCCTCCCCGCCGACCGTCTGACGACCGACCCGGATGTGCTGGAGGGGTACGCGCACGACGACGCCGAATGGGCGGAGTGGTCGCTGCCCACCTGTCTCGTCCGGCCGCGCACGCCGGAAGAGGTGCAGCTCGTGGTGCAGGCGTGCCTGCGCCATGACACGGCCGTCGTCGCCCGGGGCGCAGGCACCGGGCTATCGGGCGGTGCCAATGCCGTCACCGGTTGCGTCGTGATCTCACTGGAGCGGATGGATGCCGTGCTCGAGGTGGACGAGCTCGAACGACTCGCCGTCGTGCAGCCCGGCGTCGTGAACGATCACCTCCGGGCGCGCGTCGCCGACCACGGACTCTGGTATCCGCCCGATCCGGCGAGTTCGCCCTGGTCGACGATCGGCGGCAACGTGGCGACGAACGCCGGCGGTGTCTGCTGCGTGAAGTACGGCGTCACCGGGGACTATGTGCTCGGGTTGCAGGTGGTGACCGGCACGGGGGAGCTGGTCCGACTGGGGCGCCGCACCGCGAAGGGGGTCGCGGGGTACGACCTCACGAGTCTTCTCGTCGGTTCCGAGGGCACGCTCGGCATCGTCACCGAGATCACCGTGCGGCTCCGACCGAAGCGCCCGCCGGAGCAGACGATCGCCGGGTTCTTCGATTCGCTCACCGCCGCCGGGGAGGCCGTGCGCGAGGTCGCGGCGGCGGGCCTCACCCCGTCGGCGCTCGAGCTGATCGACCGGAACTGCCTGCGGGCCGTCGACGACTGGAAGAGCATGGGGCTGGCCGACGAGGCCGCGGTCGTCCTGCTCGGGCGGGTGGACACGCCCGGCGCCGCGGGGGATGCGGAGGCGGCGGCGATGCTGGCCGCCTTCGAGCGCGGCGGCGCGACGTGGGCCGACCGCAGCACGGACGAGGCCGAAGGGGAGGCGCTGTTCGCCGCCCGGCGCCTGGCGTATCCGGCACTCGAGCGCCTCGGCCGGTGCTGACCGAGGACGTCTGCGTCCCGAAGGGCGCCGTGCCCGAGATGCTCGGCCGCATCGAGGCCATCGGACTGGCGAATGACGTGCTGATCGCCAACATCGCGCACGCCGGTGATGGCAACCTGCATCCGCTCCTCGTCGTCCCTGCCGGGGACGACGCCGCTCGCGCCAGGGCGGAGAGCGCGTTCGCCGAGATCATCGACGCGGCGCTCGCGCTCGGCGGCACGGTGACCGGTGAGCACGGCGTGGGTCTGCTCAAGCGCGACGGACTGCTGGCGGAACTCTCTCCGGCGGTCGTGGAGATGCATCGAGCGGTCAAGGCTGCCCTCGACCCCGCGGGGATACTCAATCCCGGGAAGGTCGTCGGGTGATAGCGGGCCGGTGGATCGCGGGTACGTTGTGAGAGTGACTCACCTCCGCATGGATGATGTGGCCATCATCGGTCCCGGTGCGATCGGTTCGACCGTCGCCGCTGTGCTCCACGAGGCGGGGAGGACTCCCGGCCTGTACGGTCGCACGGCGCGCGACGGCCTCGAGGTGCTCGTCGGCGACGAGGTCATCCGCGTACCCGGCCCGGTGCGCACCGACCCGGATCAGGTCTCCGGGCCGGCCGACGTGGTGTTCCTCGCCGTCAAGGCCACGCAGATCGAGGGCGCCGCATCCTGGCTGGCGAAGCTCTGCGGGCCGGACACCGTGCTGTGCGTGCTGCAGAACGGTGTCGAGCAGGTCGCGATGGTCTCGCCGTTCGTTCCCGAGGGAACGGTCGTCGTTCCGGCGGTGGTGTGGTTCCCCGCGCAGGCCCAGGCCGATGGCTCGGTGCGACTGCGCGGAGCCGCGCGATTGACCCTGCCGGACGCGCCGGGTGCCGATCGGGTCGTGGAGGTTCTGCGAGGAACGCGCTGCACCGTCGAGGTGGCGTCGGACTTCTCCTCGGTCGCATGGCGCAAGCTCCTCCAGAACGCCGCGGCAGGGCTCATGGCCCTCACCGGGCGGCGGGCGGGGATGTTCGCCAGGGAGGACATCGCCACTCTGGCTCTGGACTACCTGCGGGAGTGCCTGACCGTCGCCCGCGCCGAGGGCGCCCGACTCGGCGACGAGGTTCCCGAAGAGATCCTTGCCGGCTTCCGGTCCTCTCCCGCCGACCTGAGCACGTCGATCCTGACCGATCGCGAGGCCGGCCGCGCCCTGGAGTGGGACACCCGCAACGGCGTCATCTCCCGGCTCGGCCGCGCCCACGGCATCCCCACGCCGGTCAGCAACGTGGTCACCGCACTCCTCGCGGCGACGAGCGACGGGCCGGGGTGAGTGCCAGTCCGCGGCGTCAGCGCGTGGCCAGCCCGACGAGCGCGGCGATGAGTCCTGCGCCCACCAGGATCACGATCGCGACCACGTGCACGACCTTGCCGGTCACGAGCATCGGCAGATCGGGACCGTCGTAGGACGCCGCGCTGAACATCAGGCCGCGAGCGGGGAAGCTCCAGCGGATGCGGAACCCGATGCGCCTCAGGTCGCGGGACGGCGCGGCGAAGGTCTGTCCGCGCTGCTCCCGTGATGTCTTCCAGGCTGCCTGAGCGGCGTACCAGGCGATCACGAAGAACGGCATCGCGAGGGAGGCGGCCCAGGCGAGAAGGGCCACGCCGATCAGGATGCCCATCCCGCCGCCCAGTGACCGGATGAAGAACAGTCCGAGTGCGGCCAGTCCCACCGCTGTCGGGACGAGCACCACGCCCCACCCCCAGCCCGGATGAGCATCACCCGTCTGCGGTCGCTCCACGTGTCCTGCTTCTTGCCATGTCATGTCTGCCCCCCGGTTCACCACCCTAAGGGCGGGAGAGCTTCAATAGCGTGACCCAGGCAGTGCGCACCCGACAAGAGTCGGGCAGACTGGCTCGGCATCCCTCCGTTCCCGCTCACTCGCCCGAAAGAGAGCTGACATGACCCGTGTCCGCATCGACCTGTTCTCGTCGCTCGACGGTTTCACCGCGGCGCCCGACCCGGCCTCCGACAACCCGATGGGGGAGGACTGGGGTCCGCTGACCGCCGCCTACGCGGCGACCAGGACGTTCCGCGAGAAGGTGTTCGGCGACGCCAGCGGCGCCGGCACGGCCGGGATCGACGACGCCCACGCGCGCTCCTTCTTCGACGGCATCGGCGCGGAGATCATGGGGGCGGCGATGTTCGGGTTGCACGCGCATCCCGAGCCCGACTGGACGGGCTGGTGGGGCGATGAGCCGCCGTTCGGCTGCCCGGTGTTCGTGCTGACGAGTTCCGCACCGCGTCCGGAGATCGCGATGGACGGCGGCACCACCTTTCACTTCCGAAGTGGCTCGATCGAGGAGGTCCTCGCCGAGGCGACGGCTGCGGCCGAGGGCGGAGACGTGCGCGTCGGCGGCGGCATCCGGACCGCTCAGGCGTTCCTTCGTGCCGGACTCGTCGACGAGCTGCACGTGCAGGTCGCACCGATCATCCTCGGCCGGGGGAACAGCGTGTGGGAGGGTCTGCGCGGGCTGGAACAGACTCACGACGTGCGCAGCGAAGTCGCGGAGAGCGGCACGATCCACGTCACCTTCACCCGCAAGGCCTGAGCGGCGAATACCGCGCGGAGGACGGGCGTCAGTCCGAGAGAGCACGAAGGAGAGCGCTGGCATCCGTTCCGCTGAACTCCGCCACCCGTCCGCCGACGATGCGGAACATGCCGAACTCGGCGACGTTGACGCGGCGGCGGGTCGGCGCCACTCCCCGGAAGGCCCCGAGGTGCGTACCGCTGCCGCGCAGGTGCGCGGCGATGCGGTCATCCTCGACGATGAGCTGGATGCGTCGCCATTGCCAGTCGGGGAAGGCCTGGATCAGTTCCGCGACGTCGGCGATCCATGCGTCTGCGCCGGCGGGCAGATGAGCGCGGCGTACTTCCGGGTCGACGAGCTCGCGGATCGCATCGAGGTCATGCCGGTTGCAGGCGTCGAGATAGTCGGCGAACCACTCACGCAGCTGCCACGATTCGATCACCTCACCATTGTCTCGCGCCGCGGTGGTCAGGCCGCCGTGTCGGTGATCTTCACGTCGGCGATCAGGTCGTCCCGCAGGGTGAAGATCATCGGGTCTATCCGCAGGGCCTGAGCCGCGCTCAGCGCGACGTCGGCGGGAGCTTGTCGACGCCGTGGCGGTTCGGCTTGTCAGGCTCCGCCGCAGTCTCCGGCGAGGCATGGGCGGGGCCCGTCGGCGACTCCGACGTCGGGTAATGCGGCTCGTCGATCTCGATCGCCTTGTCGCGCTCCTCGACCGGGGGCAGGTGGTCGAGCGGCTGTTTGATGTCGTCTGGATGGCTCATGCCGACAGCCTCCGATGGGCGGGCCGACGCCGCAAAGGGGGTTGAGAACGAGCGGGTGATGTGGTTGAGGGCAGGCGTCGACGCGTTACGCTCGCTCTCTTCGGGTGTCGACCCAGGATCACCCGGATCTGCGCGCGCGGAGGACGCGGTCGACGAGATCGTCCACGTAGGTCCGGTCTGCGGCGGCACCCTCGAAGGTCACCCGGACGAACACCGCACCGGTGAGGAGCGCGAGTGACGGTTCGACATCGGCCGGATCGAGATGGGTCTCGAGGATGCCGCGCATGCCGCTCGTACCCGTCTCGTAGAGGCGGGTGCGCAAGGTGTCGACGACGTCGCTGGTGTGCACGCGTTCCACGAGACCGGCGAGCAGGCGGTCGAGGTGGCTGTCGTGAAGGTCGGTGGCGAAATCCAGAAGTGCTGTGCGGAGATCCTCGCGCAGGTTCCCGGTCGCAGCAGGGTGATGAGCCCGGTCGCAGACGTGTTCCACCGCGTCTCGGATCAGATCGAGCCGGGCGGGCCAGTGGGCGTAGATCGTGGCCTTCGAGTAGCCCGATCGCCGCGCCACCTCTGCGTGAGTGACCCCGTCCCACCCTTCCGCGAGGAGGAGACCGGCCGTTGCCTCGACGACGTCCCGACGGGTCCGGGCGACCCGGGGGTCGATGGCGTCAGCTGTCATGGATCTCATCTTAGGACTTCCTGGAAGCGCCGGTCACTGTTATACATATAGTTCAGTAGTGGTCTTAATGACCACTAAGTCCACGGCTCTCAGAGAATGAGGTTCCATGTCCACTCTCGCCACCCCGACCCGGCCACGCCGGCGTCGCATCCACTACCTGCTCTGGATACTCCAGGCGCTGCTCGGTGTCTCGCTGATCATCGCGGGCATCCTGAAGCTCTCACTGCCGGCCGATCAGGCCGTGGCGATGTTCCCGTGGTCAGCGGACGTCCCCGCGCTCTACACAGTCACGTCGGTTCTCGATGTCCTCGGCGGGCTGGGCGTGATCCTGCCCTCGCTGACCCGGATCCTCCCCCGGATGACGATCGTCGCCGCACTCGGCGTCGTACTGCTCATGATCTCCGCGGTGGTGTTCTACCTCGTGCGCGGCGAAGCATCCGAGATCATCGCCAATCTGGTGCTGGCTGCCGCCGCGGCGACGGTGGCCTGGGGAAGGTGGGCGGTCCCGATCACCGCGCAGCTGCCGGATCCGGCCCGGATGACCGGCGCTCTTCCTTCCGCCCGTCCGCCCGCCGAGTTGAGGATCTCGCAGCTTCCGACCGGAACCTACAAGACCCGAGCATCGTTCGCGGTCGTGGGAGGTTCGCCCACCGAGCAGCGCGACTTCGCGTCGACGGCAGTTCTCGTTCAGCATCCGAAAGGTGATCTGCTGATCGATGCCGGATTCGGCGCGAACGCCGACGCGCACATCGACTCCCTGCCGTCTTTCCGACGCGCCGCGCATGATCTCGGTGAGACCGTGAGCACTCAGCTCGACGCGGCCGGCTACGACCGGAGCAGACTTCTCGGCGTGCTGCTCACCCACTCGCACTGGGATCACGTGAGCGGTCTGGACTCGCTGGACGTGCCGATCTGGATGACGGGGGATGAGAGGAAGTACGCAGCCGACTCGAAGAGCGACACCGTGTTCCGCGAGGTCTCTCGCGACCGCCGGATCGAGGAGTACGCGTTCGACGGCCCGGCTCACCTCGGGTTCCCTTCGAGCTTCGACTTCTACGGCGACGGCTCCGTCGTCATCGTCCCTGCTGCCGGTCACACCGCCGGTTCCGTCATCGTCTTCGTCACCATGCCCTCGGAACACCGCTTCGCGTTCATCGGCGACCTGACGTGGCAGCTCGACGGCATCACCGGGCGCCTCGAGAAGCCGCTGATGATGCGCCTGCTCGCGGACAGCGACACGGCGCAGGTCCGTCAGGACATGGGCCGGATCATCTCGCTGCAGGATCGGGTCCAGGTCGTACCGGCCCACGATGTACGCGGCTACGCGGGCATCCCGCTGTTCGCCGCGTCACAGGTCGACGCGCGATGAGCGACCGAGGCGCCGCACGCACCGAGCGGGCCCGACGAGGTCGCGCCGTCTACGCCCGAAACTTCGGCGTCGACGAGGCGGCGGCCGAGCACCTGATGACGGACAGAGCGGGAGCGGACTACACAGCGGAAGCCTTCGAAGCGGCCGGTGGTCCCGGGTGGCACGGGGAGGCACTGACCGACCGCGATCGCACCATCGCCGTCATCAGTGCACTCGTGGCGAGCGATGTCAGCGATCGACGACTGGACTTCTATCTCGACCTGGCCCGGAGGAACGGCCTCGACGAGGACGGGCTCACCCAGCTCATGATTCTCCTCACCGCCTACATCGGCCAGCCTTACCCTTCGGCGGCTATGCAGGCAGTCCGCCGCACCGGCTCGCCGGACGCCTGAGGCCTATGTACCCTGGGCTGCTGGTCACCGGCGACGCTCTTGCTGGCGGCGCAGGATGTGGAAGTGGAGCAGGCGTTGAACGTGTTGTGCGGGCGATTCGGCAGGAGCGTGGTTCGCCAACCACTCTTCGATAGACAGGGGTTGCGCGAGAGGGGAGATGCCGGGAGGCTCAGCGTCGGTCCCTGAGCGGCTCACGACGCACCGCCCTCGTGCGGCCACCCCGTGTACGCCTCGGCCAGGAACGTACGCCCGGCCTCGGACTCCACGACCGATCGCAGTTCGCCGACCTGGCGTCGGCGATCGAACTCGGTGGCATCGGATGCCGTGTGGAGCATGCTCGTCATCCACCAGGAGAAGTGCTGCGCCTTCCAGATGCGCTTCAGCGCGGTCTCGGCGAAGGCGTCGATGAGGCGTGTGTCGTTCTCGAGCAGCAGTGCGCGCAGCGCGCGGTCGAGCAGCACCACATCGGCGACAGCGAGGTTCATCCCCTTGGCTCCGGTGGGCGGCACGGTGTGGGCGGCATCCCCCACGAGCACCGCACGCCCGTGCCGCAGCTCGTGTGCGACGAAGCTGCGGAAGCGCAGCACATCCCGCTGCACGATCGGCCCGGTGGCGAGGGACGTGCCGGGCACCCGTGCCTGAAGCGCGTTCCAGATCTCTGCCTCGGAGAGCGCGTTCGGGTCGGCATCCGGGTCGCACTGGAAATACATCCGCTGGATCGTGGCGCTGCGCTGGCTGATCAGGGCGAAGCCGTCGGGTGAGTTGCTGTAGATCAGTTCGTCCGAGCTGGGCGGTGCCTCGCACAGGATGCCGAACCACGCGAACGGGTATTCGCGGAAGTGGCCGCCGGCCGACGAGCCGGTGACCGCGGGGCGCACGACGCTGCGGGAGCCGTCGGCGCCGACCACGAACTCCGCCTCGATACGCAGCTCCTCGTCATCACTCGTGGTCGCCGTGACCCACGGGCGGTCCGTCTCGACATCACCCACCCCGGTCACCTCGGTCTCGAACAGCACGTCCTGCCCGGCGGCCAGGCGCGCGGCGATGAGGTCTTTGAGTACCTCGTGCTGCGGGTACAGCCAGACGCTGCGACCGACGAGCTCCGGGAAGTCGATGCGGTGACCCTCGCCGTTGAACCGCAGCTCGATGCCGTCGTGCCGGTTGCCGACGGTGAGCACGCGGTCGCTGGCTCCGGATTCGTCGAGCACCCGGACCGTCTCCTGCTCGAGGATGCCGGCGCGGATCGTGGACTCGATCTCGGTGCGGCTGCGGCGGTCGAGCACGATCGACTCGATGCCGGCGTCGGCCAGCAGGTGCGAGAGCAGCAGGCCGGCGGGGCCGGCGCCGACGATGGCGACCCGGGTGCGGATGATGCGGGGCATGGCGTCTCCTTCGACGAACGTGTCGAAGTCAGTGTCAGCGCTCGGCGATCATCCCGGTCCGGAGCTCCCGTTGAACGGGATTCTGCGTCAGCGCCGCCCGCCCAGCACCCGCTCGATGTCCCGCGCGGCGGCGAGGAGTTCCCGCAGCGCCGGCTCGATCGCGTCATCGCGGCGGAGCACCACCGACAGTGCGGCGGCCACATCACCCGTCTCGTCGTGCACGGGGACCGCCACCCCGGTCGACACGGCCTCGATGTAGCCGGGCGCACTCGCATGCCCGAGGGCGCGCACCTCGGCGAGCTTGCGGCGAAGATCGGCTGTGTCGGTGATGGTCTCGGCGGAGACCGCGTGAAGGGGTCCGGCCAGGATCCGCTCCTGCAGCGCGCGGTCGGCATAGGCGAGCAGTACGAGACCCGATGACGACGCGTGCAAGGGGAGGCGCCCGGCGACCCGCGTCACATTCGACCCGGAGTCCGGGCTGCTGAGCCGTTCGAGGAACAGCGCCTCGTCCTGCTCGAGGATGGCGAGTTGCGTGTGCTCGCGCACCCGGGCCTGCACGCGCTCCATGAACGGCAGCGCCGCCTGCCGCAGCCGGAGCGCGTGCGACGAACGGGTCGCGAGCTCCCACAGCCGCATGCCGATACGGATGCGCCGGTCGTCGTCGCGCTCCAGCATCCCGGCATCCACCAGCTCCCCGACGATGCGGTGGGCGGTCGAGGCCGGGAGGCCCGCTCGGCGCCCGATGTCCGCGGCGGACTGCACGGTGCGCGCGGGGGTGAACGTCTCGAGCACCCGGATGAGCCGCTCGGTGACGGAGTCGCCGGAGGAGGAGTTCGCCATGCAGCGATCCTGCCACAGGCCGACGACTTGATTCCCATTGAGTGGGAATCAGCTCCCGATACGGGTGGGCGGAGCTCAGGATGCTGTCACCCGCATTCTCTGTGTCGAAGGAGACGCACATGACCGCCACGCCCGGAATCGTCGCCGCGGCGCCCGAGACCCTTCTGGCCCCTCCGGTGCAGGTCGCGCAATCCGTCATCACGCAGGAGATCGCCGATCTGCACGCGTCGTTCGCCCGTCGCGAGGCCGCGGGGGAGTCGCTGCCGGCGACCGCGCATGACTTCGCGCCGTACCGCTCGAGCATCCTGCGGCATCCGACCAAGAACCCGAAGCTCGTCGACCCCGAGACGATCGAGCTGCTGTCGCCCGCGTTCGGCCAGCGCGACGTCGCGTTGATCGAATCGGACCTCACCGTGCAGCACGCGGGCGAACCGCTGGGCGAGCGCATGACGGTCCGAGGGCGGCTGCTCGACTCATGGGGCCGCCCGATCCCGAACCAGCTGATCGAACTGTGGCAGGCGAACTCGGCCGGCCGCTACATCCACCAGCGCGACCAGCATCCCGCCCCGCTCGACCCGAACTTCACGGGCGCCGGACGCGCGATCACGAACGACCGCGGCGAATACGCCTTCACGACGATCAAGCCGGGTCCGTACCCCTGGAAGAACCACCTCAACGCCTGGCGCCCGGCGCACATCCACTTCTCGATCTTCGGCTCGTCGTTCACCCAGCGTCTGGTCACGCAGATGTACTTCCCGGGCGACCCGCTGTTCGCCCTCGATCCGATCTACAACACCATCTGGCGCCAGAAGGATCGCGATGCGCTCGTCGGCGTCTACGATCACGAACTGACCTCTCCCGAGTGGGCGACGGGCTACCGTTTCGACATCGTCGTCGACGGCCCGGATGCGACCTGGTTCGAGCAGGAGGAGGTCTGAGCATGTTCCCCTCCGTACCCGCCAAGACGCACCGGCCGACACCCGGTCAGACCGTCGGGCCGTTCTTCGCCTACGGCGTCGAGTTCCCGAAGATGCACGAGATCGCCTTCCCCCACTCGCCCGGAGCCGTGCTGCTCGGCGGAACGGTGCGCGACGGCGCAGGGCAGCCCGTGCCGGATGCCTTCATCGAGATCTTCGGCGCGGATGCCGACGGCTCGGTGCCGCGCGCTCGCGGCGCGTTCCGTCGCGACGACCACACCTTCACCGGCTTCGGCCGCGCGTTCACGAACGACGAGGGACACTTCGAGTTCTGGACCCGCGCCCCGGGTGCGGCCACCGGGCGGGCGCCGTTCTTCGCTGCCATCGTCTACGCGCGCGGGCTTCCCGACAAGCTGCACACCCGCATCTACCTGCCGGACGACGAAGACGTGCTTACCTCGGATCCGTTCCTCTCCTCCCTGACACCCGAGGAGCGTGCGACCCTGGTCGCGACGCGCACCGCGCAGGGAGACCTGGTGCACGACATCCGCCTGCAGGGCGAGGAGGAGACGGTGTTCCTTGTCTACTGATCTCGATCTCGAGGAGCGACGCTGATGGTCTCGTTCGACGAAGGGCTGCTGTCGCCGGTGTCCGTCGGACACGACGAACTCGTCAGTGACGGCGCGATCCTCGACGCCCTGATCGCGGCCGAGAAGGCGCTCGCAGGCGCGTATGCCGACCTCGGCATGCTGTCGCCCGCCGACCTGACCCGCATCGAGCCCGCGTTCGATGCCCGCGCTGTCGATCTGCCGGCACTCGCCGCGGTATCCGTGGCCGGGGGCAACCCGGTGATCCCGCTGGTCGGCCTGCTCAAGGCTCGTGCGCCGGAAGACATGCGCCAGTGGGTGCATCGGGGAGCTACCAGCCAGGACATCGTCGACACCGCGATGTTCATCGTCGCCCAGAAGGCCGTCTCGCTCGTGCGCGAGGCGCTGAGCGCCACCCTTCACGGACTCGAACGTGTCGCCGTGGAGCACGGTGATCAGGTGGTGGCAGCGCGCACGCTCACCCAGCACGCCGTTCCCACCACCGTGGCTGCGCGCACCGGCAACTGGACGGCCGGCATCCTCCGTGCACGTGAACGCCTTGGCGCCCTGGAGCTCCCCGCTCAACTGGCCGGCGCCGCCGGAACCCGTGCGTCTTTCGTCGAGATCACCGGCTCCGCGGCCGCGGCGAATGAGCTCGTCGCGGCCTACGCCCGGCGCACGGGACTCCACGCACCGGCGGCGCCCTGGCACGTCGTGCGCTGGCCGGTGACCGAACTCGGCGATGCGCTCGTGCAGACAATCGACGCGCTCGGCAAGCTCGCGGCCGACGTCGCCACGCTCAGCCGCACCGAGATCGGGGAAGTGTGCGAGGAGGCCGGAGGCGGATCGTCGGCGATGCCGCAGAAGCAGAATCCCGTCGCGGCGACCCTCATCCGCTCCGCCGCTCTTCGCGCTCCGCAGTTCGGCGCCACCCTGCACCTCGCTGCGGCATCGGCCGGCGACGAGCGACCGGACGGCGCCTGGCACGCGGAGTGGCAGACCCTGCGTGAGCTGCTGCGTCTGGCGCTCGGTGCCTCGGCGCACGCCGCGTCGCTCGCCACGCACCTGCGCGTGAACGCCGCGGCCGGCGCCCGCAACCTCGCACTCACCGGGGGGTTGCTCGTCAGCGAACGGCTCGCGATCGTCCTGGTGCCGCGCATCGGACGGGAGCGGTTCGGCACGCTCATCAGCGCAGCCTCCGAGGGTGCGGATCTCCCCGCACTCGTGCGAGCGCTGCCGGAGGCCGACGACCTCGATGTCGACGCCCTCCTCGATCCCGCGAACTACACCGGCGTCCCGCACGGGGAGGCGACGGCATGATCGCCCTCGCGTTCACGGAGCCCATCGGACCGGAGGATGCTCCGCTGCTGGTCCTCGGCCCGTCGCTCGGCACCTCGACGATCCTCTGGGAGGGCGTCGTCCCCGCGCTGGCGACCTCTCATCGCGTCGTGGCCTGGGACCTCCCCGGACACGGAGCCTCGGCTCCGGCATCCGACGCCTTCTCGGTGGACGGTCTCGCCGACGCGGTCGCGGAGGCGGCGCGCGCACTCGGCGCCGACCGCATCCGCTACGCCGGGGTCTCGCTCGGCGGTGCCGTCGGACTGTCGCTCCTGCTGCGGCATCCGTCTCTCGTCGAGCGTGCGGCGATCCTCTGCTCCGGTGCGGCGATCGGTCAGCCCGACGACTGGCACGCCCGCGCCGCGCAGGTACGAGCGCAGTCGACCTCGTCGCTCATCGTCGGCTCGGCGCAGCGGTGGTTCGCGCCCGGCTCGATCGCCCGGCACCCCGAGCTCACCGGTCGGCTGTTGCACGTGCTGCAGGATGCCGACGACGAGAGCTACGCGCGCTGCTGCGAGGCTCTCGCCGCGTTCGACGTGCGCGCCCGGCTCGGGGAGATCTCCGTTCCCGTGCTCGCCGCCTGGGGGGAGTGGGATGCTGTGACGCCGGAGGCCTCTGCGCGGGAGATCGCCGACGGCGTGCGCGACGGACGGACGTCGCGGATCGTGAACGCGTCGCACCTGGCACCGGTCGACGCGCCGGCCGCGGTCGTGGCCGAGCTGAGCGACTTCCTGGACGAGAGGGGCCGATGATGACCGGATCCACCGACGATGAGCGCCGCGCGCAGGGTTTCGCCGTGCGCCGGGAGGTGCTGTCGGACGCCCATGTCGACCGTGCGATCGACGCGACGACCGAGCTGACCGCCGACTGGCAGGATTTCATCACCCGTGTCGCGTGGGGGGACGTGTGGTCGCGCCCCGGGCTCGACCGGCGATCCCGCTCGATCGCCGTGCTCTCGTCGCTCATCGCGCACGGCCATCACGAAGAGCTGGCGATGCACCTGCGCGCGGCGCTCCGCAACGGCCTGACGATCGATGAGATCCGCGAGGTGATCCTGCAGTCCGCGATCTACTCCGGCGTCCCGGCGGCCAATACGGCCTTCCGTATCGCGACCGAGGTGTTCGGGTCGGACGGCAGCACTCCCGGAGAGACCGCATGATCGACAAGACGGTGGCGGATGCCGCGGCCGCGGTCGCCGGCATCGCCGACGCCGCCACGATCATGATCGGAGGCTTCGGCCGTGCGGGGCAGCCGGTGGAGCTCATCGACGCGCTCATCGCCCAGGGTGCCGGAGACCTGACCATCGTCGCCAACAACGCCGGCAACGGCGACACCGGGCTGGCGGCGCTGCTCGCCGAGCGTCGTGTGCGCCGGATCATCTGCTCGTTCCCCCGCCAGCACGACTCCTGGGTGTTCGACGGCCTGTATCGGGCCGGCGAGATCGAGCTCGAGATCGTGCCGCAGGGAAACCTGGCCGAGCGCATCCGCGCCGCCGGGGCCGGGATCGGCGCCTTCTTCTCGCCCACCGGTGTCGGCACGCCGCTGGCCGAGGGCAAGGAGGAGCGGACCATCGATGGACGCCGCTACGTGCTGGAGTATCCGATCACCGCAGACGTCGCCCTCATCAGCGCTCTGGCCGCTGACCGGTGGGGCAATCTGGTCTACCGCGAGACCGCCCGCAACTTCGGACCCGTGATGGCCTCGGCTGCGGCGACGACGATCGTGCAGGTCGACGAAGTCGTGCCGCTCGGCTCGATCGACCCTGAGACGGTGGTGACGCCCGGACTCTTCGTCGATCGCGTGGTCGCTGTCGGTCGACGGGCCTGGCTCGACGCCGACGGCTTCATCGGCGGCGTCGACATCGAGGGGCGGCCGTTGTCGCAGACCGAACCGACGGAGGCCGCTCGATGACCACCCGGATCACCCGTGACGAGCTCGCCGCACGCATCGCGGCCGACATCCCCGAGGGCGCCGTGGTCAACCTCGGCATCGGCGCCCCGACGCTGGTCGCCGACTTCCTGCCCGAAGGGCTCGAGATCATCCTGCACACCGAGAACGGCCTGCTCGGCATGGGGCCGTCGCCGTCGCCGGGGCTCATCGATCCCGACCTGATCAACGCGGGCAAACAGCCGGTGACCGCGCTGGCGGGCGCCGCGTACTTCCACCACGCCGACTCGTTCGCCATGATGCGGGGCGGGCATCTCGACATTTGCGTGCTCGGGGCGTTCCAGGTGGCGCAGAACGGCGACCTCGCGAACTGGTCGACCGGTGCGCCCGGGGCGATCCCCGCCGTGGGCGGCGCGATGGACCTGGCGATCGGCGCGAAGCAGGTGTTCGTGATGACGGACCTGCTCGCGAAGGACGGCTCGTCCAAGCTCGTGGCCGGCTGCACGTACCCGCTCACCGGGGTCGGCTGCGTCACCCGCGTGTACACCGACCACGCGATCCTCGATGTGGTGGAAGGCCGCTTCCGAGTGCGCGATGCCTTCGGCGACAACACCGTCGAGTCCCTCCGCGCGCTGACAGGTCTGGAGCTCTCATGACGGCATCCTTCATCTACGACGCGGTGCGCACGCCGTTCGGGCGTGCCGGTGGCGCGCTCGCCGGGGTGCGGCCCGACGACCTCGCCGCGGTCGTCCTGCGCGCGATCGTCGAGCGCACCGGCATCGACCCCGCGCGGATCGACGACGTGCTGCTCGGCGACGCGAATCAGGCGGGGGAGGACAACCGCGACGTCGCCCGGTTCGCCGCGCTCCTGGCCGGGTTCCCGACCACCGTGCCCGGGGCGACGGTCAACCGCCTCTGCGGGTCGAGTCTCGAAGCCGTCATCCAGGGATCCCGCGCGATCGAGGTGGGCGACGCCGATCTCGTGCTCGCGGGCGGCGTGGAGTCGATGAGCCGCGCTCCATTCGTCGTGGAGAAGTCGGCCAAAGCCTGGCCCGCCGTCGGCAACCAGACGATGTGGAACACCGCGATCGGCTGGCGGATGACCAACCCCGCGCTGCCGTCGGAGTGGACGATCTCCAACGGGGAGTCCGCCGAGAAGCTCGCCACGCTCTTCGGCATCAGCCGTGAGGAGCAGGATGCGTTCGCGCTGCGCAGCCACCGTCGCGCGGCGGAAGCGTGGGCGTCGGGGGTCTTCGACGACGAGATCGTCGCGGTTCCCGGTGTCGAGCTGTCCAGGGACGAGGGCATCCGCGACGACACGACGCTCGAGAAGCTCGGCGGGCTGCGGGCCCTCTTCGCGACTGACGGCACGGTCACGGCGGGCAACTCCTCGCCGATCAACGACGGCTCCTCCGTCGTGCTCCTGGGAGCGGAGGGAGCGACGGATGCCGAACCGCTCGCTCGCATCGCCGGTCGCGGCGTCTTCGGCAACGACCCCGACGTGTTCGGCATCGCTCCGGTCGAGGCCGCGAACCGCGCGCTGGCACGGGCCGGACGCACCTGGGCCGACGTCGACCTGGTCGAGCTGAACGAGGCATTCGCCTCGCAGTCGTTGGCCTGCCTCGCCGGGTGGCCCGACCTCGATCCGGAACGCGTCAACGTGCACGGCGGCGCGATCGCCATCGGGCATCCGCTCGGTGCTTCGGGTGGTCGCATCATCGCGCGGGCGGCGCATGAACTCCGTCGTCGCGAGGGCGGCGTCGCCGTGGTCGCCCTCTGCATCGGCGTCGGACAGGGGCTCGCGCTGGTGCTCGAGCGCTGATCCGCCCGGTCGCCCCGCACGTCAGCATCCCTTATGGCCCGCATGCGTATCCCTTATGCATGATTCGCGCTAAAGCCGGTTAGCCTCGAAGAGCGGCGCAAGAGCGCGCCCGGAGAGGAAGCACCGATGCTTCTCGAGAGAGACCTGATTCAGTCCGTCGGCTTCCGCAACGTGCGGGAGGGTGACGCGATCACCGGATTCCAGTTCCGGGTGCGGATGCCCTCGTACCGCGGCATGACCGCCTCGCTGATCGACGGCATCGCCGTCTCGATCCCCGGGCTCGTGGACGTCGCGGCCGACGTGCCGACCTGGACACTGCAGGGCAAGACGTACACGCTCGCCGAGCTGTGGACGAGCGAGGACGTGCGCTGGCAGCTCGAAGACGCCGCCGTCGTCACGGTTCCGCTCGCCGGGGGTCTGCCCGACGGCATCCACGAGCTCTCGATCGATCTGCGCCTGCGCATGTCGTACATCCCCCAGGAGCACCAGCCCAGCCGCTACCAGGTGACGAGGGCCATCACGCTGTCGCCCGAGGCGTCCGGTGCGCCGTTCAAGTACGGTGTGTCGCTCTACAGCTTCATGGGCGACTACGGCACGTGCATCGACCTCGAGACGGCGCTGCACCAGATCGCCGACCTCGGCGCGACCGGCGTCGAGATCCTCGGCGAAGGACACGTGCCGAACTACCCCGACCCGCCGCAGGAGTGGGTGGACGAGTGGTTCCGGTTGCTCGACAAGTACGGCCTGGAGCCCACCAACATGGGGTCGTGGATCGATACGCGCCTGCACTCGAGCGGTCCCGATGCGCGCGAGATGACCGCCGAAGAGGGCGCCGCCATCCTGCAGCGCGACCTGCGGCTCGCCCGGCGGCTCGGCTTTCGGTTCCTGCGCCCGAAGATCGGCGTGGTGTCGAGCGACCTCGTCCCGCACCCCATCTGGACCGAGGCGGTGGAGCAGAGCCTCGCGCTCGCCGCCGAGCTCGACGTCATCATCTGCCCCGAGATCCACTCGCCGACCCCGATCAAGCACGAGGTCGTCGACGACTACATCGACCTGATCCGCCGCACCGGGACGAAGCACTTCGGACTGCTGCTCGACACCGGCATCTTCCAGGACCGGCCGATCCCGCTGAAGCCCGGCGAGCTTCCTGGTCGACGGCCGGCGTTCCTCGACGGCATCGGTGTGGATCCCGCCGACGTCTTCGACATCATCGAGCACGTGGTCTTCATCCAGGCCAAGTTCCACGACATCGATGAGGCGCTCGTGGACCAGCAGATCCCGTGGGAGCCGGTGCTCCGTGCTCTGCGCGACGCCGGGTACACCGGCTACCTCTCGAGCGAGTACGAGGGTGACCGCATCCCCTGGCGCTCGGTGGAACAGATCCGTCGCCAGCACTCCCTCATCCGCCAGACCGTCGACGCCCTCTGAGGAGACGCCATGCCCAACGGACTCATCCACGCCGACAGCCTGCGCCCGCACCCCGACGGCCTCGCGCTGCGGCTCACCCTGCCCTGGTACCGCAGCCTCTGGCTCTCGTCGGTCACGAGCCTCGCTCTCACGATCGACGGCGAGGAGGTCGCGCAGGACGATCTGCGGTTCGAGCTGCACGGGCGCTCCTACGCCCTCGATGAGCTCGGGGACCAGAGCGAGACGCTCTGGTACCTGCAGGAGCATCCCCTGCTCGTCGCACGGCGCGACGTTCCTGTCGCGCTCGGCGAGCAGCACGAGGTGACGCTGATCGGTCAGCTGCGCCTGCCGTACATGCAGATCGCGCCCGGCGAGGACGGCGATCCCGGCATGTATGTGCCGAACTTCGTGCGCGACGTCCAGACGCTCACCGTGACGGATGCCGACGCTCCCGCTCCCGCGCTGGTCAGCGACGTCACGCCGCCGCCCCCCGCGACCGCGGAGGACCCGTTCCAGCTCGGGCTGACGCTGTACTCGGCGAGCGCGGAGTTCCGCGCCGGCTGGTACGACTTCGACGGACTGCTCGACCGTGTCGCCGAGCTCGGCATCGGTCCCGGCATCGAGATCGTGGCCTCGCAGATGGTGCCCACCTACCCGGTGGTCTCGGACGACTTCGTGACACGCTGGCGTGCGGCGTTCGACAAGCACGGCTTCGACGCCAGCTCGTTCGGCGCGAACCTCGACATGGGCAGGCGTCGCGATCGCGACATGACGCCCGACGAGGAGTTCGAGTTCTCGAAGCTGATGTTCGCCGGCGCGAAGCAGCTCGGATTCCCGCTGGTGCGCATCCAGAGCGCGAAGCCGGAGCTGCTGCGTCGCCTGCTGCCGATCGCGGAAGACCTCGAGCTGAAGCTGGCGTACGAGATCCACGCGCCGATGGGGCCGAACTCCGAGCCGATCCTCAAGGTGCGGGAGACCTACGCCGAGCTCGACTCACCGCTGCTCGGGTTCGTCGCCGACTTCTCGTCGACCATGCACGCCATGTCGCCGACGCTGCTCCGTGCGGTCCGGCGTGCCGGTCTCGACGACGAGGCCGTCGGACGCCTGCAGGAGATCTGGGCGACGGATGCCACGATGCGCGAGCGCCAGGAGGAATTCATCGGCTACCTCCGCGGACGCGACTTCGATCCGGGCCGACTCGGCTCGTTCGCGCACCTCGCCTTCAACATGCACGGCCATGTCGCTCCGCAGGAGTGGGCCGACATCATGCCGCAGATCCTGCACGTGCACGCGAAGTTCTACGACATCGACGAGCAGGGACAGGAGCCGGCGATCGACTACCCCGAGCTCGTGCGCGTCTTCGTCGAGGGCGGCTATCGCGGCTACTGGTCGAGCGAGTGGGAGGGTCACGCGTTCGCGGAGCTCGGCGAGGTCGATCCGCTCGTCCTGGTGCGCCGCCAGCACGACCTCATCAGGGCGAGCACGCGAGCGGTGCCGGCGCCCGTCTGAGTCAGTCGTCGGCGTGTGCGCCCGACTCGACGATGCGCCCGGCCTCCTGGAACAGCTCGACCATCCAGGCGTGCTCGGGGTCGCGCGCGTGCACGGGGTGCCACCACAGCGCGTGCACGAGCGGTGTCGGTTCGAACGGCAGCTCCACGATGCGCACACCGCCGAGCCGGGCGGCGAGCGGCGCGAGCGCCCGCTGGATCAAGCCGATCCGGCGGGTACCGGCCACGTAGAGGGGGAGCGCGAGGAAGCTCTCGACGACCGCGTCGATGCGTGGCTCGACGCCGAGCTGCTGGATCTGCCTGCTGGCCGAGGTGAACGCGGTGCGGGACTGGTAGGTCATCACGTACGGCCGATCGGCGAGATCCTCCATCGTGAGGTCGCCCTCGATCCCGTGCTCTCCGTCCGAGACGAGCGCCACCCACTCATCCCGCCAGAGGTCGGCGTACGCGAGGTCTGTGAGGAAGCCGTGCGGGATGATCATGCCATCGGCCGACCGCAGCCGGTTGGGCGCGTCCTCGACGACCGTGGGGTTGTGCAGCATGAAGCGGAACCGCACGCCGAGCCCGCGTTCGGCGGCCATGCGCGAGACCACGGCGCCGATCGTGGCGAAGCCGTAGTCGGATCCGTAGATCGAGAACTCGCGCGTCGACTCAGCCGGCGTCCAGGTCGCCTGGCTCTCGAACACGCGACGGGCCGCCTCGAGCGCCGTGGTGGTGTGCTCGGCCAGGCGCAGGGCGAAGGGCGTGAGCTCGTAGGTGTTGCCGCGGCGGGCGAGGATCGGATCGTTGAAGTGCGTGCGCAGCCGGGAGAGCGAGGCGCTGAGCGCCGGCTGACTGAGATGCAGCCGCTCGGCGGCCCGGGTGACGCTGCGCTCGGTGAGCAGGGCATCCAGCGACACGAGCAGGTTGAGGTCGAGTCGGGACAGCAGTGCATGATCGGTCACCACGATGTGATCCTCCGGCGTCGGAAAGCGATATACCGATCTTATCGACCGAACCTATCCCGGCGTCGGTAGGTATTCGCCCGCTCTATGACCGGGCTCGGGCAACCGTTCAGGCGGACTTATGCCATGCATCCGAAACACTTATGTGTGTTTCTGACGAATCCGGTCGATACTGGCAGAACAGCACCGGACTCAGGCCCCTGAGTCCCCGACAACGTAGTCAGAAAGGCTGGACATGTCACAGCACTCTCGATCTCGCGTCCTCCGCACCGGCGTCCTCGCCGCGGCGACCGCGAGCGTCGTCATCCTCGCCGGTTGTTCCGGATCCGCCCCCGAAGGCGGCTCAGGAGACTCCGGCGGCGAGCAGGCATTCAGCTTCACGTTCGCCACCTCCAACAACCTCGAGAGCCCGTACGAATCGCTCGCGAAGGCGTACATGGAGGCCCACTCGGACGTCAAGATCACCCTCAACCCGACGCCGAACGACAAGTACGGCGAGACCATCCGCACGCAGCTCCAGGCCGGGAACGCCTCCGACGTCATCCAGACGACCCCGGGCTCCGGCGATGCGCGCGGCCTGATCCCGCTGGCCGAGGCCGGCTTCCTCGAGCCGCTCGGCGACACCGCGACGGGCCTCGTCCCCGCAGGCAGCGAGCCGATCTTCGAGATCGACGGCAAGACCTACGGTCAGCCGATGGACTTCACCATCGCCGGCGTCGTCGCCAGCATGGGAACCGCGGCGCAGAACGGTCTGGATGAGTTCCCGACCGACGAGGAGTCCCTGTACGCCGCGTGCGACGCTCTCGCCGCCGACGGCAAGTCGCTCCTCGCGCTGGCCGGCGCCGCGGGTCCGAACGCCGGGCTCACCGCCCAGGGCATCGCGGCCACCCGTGTCTACGCCGAGGACCCCGACTGGAACACCAAGCGGGCCGACGGCGACACCACGTTCGCGGAGTCCGAGGGGTGGAAGGACACCCTGCAGACCCTGGTCGACCTGAAGGACGGCGGCTGCTTCCAGCCCGGCGCCGAGGGCGGCGGATTCGACGCGATCACCAACGGTCTCGCACAGGGCACCTCGGTCGGCAGCTTCATCCCGTCCGGCTCCGCCGTCGAGATCGCCACGGCGGCTCCGCCCGAGGCCGACTTCAAGGTGCAGCCGTTCCCGGCCGCCGACGGCGGCGACCCCTACATCCTCGCCAGCTCGAACTACACGATCTCGATCAACGCGGCCTCGAAGGTGAAGCCGGCAGCCGAGGAGTTCGTCGAGTGGCTCGCCACGGATGAGGCGCAGGAGCTCTACTACGAGAAGTCGGGCCTGCTCCCGATCTCGGGCTACCAGAACCTCGACCTCGCCGACACGATCTACTCGCCGGTGGTCGACCTGATCGCGGACGGCTCCTACGCCACCCTGCCGAACAACATCTGGCCCAACCCGTCGGTCTACGAGGCGCTGCAGGTCGGCGTCCAGGGCCTGCTCACCGGCCAGAAGGAGATCGACCAGGTGCTCCAGGACATGGATGCCGCCTGGGGCGAGTAACTCCGCAGGCCGTCCGGGTGCCGCGCTCGCGCACCCGGACGGCCACACCCATATCTCGCACGACGACGTACGAACATGAGGGAATCATGACCCTGAGGACAGAGTCCGAGACCGAGCTGGTGGTCGTGCCGAAGAGCGCGCAGCCCGGGCGGCGCCGCCCGCCGGCTCCCCGGCGCCCCGGCCTGCTGAAGTTCGGCCACTGGTGGTGGGCGCTTCCCGGCATCATCCTCGTGCTCGCCGTGCACTACGTCGCCACGACCATCGGCGGGTTCTTCGCCTTCACCGACTGGTCCGGCATCGGAACCTTCGCCTGGATCGGCTTCGACAACTTCACGAAGATCTTCGGAGATCCGACACAGATCGGCTCCCTGGGCAACACGCTCTTCCTGGCGTTCGTCTCGGTGATCCTGAGCAACATCGCCGGCCTCGCCCTGGCGCTCGGCCTCAACCGCGGGCTCAAGACCCGCTACGCGCTCCGCGTGCTGTTCTTCATGCCGGTCGTGCTCAGCCCGCTCGCCGTCTCGTACGTGTGGAAGTTCATCTTCGACTACAACGGCCCGATCAACGCCTTCCTCCGCGCTCTCGGGTTCGACGAGTTCGCGCGGGCCTGGGTCGCCGATCCGATGTGGGCGATCTGGACGATCCTGGTGGTCGTCGTCTGGCAGAACATCGGCTTCGCGATGGTCATCTACATGGCCGGCCTCGCCGCGGTGCCCGTCGAGATCGAGGAGGCCGCCGCGATCGACGGTGCGAGCCTCTGGCAGCGGTTCTGGCACGTCACGCTGCCGTCGATCCGCCCCGCCGTCGCCATCGCGACCACACTCGGCCTCGTCAACGGACTCCGAATCTTCGACCAGATCATGGCGATGACCGGCGGCGGGCCGGCAGGCGCGACCGAGACCCTCGCCACGCAGGTCTACAAGGAGTCCTTCGCACTCGGGAACTTCGGCTACGGTGCCGCGCTCGCGCTGCTGCTCACCGTGATCATCCTGGTGTTCGCCATCATCCAGCAGCGTCTGACCAACGGTCGCCCCGAGGAGGACTGAGATGTTCCGCTACACGAAGTTCACCGCACTGCGCGAGGTCCTCATCTGGATCATCGCGATCGTCTTCCTCGCCCCCTTCTACTTCCTCGTCACCACGGCGCTGAAGTCCGACCAGGAGGCCATCACCTCGTCGAACCTCGCTCCGCCCACGAGCCTCGACTTCAGCAACTTCGTCGAGGTGCTCACGGCGCAGGGCAACTCCAACGTCGTGATGGGGCTGGTCAACAGCGTGATCATCACGGCAGGCAGCATCCTGTGCCTGGTGCTCCTGGGCGCCATCACCGGTTACGTCATCTCCCGCAGCACCCGGCGCTGGAGCCGCACCGCCTACATGCTGTTCCTGATCGCGATCGTGCTGCCGACCCAACTCGGCACCGTGCCGCTCTACATCGGCGCCCGCACGAT
Organism: Microbacterium sp. W4I20; assembly: GCF_030816505.1. Classification (NCBI taxonomy): domain Bacteria; kingdom Bacillati; phylum Actinomycetota; class Actinomycetes; order Micrococcales; family Microbacteriaceae; genus Microbacterium; species Microbacterium sp. W4I20. The sequence continues at coordinate 1,626,190 of NZ_JAUSYB010000001.1, read as the reverse complement.
CGGACTCACCGGTTCACTGTGGGGCATGGTCATCCTCTACACCGGGATGCTGCTGCCGCTGTCGATCTTCCTGTACGCCGGGTTCTTCCGCGGTCTCGGCACCGAGTACGAGGAGGCCGCGACGATCGACGGCGCCTCGCGCACGCAGATCTTCTTCCGCATCGTGCTTCCCCTGATGTCGCCGGCCACCGGGACCGTGGCGATCCTCGCCGGGCTCATCGTCTGGAACGACTTCTTCACCTCGCTGATCTTCCTCGGCGGCTCGGCGAACCAGACGCTCCCCGTCGCCATGTACTACTACATCGGCTCGCTGGTCTCGTCGTGGAACAAGATCTTCGCGATCGTGATCGTCTCGATGATCCCGATCCTCGTGTTCTACCTCTTCGCGCAGAAGCGCTTCATCCAGGGCTTCGCGGGCGGCCTCAAAGGCTGAGCCGCGGGGGTGCTCCGGCATCCGCCGTCCTTCATCGACCCCTCACACCGACACTCTCCACCGACGTCACGTCGAGAAACGAGCATCATGTACGTTCTTGCGCCCAACATCGAGCTCCTCTTCACCGAGGCAGGCGACTACCAGGACCGCGTGCGCGCCGCTGCCGCCGCCGGCTTCACCGCCGTCGAGATGTGGGGTCCGACCGGCGTCGACGCGCCCGCGAAGCCGAAGGACGTGCTCGCGCTCAAGGCCGCACTCGACGAGACCGGCGTGCAGCTGACGGCCCAGCTGGCCGAACCCCGCACGCAGTTCATGATCCCGCCCTGGGATCACACCGAGTTCTTCCGCAAGCTCGACGAGGGCGTCGAGATCGCCCATGCCCTCGGCACCCCGCGTCTCGTGGTCGGCAGCGGCACGGGCTTCGGCGGCTGGAAGCGCCAGGTGCAGCTCGACAAGCTCATCGAGATCTACCAGAAGGCGATCGCGCAGATCGACGGCTCGGGACTCACCCTGGTGCTCGAGCCGGTGAACGTGCGCGTCGACCACCCGGGCTCGCTGCTCGACCGCACCGCCGAGGCCGTCTATGTCGCCCGCGGCGTCGACTCGGCGCAGTTCGGCGTGCTCTACGACATCTACCACTCGGCGGTCGAGGGGGAGGACATGGCCGCCGAGCTGGCGAACGCCGGCGACCTCGTCAAGTACGTGCAGCTGGCGGACGCCCCGGGCCGCGGGGAGCCCGGCACCGGCTCCCTCGACTGGACCGAGCGCCTCGGCATCCTCCGCGCATCCGGCTATGACGGGCCGATCGGGCTCGAGTACTACCCGCAGGCGGACTCCGAGGAATCCGTCCGGCTCATCCGAGAGGTCGCGGCGACGGCATGAGCGACCGGAGCTATCCCGCGTCGGCCGACGTCGTCATCGTCGGCAGCGGACCGAACGGCGCGGCCTACGCCCGCATCCTGAGCGAGCTCGCCCCCGACGCATCGATCGCGATGTTCGAGGTGGGGCCGACCGTCTCGAACCCGCCGGGCGCCCATGTCAAGAACATCGAGGATGCTGCGGAGCGTGCTCGCGCGCAGGCGCTGTCCGAAGGACCGGGGGAGCGGGCCGCGACGATCAGCGACCCTGGTGCGGCGAAGTCCGGCCAGCGCCGGGGGCGGGCGGGCACCTACCTCCTCCCCGACGGGTACCGGGTGGAGGGCGAGGACGGCATGCCGGTCGCCGCCTTCTCGAGCAACGTGGGCGGCATGGGTGCGCACTGGACGGCGGCGTGCCCGCGTCCGAACGACAGCGAGCGCATCGACTTCCTGCCCGACCTCGACGACCTGCTCTCCGAGGCGGAGCGCCTGCTGGGTGTCACGACCGACGCCTTCGACGCCTCCCCGTTCGCGACCATCGTGCGGGAACGGCTCTCCGACGCCGTCGACGCCGAGCGCGACCACGCGCACCGTGCGCAGCGGATGCCGCTGGCCGTGCACCGGCGCGACGACGGTCGCCTCGTGTGGTCGGGCTCCGACGTCGTCTTCGGAGATGTGACACGAGCCAATCCGCACTTCTCGCTGTTCGACGAGTCGTTGGTCACCCGCGTGCTCACCGACGGCGGACGCGCCTCGGGCATCGAGGTGCGCGACCTGCGCACCGGTGACGTGCACACCATAGCCGCCCGGTTCGTCGTGGTCGCCGCCGACGGTCTGCGCACCCCGCAGGTGCTGTGGGCCTCCGGCATCCGTCCCGCCGCCCTCGGACGAATGCTGAACGACCAGACGCAGATCGTCTTCGCCTCCCGGCTGCGCGACGTGCACGCGGGCGGCGAGGATGCGGTCGCCGCGTCCGGAGCGCTCAGCGAGCAGAGCGGCGTCACCTGGGTGCCGTTCACCGACGAGATGCCGTTCCACGGTCAGATCATGCAGCTCGACGCGTCGCCGGTGCCGCTCGCGGAAGACGATCCTGTCGTGCCGGGGTCGATCGTCGGGCTCGGTCTCTTCACGGCCAAGGAGCTGCAGTGGGACGACCGGGTCGAGTTCTCCGACGACGCCCTCGACGGCTACGGCATGCCCGCGATGACGATCCACTACACGTTGACGCCGCACGATCACGCGGTGATGGAGCGTGCCCGCGAGGAGCTCGTGCGCCTCGGGCGTGCGGTCGGCGATCCGCTCGACGAGCGTCCGTTCACGATGCCCGCCGGTGCCTCCCTGCACTATCAGGGCAGCACCCGGATGGGGGAGACCGACGACGGTCGCAGCGTCTGCTCGCCCGACAGCGAGGTCTGGGACGTGCCCGGTCTCTTCGTCGCGGGTAACAACGTCATCCCGACGTCGACGGCCTGCAACCCCACTCTGACGTCGGTCGCGCTCGCCGTGCGCGGCGCCAGGAAGATCGCCGAAAACCTGCGCTGACTCTTGCTTATGCAGGAAAACGACATTAGTCTGTCTAAACAAGGACAAAGTAGTCAAGGAGACCACCTGTGATTCCCGATCGCATCATCGAACAGGGCACGCTCGTCACCGACGGTGCCCGCGCTTCCGTGGAGGTCCGCCTCCCTTGGTACCGCGCTCTGCCCGGCAGCTGCATCGCCGGCGCGAAGCTCACCGTCGACGGCACCGAGGCTCCGACCGAGTCCCTCCGGTGGCGGATGAACGGCCAGGAGTTCACCTTCGAGGAACTCTCCACGAACATCGACGAGTGGTGGTTCCCGGTCGACTCCGCCGCGCTGTCCGGCGATCTCCCGGTCGCTGCCGACGGTGACCACGAGGTGCGCGTCGACCTCACGCTCTACATCCCGTACATCATCATCTCCGACAGCGAGACGCTGCACATCGAAGAGCACGACACCAAGACCATGACCGCTCGTCAGGCACAGGAGGTGGCGGCATGACCGCGCAGGAAGCACTCGCCAAGGGCACGCCCATCCAGGGAGTCACGCTCTACAGCTACACCCGCGCGTTCCACGGTCGCGAGTACGACCTCGAGCAGCTGATCCGCAAGGTCGCCGCCGAAGGGCACGGACCGGGTCTCGAGATCATCGGGTTCTCCAGCTTCCGCGGCTTCCCGCACATCGACGACACGTTCGCCGGCGGGTTCCGCGATCTGATCGACGAGGTCGGCCTCGTCACGACATCGCTCGCGGTCAACGCCGACATCGGCATCCATCGTGATCGGATGCTGACGCAGGACGAGCTGATCGACTACATGACCCTGCAGATCAAGGCGGCGGCGAAGCTCGGCTTCCCGATCGCCCGCGTGCAGATCTCGATCACGCCCGATTCGATGGAAGCGCTCGCGCCGATCGCCGAGGAGCACGGGGTCACGCTCGCCCTCGAGGTGCACGCCGACCAGTACGCCTCCCACCCGCGCATCCTGGCGCTCCGCGACCGCTACGAGAAGGTCGCATCGCCCTTCCTCGGCTTCACGATGGACTGGGGCGCGACCGTCTCGGGCTTCGCGCCGTCGCTCATCGAGGCCTACCGCCGCCGCGGCGCCTCGGAGGAGCTGCTCGGCAAGGTCGTCGACCTCTGGAACACGTACTACGAGGAGGGCCCGCCCGCCGACCAGGCCGTGCACGGACAGCGCTTCGGCTCGTTCATCGGGCTCGCCGCGCAGAACGGCCGTCCCGACCTCGGCATCGACTTCGGCATCAACGGCACCGGCCTCTTCGGCCCGGCCAGGGTCGATGACTGGCTCGAGATCATGCCGTGGGTCACGCACGTGCACGGCAAGTTCTTCGGCATCGACGAGAACGGCGAAGAGCCGTCGGTCCCGGTGCGCGACCTCATCACGCTGCTCGTCGAGAACGGCTACTCCGGTGCCGTGTCGAGCGAATACGAGGGCTGGCACTGGAACCACTGGCAGAGCCCGTTCGACATCATCGCCGGCGAGCAGGCCGTGCAGCGTTCGGCGGCCGAGAACGCGGGCAGCCGCATGATCACCGACGCGGCCGAGGCGCAGCAGGCCCTTGCCGCCCACCTCCCGCACACTCTCACGAAGGGAATCCGCGCATGACCGACGGCATCGCCGGCACGGGCATCAAGCTCGGCATCACGCTCTACTCACTCACCTCCGAGTTCGCGGCGGGGCTGTACACGCCCGAGACGCTCATCAAGGCGGCGGCCGACCACGGCCTCGGCCCCGGCATCGAGTTCAACATCGCCCAGATGCTGCGCTCGTACCCGGATGTCGACGACGACTTCGTGAAGCTCTGGCGCGACAGCATGGACCGCTACGGCTTCGAGCCGAGCGCCATCGGCACGAACCTCGACATGGGTCGCCGCAAGGATCGCGACATGACGCCGGACGAGGAGCACGAGTTCCTCGCCCGGCAGCTGAAGACGGCGCACACGCTCGGCTTCAAGAAGGTCGTCATCCGCTCGCACGGCAAGGAGCTGCTGCGCAGCCTGCTGCCGCTCGCCGAGAAGTACGACCAGAAGCTCGGCTACGAGATCCACGCGCCGTCGGGTCCGAACAACCCGCAGGTGCTGCAGATGCGAGAGATGTACGACGAGCTGCAGTCCGACCGGCTCGGCTTCACCGCCGACTTCTCCTCGACGATGCACTCGCTCTCGCCCACGCTGCTGCGCACGATGCGGCAGATGGGCATGCCCGAGGAGTACTTCACCGTCATGGACGAGATCTGGCATGAGCCGACACCGATGCACGTGCGCAACCAGAAGTTCGAGGACTTCCTGACGTCGGAGAACTTCGACTTCGCCCGTCTCGGACCGTTCACGCGTCTGGCCTTCAACATGCACGGACTGGTGCCGCCGGAGGAGTGGCTCGACATCATGCCGCAGATCTTCCACGTGCACGCCAAGTTCTACGACATCGGCCCCGACGGGGAAGAGCCGGCGATGGACATCCCGCGCATCGTCCGCCAGTTCGTCGAGGGCGGCTACCAGGGCTACCTCTCCAGCGAGTGGGAGGGCCACGCCTTCTCCGACCTCGGTGAGAGCGACCCCATCGACCTCGTCAAGAAGCAGCACGACCTGATGCGTCGTGCGATCGAAGAGACCGCCGTCGCGGTCTGAATCGGAGTCATCATGGCCACTCACAATTCCCTGTTCTCCGAGAAGGACGTCCGCCGCACCGACACCGGCATCGCCGTCTCGGTGCAGCTGCCCTGGTACCGCAGCCTCTGGCTGTCGGCCGTTGACGGCGTCGCCGCCACCGTGAACGGCGTCTCGATCCCGACCGAGTCGCTGCGGTTCGAGCTCGAGGGGCGCACCTATCGCGTCGACGAGCTGCCCGAGCAGCACGAGACGCTGTGGTTCGTCGCCGAGCGCCCCGAGGTCTTGATCGACCTCGATCCGGTGCCGCAGGCGGGCGATTCGCTCACCGTCGAGGTCGTCCTGACCATGCGTCTGCTCTACATGCAGATCATGCCGGGCGTCGACGGCGGCCCCGGCCGGTACGTCACCAACCGTGTCCCGGTGCAGCGCGAGGTCGTGCTCGCATGAGTCCGAGCCCGACTCGGGGCAGAGCCCTGCGGGTCGCGATGATCGGCCACGGGTTCATGGGCGCCGCGCACTCGGTGGGCTGGCGTCAGGCGCCGCGGGTGTTCGATCTGCCCGAGGGCGTCGAGATGGCGGTGCTCGTCGGCCGCAATCCGGATGCCGTGCGGGAGGCCTCCGAGCACTGGGGCTGGGCCGAGACGTCGACGGACTGGCGCGAGGTCATCGCTCGACCCGACATCGACATCGTCGACATCGTCACGCCCGGCGACTCGCACGCCGAGATCGCCATCGCGGCGCTGGAGGCCGGCAAGCACGTGCTCTGCGAGAAGCCGCTCGCCAACACGGTCGAAGAGGCCGAGGCGATGGCGGATGCTGCCGAGCGCGCCGCTGCGCACGGCGTGGTCTCGATGGTCGGGTTCACCTACCGCCGTGTGCCCGCCGCGACGTTCCTCCGCGATCTGATCGCGGAGGGCGTGATCGGGCGCGTGCAGCAGGTGCGCGCCGCCTACCGGCAGGACTGGCTCGTCGACCCGGAGATGCCGCTCGCGTGGCGTCTGCAGAAGGAGCACGCGGGATCCGGCGCGCTGGGCGACATCGGTGCGCACATCATCGACCTCACCCAGTTCGTGACCGGGCAGACGGTGGATGCCGTGACCGGCGTCGTCGAGACGATCGTGTCGCAGCGGCCTGTGAGCGCCGGAGGATCCGGCCTGTCGGGGACGGCAGGTGCGGGCTACGGCGATGTCACCGTCGACGACCTGGCACTTTTCACGGGGCGACTCTCGGGCGGAGCGCTGGCCTCGTTCGAGGCCACGCGCTTCGCGACCGGGCGCAAGAACGCCCTGACCATCGAGGTCTCGGGCGACAAGGGCGCGCTCGCGTTCGATCTGGAAGACCTCAACAGCCTGCAGTTCTACGACCGCACGCTGCCGGGTGATCGCCAGGGCTTCACGAAGATCCTCGTGACCGAGGCCGCGCATCCGTACGTCGCCGCGTGGTGGCCGGCCGGACACATGCTCGGCTACGAGCACGGTTTCACGCACCAGGTCGTCGATCTGGTGCAGGCGATCCACGACGGCGCGACGCCGCATCCGAGCTTCGTCGAGGGGCTCGGGGTGCAGCGCGTACTCGACGCCGTCGAGCGCAGCGCCGCCGACGACGCGGCCTGGGTGCGCGTGCGCACCGAGGCGCCGGTCGGCGTCGGCTGAGCTCGAATCCCCCAATCCGCATCACCCGCCACGTTTCTACGAAGGAGTCGTTCATGGCACGTCCGATCACGTTGTTCACCGGTCAGTGGGCTGATCTTCCGTTCGAGGAGGTCGCTCGTCTTGCGGGGGAGTGGGGGTATGACGGGTTGGAGATCGCCTGTTGGGGTGATCACATCGATGTGTCCCGGTGGGATGACGAGGAGTATGTGCAGTCGCGCCGGGACATCCTGGAACGCAACGGACTGCAGGTGTGGGCGATCTCGAACCACCTCACGGGGCAGGCGGTGTGCGATGACCCGATCGACGTGCGCCACCGCGACATCCTGTCGGATCGGGTGTGGGGTGATGGCGATGCGGAGGGTGTGCGTCAGCGTGCGGCGGAGGATCTGAAGGACACCGCCCGGTTCGCCGCGAAGCTCGGTGTGTCGACGGTGAACGGGTTCACCGGGTCGAGCATCTGGAAGGCGGTGGCGATGTTCCCGCCGGCGTCGGATGAGTTCATCGCGGCCGGGTATCAGGACTTCGCCGACCGGTGGAACCCGATCCTCGACGTGTTCGAGGAAGTGGGTGTGCGGTTCGCGCTGGAGGTGCATCCGTCGGAGATCGCGTACGACTACTGGACGGCGAAGGCGACGCTCGACGCGATCGGGCACCGGAAGAGTTTCGGGTTCAACTTCGATCCGTCGCACTTCGTGTGGCAGCAGTTGGATTCGGTCGCGTTCGTGCTGGATTTCGCGGAGCACATCTTCCACGTGCACGTGAAGGAATCGATCACGAACCTCGACGGCCGCAACGGGGTGCTGGGTTCGCACCTGCCGTGGGCGAACCCGCGTCGCGGGTGGACGTTCGTCTCCACCGGGCACGGTGCCGTGAAGTGGGAGCCGTTGTTCCGCGCGCTCAACGCGATCGGCTACACGGGTCCGACGAGCGTGGAGTGGGAGGACGCCGGCATGGACCGCCTCCACGGAGCCCCCGAGGCTCTCGCGTTCGTGCAGAAGCTCGCCGCGATCACCCCGCCGGATGCCGCCTTCGACTCCGCCTTCTCCACGAAGGTCGACGAGAGCGCCTGATGGCCGATCTGCTGAACGCCCTCATCCTGTCGGGCCACATGACCATCGAGCATGACAACGAGCACCGCAGCTTCCGCACCCACAACCAGTGGCTGACGACGCTGCTCGAAGACACCGGACGGTTCCGCGTGCGCGTCATCGAAGACCCGCGAGGGCTCGGCGCCGAGATCATCGACAAGTACGACGTGATCATCGTCGTGTTCGAGGGCCGTGACGGCTATCACGACAAGGCGGTCGGGTTCGGACCGGAGACGGATGCTGCACTGCTGAGCTTCGTGCACGACCAGGGCAAGGGCATCGTGTGGTTCCACGGCTCGGCCGTGCAGGAGGACGACTGGGGCTATCCCGAGGAGTACAACGTGATGCGCGGGGCGAAGCTCAGCGTGCCCACCGGCATCCGTCCCCGCCCCTGGGGCGAGGCCCTGTTGCGCACCGCCGAGCCGCGCCACGCGATCACCGAGGGCATCAACGACACCTGGACCGTGACGGGCGACGACATCCTCGTCGGCGTCGAGCTGTACGACGGCGCGCAGGTGCTGCTCACGACCTTCGACGACCTCGAGTCGTACGAGAAGGCGCCCGTCTGGCCGATGTCGCACTACCCGGTCGCGATCCCGCCGGACGGCATCGCCGCTCTGCCGGGCATGAACACGGATCAGCCGATCGCCTGGATCAACGAGTACGGATCCGGGCGCAGCTTCACGATCACGATCGGCCATGACATCGACACGTTCCGACGGATCGAGTTCATCCGCATGTTCCCGCGGGGTGTCGAGTGGGCGGCGACGGGGGAGATCACCCTCAGCGGACCCGACCGTCGCGGCGAGCGGCGGTTCCTGCCCTGGCCGTACTACAACCGCGAAGGCTGAGCAGGCGACCCCACCGCAGGGACTTCCGCTGACGCCTCCCGCGTCAGCGGAAGTCGCCGACCTGCCTGTCGAGCGGCACCGTACGTTCGGTGACGACGTCGCCGGTGTGTGCCGTGGTCACCGTCTCGATCAGGACGATCTCGACCTCTTCCTCGGCGATCGGATTGTGCTGCACGCCCCGGGGGACGACGTGGAACTGTCCGGGGGTGAGCACGACCTCCTGGTCGTCGGGAAGCTGGATGCGGAGCGTGCCCGAGACGACCAGGAACATCTCGTCCTCGGCGTCGTGCGCATGCCACACCAGTTCGCCGAGGAGCCTCGCGACCTTGATGTACTGGTCGTTCACCCGGCCCACGACGCGCGGGGTCCAGTGCGCCTCGACCTGTCGAAGCTCGGCAGCGATGTCGATCCCGTGAAGAGTGGTCATGCAACCATTCTGGTGCCGGCCGTGCCGAGCGAGTCACGAGCCAGCGCGAGGTGGGCACGCGTCATCGTGGCAGCATCATCGTCGAGCCATTCGAGTCCGCCCCACTCGCTCGTGAACGTGCCGTGGAAGTCGCGACCGGCGAGCTCGGCAGCCAGCGCCTGAATTGGCGCGGATATCCGGGAGTCGCTGTCGTCGAGATCCCAGAACTTCAGGTGGAAGGCGCCGACCAGGGGGAGGATGCCGCGCAGGTCCGCGGCATCCGACCGGCCGAACCGCACGAGCATGTCCATGTAGAGCGTGTGCACCGAGCCGGGCACGCCCCCCGAGCGGAGGAGCGCCATCACCGCATCGTGGGTCGCGGGATCGCGCCACTCGTCCGTGAGTCGCGACAGGAGGTCGGAGGGGATGCCGCCGGCCCGCAACTGCTCGAGGTACGTCGGGGGAAGCGCCGGCATGAGCATGCTGATGTCGATCAGCAGGCGCACGTGCGGGTCGTCGAGCGCGGCGATGGCGTCGTAGTCCGCGGCTTGCGCCGAGGGGGTCTGGCGGCCCTGCGCCTCTTCGAACAGCACCAGCTCGAGGTCGTGCAGGTGGGGGAGCAGGTGGTTCAGCAGCGCGGGCCCTGCCTGACCGATCGGCAGTCGCAGGCCGGTCGCGCCGAGCCGATGCGCGGTGTGCAGCTGCGGCAGCAGGAAGGCCAGGCGCTCGGCATCGCTCCGTCGCCGCGCGGGCAGCTCCCAGTCGTCGATGCTCGCGCCGACGATGCTCACCCGTCCGCCCACCGCGGCGAGTGACTCGCGCAGGGCCTCGGCCTCGGCATCCGTCGGCAGGGGATACGACCGCCACAGTTGGCCGAGTTCGACCTCGATGACCGAGGCGATGCCGTCGGCGACGATGCTCGTGGCGATGTCGGGTGCCGCGCGTTCGGCGCGCACGATGTCGGAGGACCAGTTGAAAGCACTCGCGGAGAGTGTCCAGTCGGCGGGGATGTCGGTCGTCATGTCGCGGCTCCCGGTCAGGCGACGTCGAGCGCGACACCGGCGGGCGAGCCGGGGGCGACGGCGGTCAGTTCGCGTTCGAAGTGGAAGGGCAGGGTCAGCGGTCCGTCCGGGCCCACCTGCAGGTAGGGGATGGCCAGGCCGAAGCGCAGCCGCACCAAATGGCTCCCGGCGTCGAGACGTCGATCGAGCTCGAGTGCCAGCCGATCCTGCACGAACCACCATCCGGACTCGAGAACCAGGTCCTGGAGCGCGACGCGTCGGTCGCCGAGTCGCACCTGAGGTGCGGAGACGGGCGCGCCGTCGATCTGCACTTCGACATCGCGCGCGGCCGCGATCGGCAGTGAGCGGATCCAGGGGAGCGAGACGCGGAGCACGGCACCGTTCTCGCTGTCGACGAGCGCATCCGCGCCCAACCCATCAAGCACGATGCGCCGCTCGGATCCGCGTATCGGCGCTGTGCTCGGGCGGTGTGCGCATCATCTTCGACGCCTCTCGTTCGACTTCAGTTCAGAACATACAGGCTTATGTCTGATTTAGGAAGAAGAGAGCTCTGCGATTACGAGACCGTGTGAATCCGAGCGACCGTCGGCGCGCCATCGGCGAACCACCGGGGGAAGGTCTCGTCGAACAGCTCCTCGCGGGCGAGCGCCGCGCCACCGCGGAGCGGCTCTCGCGGATCGTTGGGGGAGTTCACGATCGAGAGGTCGCGCGTCGCGAGCGGAAGCGAGAGCTCGTAGACCCGTTGCCGCACCTCGGCGAGGAAGAGCTCGCCCGCGGCGGCCACCGCGCCGCCGATCACGATGATGCTGGGGTTGAACACGTTCACGAGGGTGGCGATGGATTCGCCCGCGACCCGCGCCGACTTTCTGATGAGCGAGATCGCCAGCGCATCGCCGCCCTCCGCGGCGCGCGAGATCGCCTCGGGCGTGATGGCCTCACCCTCGGCCGCGCGCTGCGCGAGTCGACCTGTTGCCCCCTCGGCCAGTTCTCGCTCGGCGTCCCGCACGAGCGCCCAACCGCCCGCCACCGCCTCGAGGCAGCCGATCTTGCCGCAGCGGCAGAGCTCCTCGGAGTCGCGCACGCGCACGTGGCCGATGTCGCCGGCCGCGCCGTTCGCGCCGCGATGCACTCGGCCGCGGGAGAGCAGGCCGGCGCCGATTCCCGACCCGATCTTGCAGTAGATCAGGTCGATGTTGTCGTTCTCGCGACGCTCGCGCTCGCTGAACGCGAGGATGTTCACGTCGTTGTCGACCCAGGTCGGGGCGTCGAACCGCTCTTCGAACCGCGTGCGGATGTCGAAGCCGTTCCAGCCGGGCATGATGGGCGGCGCCACGGGGCGACCGGAGGCGAAGTCCACCGGACCGGGTACGCCGACGGTGATCGCCCAGACAGGGGTGTCGGGCGCGTCGTCCTTCGCGAGGAGCCCGTCGATCATCGACATGGCCTCGTCGAGAGTCTCCTCCGGGCCACGGGCGATGTCCCACGCGCGGTGCGAGTCGGCCAGGATCGTCCCGTTCAGATCGGCGAGCCCCACGTGGATGTGCAGAGCGCCGAGTGCGCACACGATCACGCGACCGCGCTCGGCGCGGAACCGCAGGGTGCGCGGCGCTCGGCCGCCGGAGGAGGGCGCGAACTCGCCGTCCTGAAGGAAGCCGACATCGATGGCGTGGTCGACGCGCTGCGCGACGACACCACGACCGAGGCCGGTGACGCGGCCGATCTCGGGCCGGGTCACCGCTTCGCCGGTTCGCACGAGATTGACGATGCGCAGCAGACTCGTCATCTCATCGGTCTGCGCGCCGAAGCGGAGGGTGGACTCACTGGCCATATCCGATTTTCACACAAGACTCGGCGAATTCGGCGCACATCGACCGCGCTATTGTCGTCGTCGAGCGCACTTAGGTAGAGTTCAGGCAAAAGCCGATGGGGGCGACCTGCTTCCGCGAAAGGAGCAGGCTCATGCCGTACGGCGTCGGTGTCATCGGGGCAGGACCGGGCGTCTCCGCCTTGCACCTCCCCACTCTCGAATGGCTGCCCGAGTCGTTCCGCGTTGTGCACATCGCCGACGGGGGGAGCGGGAGAGCTGAGGCCCTTGCCGCGCGGACTGGTGCACGGTGGTCCTCCGGCACCGACGAGCTGTTGGCGGATCCAGCGGTCGACGTCGTCGCGATCTGCTCGCCGCCGGAGCATCATGCCGCGCAGATCCTGGCGGCCGTGGCGGCCGGTGTGCGCACCATCCTCTGCGAGAAGCCGATCGCGCTCACCAGCGAGGATGCGGATGCCGTCGTCGACGCGTGTCGGCACGCAGGCACGGCCCTCGTGGTCGGTACGAACCACCTCTTCGATCCCGCCTGGGGCCGGGCCAAGCACCACATCACGGCAGAGCGGGCGCCGGTGCGGGCGGTATCGGTCACGGTGGCGTTGCCGCCGAATGGTCGGTACCACGACGTCGTCACCGAGTCCCTGCCCGGGGCGGCCCCCGCCCGACCCGCTCCGGATTGGAACGACCCCGACTTCGCCGCCGCGGTCGTCCGACAGCTGATACTCGGGCTCGGCATCCATGATCTGCCGCTGCTGCGCGACCTCGCCCCGCACCTCGATCGGGTGGTGTTCGCGCGCCCGATCGCTCCGATCGGCTACTGCGTCGGCTTCATCGCCGACGATGTGCTCGTCCGGCTCACCGCCGTGATGCTTCCCGCGGGTGCCGAGGCGCTCTGGCGCTTCGCGATCTCGACCGCGCGCGACCAGGTCGACATCGAGTTCCCGCCGGCCTTCGTGCACGACGGCAGCGCACTCGCGCGTGTTCGGCACGTCGACGGGCGGGTGTCGGAGTACCCACCCCTCCCTGAGGACGGGTACCTGGCCGAGTGGCGGGTCGTGGCGGCGCTCGCCGACGGCGCGGAGGCCGTGGAGTACGACGAGATGCTGGCCGACGCGCATTACGCGATCGCGCTGGCGGATGCTGCGGCGACAGCCGTGCGCGAAGGGATGGCGCGATGATCGGGGTCAGCGGCGCGACGGCGCGTTACCGCACGGCGATCACGGAACTGCCACTGCGGGCACGCGTGGTCGAGCAGCTGGAAGGGGCGATCGTCGTGGTCGACGGTGCGCCCGGCTGGCCCGCACGGTCCCGTGTCGCGCTGCAGGGACGTGCCTCGGCGCTCCTCATCGCGCATCCGGTCGCCGTCGATGATGACGAGCTCGCCGCGCTCGAGGCCGCGGCCGGCAGCGTGCCTGTCGTGCTCGATCGACCGTGGCTGCGAGCCGACCTGGTCGCGGATGCCGCCGCGCCCCGTGCCGGTGTCGATGCCGCGCGCCCTGTGACGGTCGACACCGTCGCGATCCCCGGAGAGCTCGGCGCCATGGTGCGCGAGTCCCTCGGGTGGCTTCGGATGCTGGCCGGAGGCGAGCTCGAACTGCGAGCGGCGGCAGCCGTCCCGCACGGTCTGCTGGCCCTGCTCGAAGAGCCGGTGTCAGGACGAGCGGCGACGCTGACGGCATCCACCCTGGTCGGGCGAGGGGGCGCACGGCTCCGCGCGCAGGCCGTCGGGGAGACCCGCTTGGAGATCGACCTCGACGCGGCGACGGACGCGAGGAGCGTCGACGTGAGCACCGCGGAGGGGACGCTGCGCCGCCCGCGGAGGCGCGAGTCGAGCGCACGAGTGGCCCTGCGTCGAGCGATCGACGCGATCTCCCGCGGCGACGGCACCGGAGACCTCCGGGCCTTTCGGCACGACGCGGCGCTCGCGGCATCCGTCTTCTCGGCGGGATAAACGAGGCTGATTCCCCGCATAGCCACATCGGGATTCCTGAATAGTCGAGAACCGACAAAAGTAGAGCGTGGGGCAGGTCCCAGAGCCCCCACGAAAGGATCGAAGATGATCAAGCTGCTCTCCCACCTCTCCTACGTGGCGATCACCACCCCCGACGTCGAAGCGTCGGTCAAGTTCTACGAGGATCAGGTCGGGCTCACCGTCGTGGACCGCGTCGACGGTGCCGTGTACCTGCGCTGCTGGGGCGATTACTACGCTTACTCGCTCGTGGTCGTTCCGGGCGATGAGCCTTCGCTCGCCACGATGGCCTGGCGCACGTCCAGCGCCGAGGCCCTCGACGAGGCCGCGAAGCGCATCGAAGCCGCGGGCATCGACGGCGAGTGGCTCGACGATGTGCCGCACATCGGCCGGGCCTACCGCTTCACCGGCCCGTGGGGTCATTCGATGACCCTGCACTGGGACGTCACGCGTCACCAGGCCGGCGGCTCGACCGCGTCGATCTACCCCGACCGTCCGGAGAAGCGCTCGAAGGTCGCCGGCGCCCCGCGTCAGCTCGACCACGTGACCATCGCGACCAGCAGCGTCGACGACTTCGCCGCCTGGTACAACGAGGTGCTCGGATTCCGGATCATGGCCAAGACGATCCTCGACGAGGCACCGATCTCGGTCTTCTCCGTGCTCACCACGAACGAGAAGTCGCACGACCTCGGCGTCGTTCTCGACGGCTCGACGCGCGCCGGACGCATCAACCACTACGCGTTCTGGGTCGACACCCGCGAAGAGCTGCTGATCGCCGCCGACACGCTCATGGAGAACGGCATCCCGATCGAATACGGGCCCAACATCCACGGCATCGGCGAGCAGACGTTCCTGTACTACCGGGAGCCGTCCTCGCTGCGCATCGAGCTCAACACCGGCGGCTACCGCAACTACGTGCCGGACTGGGAGCCCAACACCTGGAAGCCGTCGCTCGGCTCGAACAACTTCTACCGCAACGGCGCCATGCCGATGTCGATGACGGAGTCGTTCCCTGCCGCGGACGGACCCAGTGCGACCGAAGAGGGTGTTCCCGACGAGATCAAGGAAGCGCTCTTCAACCCGTACGCCAAGCACGGCCAGGGCTGAGCACCTCCCGGGGCGGACGTCGACGTCCGCCCCGGGTTCCACGCGACGCCATACTGAACGACAGAGGATCGACCGACGATGACGACGACAGCACCCGACGCCCCCTTCGCCCTGGCGCGCTACCGCGAGGAGGGTCGCGTGCGCCTCGGCCTCGCGGCGGGCGAGCGCATCCGCCCCCTCTCCTCCGAGGATCTCGGCGCCGACGGGCTGAACGCCTTCCTCGCGGCCCCCGATTGGGATCGCCTGCAGGCGCTCGCCGAGGCCGACGGCCCCTGGGTCTCGCTCGCCGACGTCACCCTCACCGCCCCGGTCGAGCCGCGCCAGGTGCTGCAGACCGGCGCGAACTACCGCGAGCACGTGATCGAGCTGGTGGCGGCCGGGCTCACGCAGAACTCCGACCGCACGCCCGACGAGGCGCGCGCGTTCGCCGCCCAGATGATGGATGACCGCAAGGCCAATGGCGAGCCCTACTTCTTCATCGGACTGCCCGCCGCCGTGGTCGGCGACGACGTGCCGCTCGTCCTCCCCGCTTACAGCGAGGTGCACGACTGGGAGCTCGAACTCGCCCTCGTCATCGGCAAGGAGGCCTTCCAGGTCTCGCGTGAGGACGCGTGGGACCACATCGCCGGCTACACGATCGTCAACGACGTCACGACCCGCGACCTCGTGTTCCGCAAGGACATGAAGGAGATCGGCACCGACTGGTACCGGGCGAAGAACGCCCCCGGGTTCCTGCCGACCGGCCCGTTCCTGGTTCCTGCCCCGTTCGTCTCGCCGAGTGACGCCCCGGTGCGTCTCGACCTCAACGGGCAGACGATGCAGGATGCCTCGACGAGCGACCTGCTCTTCGACATCCCCGCCCTGCTCTCCGCCGCGTCGCAGACGCATCCGCTCTACCCGGGGGACCTGCTCCTCACGGGCAGCCCGGCCGGCAACGGTCAACACTGGCGGCGCTTCCTCCGCGACGGTGACGTCATGACCGGAACGATCGCCAACCTCGGCACCCAGGTCGTGCGCTGCGTGTCTCCGACGGCGGACGGCGCCTCCTGATGTCGACCCGCTCCGCGCACCCTTCCGAGAACCCGGCGGATCTGGATCGCACCGACCCGGAGTCCGAGATCGCCGCGCGGGCGGAGGCGTTCCGCAACTGGGGCCGCTGGGGTGAGGACGATGTGCTCGGCACGCTGAACTTCATCGACGACGCCACGCGGGCGCGGGCGGCGACGCTCGTCTCCTCAGGTCGCGTCGTGTCGTTGTCGCAGCGCTTCGACACCGATGGACCCCAGAAGGGCTGGCGCCGACGCACCAACCCCGTGCACACCATGACCGACACCGGCGTGGATGCCGAGCGCGGCAACCAGGGCTTCCCGCACGGGATCGGCGGCGCCGACGACGTGATCGCGATGCCGCTGCAGTGCTCCACGCAGTGGGACGGCCTCGGCCACATCTTCGACCACGGTAACGCGTGGAACGGGCGCCGGGCCGGCGACGTCGTGACCAGCGAAGGCGACCTCGTCACGGGCATCGAGCACGCGGCATCCGTCATCGTCTCGCGCGGCGTGCTGCTCGACGTCGGACGGCACCTGTTCCCCGAGACCGGCGAGCTCCCCGACGGGCATGCGATCACCGTCGCCGACCTCGAGGCCACCATCGCTGCGCAGGGCGCTTCCAGCGCCGTCGGCCGCGGAGACATCGTCGTGGTCCGCACCGGTCAGTACGCGCGCACGCGCCGCGACGGCTGGGGCGACTACGCCGGCGGGCCCGCGCCCGGACTCTCGCTGACCACAGCCGGCTGGCTGCACCGCACCGAGATCGCCGCGATCGCGACCGACACCTGGGGCTTCGAGGTGCGTCCCAACGAGTTCGACGTGCCGGCCTTCCAGCCGCTGCACCAAGTGGTCATCCCGAACCTCGGCCTGACCATCGGCGAGATGTGGAACCTCGACGAGCTCGCCGAGGCCTGCGCCGAGCGCGGTCGGTGGGACTTCCTGCTGTCGGCGCCGCCCCTGCCGATCACGGGTGCCGTCGGCTCGCCGGTCAACCCGGTCGCCATCCTCTAGACCGCAACACATCGCTCACTCAGAACAGGGAGGTTCTGCACATGACCGCAGTACGAAAGGTCGCGATCGCCGGCACCGGTGTCGCCGGACTCGCCGCCGCGATCCAGCTCGCCAAGGCCGGCGTCGAGGTCGATGTCTTCGAGGCGAAGGACGCGCCGTCGACGCTTGGCTCCGGCATCTCGCTGCAGGGCAACGCGCTCCGCGTGTTCGACGCGCTCGGCGCGTGGGACGACATCCGCGCCGCGGGCTTCCCGTTCGAGGGGCTCAACCTCCGCGCTCCCGGCCCCGGCGCTCCCGTGGTCGCCGCGCTGCCTGACGTGAAGACGGGTGGACCGGACTATCCGGCCGCGATGGGGATGCCGCGGGCAGAACTCACGCGCATCCTGCTCGAGCACGCGAACGCCGCCGGCGCCCGGGTGCGCTTCGGCACGAAGGTGACCGGTCTGGACGCGCGCAGCTCCGACTCGGTCGAGGTGTTCGTCAACGACGAGTCCGCCGGCGAGTACGACCTGCTGATCGGCGCCGACGGCCTGCACTCGGCCGTGCGCGAGCTCGTCGGCATCGAGACGAAGCCCGAGCCGACCGGCATGGGCATCTGGCGGGCCTTCGTGTCGCGTCCGGCCGACGTCGACCGTTCCGAGCTCT